>NZ_JAIQWX010000111.1 GCF_020164475.1 Pseudomonas sp. REP124 | reverse complement strand
AGGCTGACATGACCCAATTCTTTATGCGTTACAACCTGATAAGGCTCCACAGCTACAACAATTACTTGTCGCCAATAGCCATGGAGCAACGGGCGGCCTAAATACCGTAACTGGTGTCCGGAAATACTTGACCAGAACAAGCTTGCTCGCGATGGTCGTTAACGATAACGCTGGGTATCTGACACCACGCGGCGTTCTCAGGTTCATCGCGAGCAAGCTCGGCTCCTACATAGACAGGGGATCTTCGGTGTGATCAGTAACCGTTGTTCTGCAAAACCTGCCCCACACTCGCCGCCGCCGGCCGCTTGTAGAACTTCAACAACTCCGCAGCCCGGTTGGTGAAGATCCCGTCGACCCCCGCATCCATCACCTTCTGATAATCCACCGCATCATCCACGGTATACACATGCACCAACATCCCCTGGTCATGGGTGTACTGGTTCATCCACGGCTGCACCAGATCCGCATAACTCTGATCGCCACCCTTGGTAAGCGCCGCAGACGGCCCGGTGCCAATCGCGCCCTGGGCCTTGGCGTAGTCAACCCAACGATGGAACTCTGCCTTGTCCTTGGGCTGCTGCTTGGCGTAGTAAGCGGCCTTGTCCTTCTCGCCGGAGTCGGCAAAAGTGACCTTCGACGCCGGCTCGATATTGCCTTCGCCAACCCACAGCAACAGGATCTTCGGCACCTTCGGCATTTCCTTCTGCAGCAGTTCCAGGCTGCTCTTCTCGAAGGTCTGCAACACCACCTTGCCTTTGCCCTGACCAACCGCCAGCTCGCTTTTGCCCAGCTTGGAACCTGCCGGACTCAACCAGCCACGGTCCTGGAGCTTCATCTTCAAATCATGCTCGATCCCGGGAAACTGCTTCGGCTCCTTGGTCTCGATGTACAGCCCCGGCTGGTGCAGAGGATTGCCTTGGGCGATGTCGATGATTTCGTCGAGGGTCAGGATCTTCAGCCCCGCGAACGAAGGCCGCGCGCGATCGGGGTAGGCAGCATTGAACCAGCTGCCGGCATCCAGCGTTTTCAGCTCGGCCATGGTGAAGGCATGGGCCGGGCTGTCCTTGCGCTCGGGAAACTTGGTGGCGACGTCGGTGGTGCGTTGCAGGTTGTCGTCGTGCAAGGCAAACAACACGCCGTCCTTGCTGCGTTGCAGGTCGAGTTCCAGGTAATCGGCGCCCAGGTCGCGGGCGGTTTTGTAGGCGGCAGCCGTGGATTCCGGTGCATCGAAGGACGCGCCTCGGTGGGCGATCACCGCCGGGTTGGGAATGCCCAATCGTGTCGCCAGAGCCGCGGGGCTGGGCGCGTTGGCGGCCTGGGCCTGGGCTTGAAATTGAGACAGGCCGAGCAACAGGCTCAGCAGCAAAGTGCTCTTGGTGAAAGTTGCAGACATGGTCGAGATCCTTTCGCGAGACTTTTTGAAGACCTCCCTTTTAACAATTGAGCGTGTCGGACGCTATCGCGAGACCGACATAAAGCTGATTTCGATCACAGCTTTCGTGCACTCATTTGCCGTAATCTGGCCCCGGCCATTTCCCCGGCAGAGGGAAAAACCCCTGACTTTGCGTGTTAACCGATGATCACTTTTCTGTGAGGTTGACCATGCGCATCACTTCCCAACTCATCTGCCAGGCCGCCGACCAGCTCCAGGGTTTTGTCGGCCTCAATCGCAAGACCGGGCACTACATCGTGCGTTTCAGCGAGGACTCGTTCGGGATGGATGTGGCGGATGACGGCATCATTGCGGCCAGTGAATTTGTCTGGGTCGCCGGGCCTGAGTCCACCATGACCCTCAAGCGGGAGCTGATTCAGTTGTTGCTGGATCAAAACATCGACGAGCGGATCAACATCACCGAGCCGTTGCGGGTGTACATGAATCGGCGGGAAGTGCCGGAGATTTCGGCGGTTCGCCAGTTGGTGCAAGGCTGAGGTTTTTGTGGTGTCTTTTATGGCCTCATCGCGGGCAAGCCCGCTCCCACAGTGGACGGTGTTCTTCCAGACAACCCCGTAACCTGTGGGAGCGGGCTTGCCCGCGATGACTATCTTGAGACCACTAAAGAACCTACAGACTAAATTCATAACCCCGCTCAACCCGACACACCCGGGTATGACACCGCGCATACCAAGTCAACCGCCCCCGCTCGCGAATCGCACTGTGCTCCGGATGATGCTTCCACGCCAGAATCGCCGCCTCACTGTCCCAATAAGAAACCGTAATCCCCAACCCATCCTCCCCCCGCGCCGACTCCACCCCCAGAAACCCCGGCTGCTCTCGCGCCAGCTCCACCATCCTGGCTGCAGCCTCGGCATACCCCTGATCCCCCTCGGTGCGCAGCGAGGTAAAAATCACCGCGTAATAAGGCGCCGGCGGCGTATTGGCCATCATGATCGTTGCTCCACACAAGTATCCACGAAAGCCCGAACCAACGGCGGCAACGTACCCTCGAGCGCCGCACGCTCCGGCTGGAACAGCGTGGCAACAAAGAACGGATGCTCCTTAAGCTCCACCGCGCGCAACCCCTGCTCGAAATCGTGCCCCACAGCCTGTAGGTCATCTCCCAGCAACGCCTGCTCAAACGCCGGATTCACACCGTATCGGCAGCGATAACCTTCACGAATCTCGGACGTTTCATACGCCCTCTGGATCAACGAACCTTCCCGCAACCGAATACCATCCACCGCTTCCACCAGCGAACAAGTCAGCGGTGCAATCACTGCCCGTTCGGCATCGGGCGCAGTCTCGCCATGCTCGGCATCCGCCCAACCCAACACATTGCGCGCATATTCCAGCACCGCATGCTGAAACCCACCGCAGGTCCCCAGGAAAGGCCGCCTCTGTTCACGGGCAAAACGAATCGCCCGCAACGCGCCGTCCATGCTGCGATAGGGGCTGGCCGGCACGCACCAGAATCCGTCGTATTCATCGAGCGGGGTGTCGGCGTGGATGCTGTCGGTGCCCAGCCACTCTCCCTGCACATTGCGGCCAATGTGTTCGGCGGCCAAACCGAGGGCCACGGGGATGGCCTGGTGGGCGGTGACTTGCGGATCGTAGTCGCCGATCAGCGCGATGCGAATGACGCGATTTTCCATGAGAGACCTCTGCGCTTGTTGATTGCCGAGGCCCACTATAGATTGGCGTTGACGCACTCAATATGGGCGATTTCCCAAGTGATCAATGCACCGACGCACTATCGACTGGATTACCCCGACCTGGCCCTGATCCTCGCGCTGGTGCGCGGCGGCTCTCTGGTCCGGGCCTCGCAGCTGATGAAGGTGGATGTGTCGACGGTCTTTCGCGCCGTGCGTCGGCTGGAAGGCGCCCTGGGCCAGCAACTGTTCGAAAAGAGCCGTGCCGGCTACCTGCCGACCACTCTGGCGCAGGCCTTGGCCGAGCAGGCGGAGCGGGCCGAACAGGCGCTGGACGCGGCGCGCATTGGCGTGGAGCAGGGCGGTGAAGTCATCAGCGGCACCGTGCGCCTGACCTGCACCGATTCGGTCCTGCAAGGCTTGCTGTTGCCGGCGCTGGCGCAGTTCATGCCCAACTATCCGGCGCTGACCATCGAACTCAGCACGTCCAACGACTTCGCCAACCTCAGCCGCCGCGATGCCGACATCGCCCTGCGCTTGACCCGCACACCGCCGGAGCATCTGGTAGGGCGACGTCTGGCGGACATCTCCTATCGAGTGTGTGCCAGCAAGGGTTATCTGCAATCGGTGGATGCCACGGACCTGGCCGCATTGACCTGGATCGCCCCGGACGACTTCCTGCCCGATCATCCGACCGTGGCCTGGCGTCGTCAGGCGTTACCGGGCGTGATGCCGGGTTATCGCTGCAACAGCATGCTTTCTGTGACTGAGCTCGTGCGGGCGGGATTGGGCGTAGCGGCGCTACCGGACTTCCTGATCGGCGAGGATCTGCAGGCGCTCAGCGATCCGCTGGACGGTTACGACACCGCGCTGTGGCTACTGACCCGCCCGGATTGCCGCGCCCTGCGCTCGGTGGTGACGCTGTTCGACGAACTGGGCCGAGCACTGAAGTTGCCTTGAGGTTACTTGCGCTCGTCCTTGCGCACGAAATGCTGATGCATTTCCGAGGTCAGGCTTTCGATGCGTTCGGTCAGTTCCTTGGTCATTTGCGTCAGGTGGGTGTTCTGTTCAAGCAGTTGCAGCAACTGCGCGGTGTTCTGCGCGGCTTGCACCTGACGTTCGCTGTTGGTGACCGCCAGTTCTTCGCGGTGTTTCGCATCGGCTTCCGACTGGGCCTTGTCCCGTGCGGCCTGGCGGGTCTGGGCCAGCAGTATCAGCGGCGCGGCATAGGCCGACTGCAGGCTGAACGCCAGATTCAGGAGGATGAACGGGTAGACGTCGAAGTGGGTGACGCCGAACAGGTTCAGGCACACCCACACCACCACGACAATGGTCTGCGCGCCGAGGAAGGTCGGGGTGCCGAAGAACCGCGCGAAGGCTTCTGCCCGCAGGGCAAATTTGTCGGTGCCGAAGGTCGGGCCCAGGTGGGCATGGGGATGAAGGAAACGCAGGTGATCGACAGGGGCTTTGTCGTTGGGTTCGTGGCTCATGATGATCTCTGAAGGTCGCGGGGACTGAGATTCACTATAGTCCGACGCCAGTTTCATCCTGAAACACATTGGCCGCGCTGGATTTTCAATGGCCAGCGCGGCCAATCATCTTCAAAACCATGTCATTTATTGCACTTGATAACAGGCCAGGAACATATCCAGCGCCGACTCCACCACCGTCTCCCGTTCCGGCGCCGACAACCCCGGCATGCCCATGGAAATCTGCGGCCAGAAGGCGAAGGACTTGAGCAGGCCGTGGATCTGCTGAGCGGCGAAATCGGGTGCGACCGACTTAAGCCTCCCGTCTGCCTGGGCGGCACGGATCCATACGGTCAGGCTCTCTTCGTGTTCGCCCATGCGCGCCACCATGCTTTGCGCACGCTCGGGGGAGTGAATGGCGGCGCCGATGGCGACCCGCGCCAGGTTCAGGAGGTTTTCATCGCCAAGCATCTGAAGTTTCGCCATCAACAATGAGCGTAATTGCTCGCGCATCGGCAGATCGGGGCGATAAGGGGTATCCAGCTGCGCGTGCACCCGGGCCCATAACTGATTGAGGATCTCGGCGAACAACTCTTCCTTGCTGGGGAAGTGGTTGTACACCGTGCGCTTCGACACGCCGGCGGTGGCGGCAATTTTGTCCATGCTGGTGATGTCGAAACCGTTGGTACGGAATTCGGCGATCGCGGCCTGAATGATCGCTTCGCGTTTACGGTCGGTGAGGCGCTGTGGAGCTGTCATAAATACGCTTCGGCAGGGTGGAGAGAAAAATTACACTCAGCAGTTTACTTGTCGGCGGCTTTGATGCAACCTTGAAAGTACACTGTGTAGTGTAATGTTTTGTTAATCCTGCACAGTAAAAAATAGAGTGTTCGGCTGATGCTTGCGTGCCTTGGCCATCTACAGTCCCTAACGGAAAGTCGCGAGACACGCGGCTTTTCTGGAGTCATTCAGTCATGGCCCACCCAAATTCTCCAGCGGATATCGCTGCCACACCTGAAGCTTCCCGCCACACAGAAGGGCAATACCGCAACCACGCGCCGGTCAAGCGCGAAGGTTTTCGCAAAACCCTGCGCATCATGTGGAACGTGATTTTCCACAAACCCAGCGACACCCGTCCCAGCGCGCCGGTGCCGGTGCAGCCCCTGACCCAGGCCGCGCTGATCGCCGCGCCGAACCACAGCGTCTATCGCCTCGGCCATTCCACGGTATTGCTCAAGCTGCGCGACAAGTTCTGGATCACCGACCCGGTATTCGCCGAGCGCGCCTCGCCCGTGCAATGGGCCGGTCCCAAGCGCTTTCACCAGCCGCCCATCAGCCTTGAGCAATTGCCGCCGATCGAAGCGGTGATCCTGTCCCACGATCACTACGACCACCTGGATCATCAGGCGGTGTTGCGACTTGCTGACAAGACCAAATATTTCCTGACGCCGCTGGGCGTGGGCGACACCCTGATCAAATGGGGGATCGACGCGAGCAAGGTTCGGCAACTGGATTGGTGGCAAGACACTGAGGTCGATGGCCTGCGCTTCGTCGCCACGCCATCGCAACACTTTTCCGGCCGTGGCCTGTTCGATGGCAACAGCACCCTCTGGGCCTCGTGGGTGATGATCGACGGCGACACGCGGATCTTCTTCAGCGGCGACAGCGGCTACTTCGACGGCTTCAAACGCATCGGCGAACAGTACGGCCCCTTCGACCTGACCCTGATGGAAACCGGTGCCTACAACGTCGAGTGGCCGCACGTGCACATGCAGCCCGAGCAAACCCTGCAGGCTCACATCGACCTCAAAGGCCGCTGGTTGTTGCCGATCCACAACGGCACGTTCGATCTGTCGATGCATGCCTGGTACGAACCTTTCGACCGCATCCTGGCCTTGGCCTGGGAGCGCAGCGTGTCGATCACCACGCCGCAAATGGGCGAGGCCTTCAACCTGATGCACCCACGGCGGGGCGAGGCGTGGTGGCTGGCGGTTGAGCAGCATGCTTATGAGGATCAACAGAGCGTCGGCTAAGGCGACTACAAGTTGAGCTGAGCATTCGTACGAGCGACTGCGGGCGGGGATGACGGACATTTCCCGCCGCTTCGGTAGGCTGAAAACCGGGTGAAATCACTCGCCCGTTATCAGTCATCAAGGATGTTCACATGGACGTAAAGTTGAACGGCCGCATGAAGCGGCTGACCGGAGTTGCGCTGTTTTCGATGCTCATGAATACAGCGACCGCAGCCCCCGAAACCAGGCTCGAGTATTTGAGTGTCGATGAAATCAATCAGTGGATGGATCGCGGTCAACTGACCTCCGCCACACTGGTGCAGCACCTGCTACAGCGCGTGGAAAAACTGGACAGGAACGGTCCGAAGATCAACGCGGTGATCGAGCTCAATCCCGATGCCCTGGCCATGGCCGAGGCAATGGACCAGGAGCGAAAGGGCGGTTACATCCGTGGACCGCTGCATGGCATTCCGGTGTTGCTCAAGGACAACATCGACACCTCCGACGAGATGCAGACCAGCGCCGGTTCACTGGCCATGGTCGGGCGTCCCGCTGCGCAGGACGCCTTCATCGTGCAACGCCTCAGGGCGGCCGGCGCGGTGATTCTCGGTAAAACCAATCTCAGCGAGTGGGCCAATTTCCGTGACCCGGCTATTCCCAGCGGTTGGAGCGGTCGCGGTGGGCAGACCAAAAATCCGCATCTGTTGAGCGGTGATCCCTGCGGCTCCAGTTCAGGCTCAGCTGCGGCGGCCGCAGCAGGGTTTGCACCTTTGACCGTCGGCACCGAAACCGCCGGCTCGATCATCTGCCCGGCGTCTTTCAACGGTGTGGTGGGCATCAAACCCACGGTTGGCCTGTTGAGCCGTAGCGGCATCATCCCCGTCACCCAGAAGCTCGACACACCTGGCCCCATGGCTCGCACCGTGCGCGACGCCGCCCTGTTGTTGAATGCCATGGCGGGTGACGATCCCGCCGACCCGATACAAAAGCCCCGTGAGTTGACGGGCGTGGATTACACCGCCCTGTTGCGCCCAGGCTCACTGGTCGGCAAACGAATCGGCTACCCCGCCAAATTCGACCGCGGTGACCTGCCGCTGCTGATCGCCCCCCAATTCTCCAAAGCCCTGGAACTCATGCAGTCCGCCGGCGCAACCTTGATCCCCGTAGACCTGACCGACCCACGCTCCGAGCGTGTAGACGAGGCATTCTTCATGGGCATCAAGCGCGACCTGCCGCGTTACCTCGCGACCCGAACAGGCATTCCTGCCCAGACGATGGAAGACCTTTTGCTATTCAACGCTGCCAACAACGAAGGCCGTGGCCAAAACACACTGCTCGCCGCGTATGAGGTCGTGTTTGACGAACAAACCTACAACCAGCTTTGGCGGAAAATCCAGGGTGAAAATGCCGTTGTCATCGATGAGTTGCTGACCACCCATCAACTGGATGCTCTCGTCTCCGACGTCGGCTCGGCTGCAATGAACGTCGTGCCGCTGGCGGGTTACCCCGGCATCATGGTGCCTTCGGGAATCGACGAAGAAGGCGTGCCGACCTCGATCTTCTTCTTCGGTCCTCGGTGGAGTGAAGCCCGGTTGCTGGCGTTGGCGTATGGGTATGAACAGCTGGCCGATGCGCGAAGGACACCGGCCTTCAAGCCGTAATTCATCCCTGTAGGAGCGAGCATGCTCGCGATGAACGAAAGAACACCGCGGGGCATCAGGCGCCCCGCGTCATCGTTGGCGACCATCGCGAGCATGCTCGCTCCTACAGGAGGCGATGCCATCACCTGTTGCCTCACTCAACCATCGCAAAATCCGCCCGCGCCATCGGATTCGGCGTCGAACCCTTCACATTCATCCCACGCCCCGGCGCAAACCCAGGGAAGAACACCAACCCTTGCGCCTCAAACCGATACGCCAACGTCAGCCGCGTAACATCCAGCACCTCCCGCTTATCTTCAAACCGCTCAATGGCCTCCACCGAAACCCCGGCCTCCCGGGACAGCTCTTCCACACTCCAGCCCAGCATCGCTCGGGCCTGGGCGCAGTGGGTGGGGGTGAATTGGAAGAGGGCGATACGTTCCAAGGTGATTTTCATCGCTTGAGAGGCCATGGTGTTCTCCGGGCTCGGGGGTGTCGGAAAAAATATACTGTGTTTTTGTACAGTTGTTTTAACCCCGGAGCAAATTGATTTTTCAGATCACTGCATTTCACCAGACGGACGGTAAGCGCCAGCAACGGTCGAAAAAAACCATTCACACCTGTCACAAATGACAGTAGACGCTACCTCGATGATGAGGGACGCTGAAAAGGCAGGCCCCTCGGGATGGACGACGATGCACAAAACTCCCTGGCTGATCCTAATGATGCTCCTGGCTAGCGAGCTGGTTCTGGCGCAAGGCAGCGCAGAACAGACGTCGTCGTCCGCCAAAGTCCACTTCATCGAACACCTGCTCAAGCAAATGACGCCGGAAGAAAAGATCGGCCAGTTGCGGCTGAACTGCATCGGCGTGCAATCCCCGCGCGAACAGCTGCTGCAAGAGGCGGCCAAGTCCCAAGTGGGCGGCATCTTCTATGCGGTAGGCCGTGCCGACCTGCGTGAGTTCCAGGACGCCGCCATGCGCAGCCGTCTGAAGATCCCGCTGTTCTTTGCCTACGATGTTATCCACGGCCACCGTACGATTTTTCCGATCGGCATCGGCCTGGCTTCCACCTGGGACACCGACGCCATCGCCCTCGCTGGTCGCACCGCCGCGCAAGAAGCCAGCGACGACGGCCTGGACATGGTGTTTTCGCCCATGGTCGACATCACCCGTGACCCGCGCTGGGGCCGGGCATCCGAAGGCTGGGGCGAAGACGCCTGGCTCTCCGGGCGCTACACCGCGACCATGGTCGAGGCGTTGCAGGGCAGCAACCTGGGCGTGGCCGGCAACGTCATGGCCAGTGCCAAACACTTCGCGCTATACGGCGCCGCCGAGGGCGGGCGGGACTACAACTCCGTGGATATGAGCCTGCCGCGCATGTATCAGGACTATCTGCCGCCGTATCGCGCGGCGGTGCGGGCCGGCGTCGGTGCCATGATGCTGACCTACATCGCCATCAACGGCATCCCGGCCACCTCCAACACCTGGCTGATCCGCGATCTGCTGCGCCAGCAATGGCGCTTCAAAGGCCTGATCATCAGCGACTTCAACGCCGTGGCCGATCTGGTCAGCCATGGCGTTGCCAGCACCGGACGCGAGGCCACGATGCTGGCGATCAAGGCCGGGCTCAACATGAGCATGTCCGACACCCTGTTTCGCGACGAGCTGCCCGGCCTGTTGCAATCCGGTGCGGTCTCGCAGGAAGAAGTCGACGATGCTGTCAGAGAAGTCCTCGGCGCCAAGTACGACATGGGCCTGTTCGCCGACCCTTACCTGCGCATCGGTTCTGCCAGGGATGACCCGGAAGACATCCTCGCCGAAAGCCGTATGCATCGCGCCGAAGCCCGAGACGTTGCGCGCAAGAGCCTCGTGTTGCTGAAGAACCAGCGCAACGTCCTGCCCCTCGACAAATCCACAACGATGGCCGTCGTCGGGCCGCTGGCCAAAAGCCGGCTCGACATGCTGGGCAACTGGAGCTCCATCGCGACCTCCTCACAGGCGGTGTCGGTGTACGACGGCATCGCCAACGCCCTCGGCGGCCCCGACCATCTGCTGTACGCCCGGGGCGCGGACGTTACCGACGATCCACGAATCCTCAGCTACCTCAACACTCCCGGCGCCAACCCCGCCGACGTGGAAGTCGATCCACGCTCACCCACCAGCATGTTGCAGGAAGCCGTGGACGTCGCACATCGGGCCGACGTGGTCGTGGCAGTCGTGGGAGAATCGCGGGGCATGTCCTACGAAGGCGCCAGTCGCTCCAGCCTCGGGCTGCCGGGCTACCAGGCGCGATTGGTCCAGGCACTCAAAGCCACCGGCAAACCCTTGGTACTGGTCCTGATGAACGGCCGCCCGCTGTCCATCGGCAAGGAACACGACATGGCCGATGCCGTGCTCGAAACCTGGTACAGCGGCACCGAAGGCGGCAACGCCATCGCCGACGTCCTGTTCGGCGACTACAACCCGTCCGGCAAGCTGCCCATCACTTTCCCACGCTCGGTGGGGCAGGTTCCTACGTACTACAACCACCTGAACACCAACCGCCCCATCCAACTCGATGAACCACGAGCGCAAGACTCACGCTATTTCGACGAAGAAAACGGCCCGCTCTATCCATTCGGCTTCGGCCTGAGCTACACCCAATTCAGCGTCTCGCCCATCACCCTGACCCGACGCAGCCTCAAGCGCGGCGAAGTCCTGGGCGCCAGCGTCGTGGTGAAAAACACCGGCCCCCGCGTCGGCGCCACAGTGGTGCAGCTCTACATCCGCGACATTGCCGCCTCGATCGCCCGCCCGGTCAAAGAGCTAAAGCGCTATCGAAAAATCATGCTGCAGCCGGGGGAAGAAAAGACTGTGTACTTCAATCTGAGCGAGCAAGACCTCAAGTTCTACAACGCAAAACTGGAATACGCGGCGGAGGCAGGAGCGTTCAGCGTGATGATCGGCCTGGACTCGCGGGATGTAAGGGAAGAACGGTTCGAATTGTTCTGAAGTAAGTCCAACACATACCTATGGCGAGGGGGCTTGCCCCCGTTGGACTGCGCAGCAGTCCCAAAACCTGAATGCAAAATTTGCCTGACACACCGCACCAACCGACTTCACGACTGCTTCGCAGCCGAACGCAGGCTTCGCCAGCTGCTACACGGACCCGCGCAATCGATGAGCCCGATCACCCCTCCAACCCCGGCGCCTCCCGCACAATAAAGTGATCCAGATTCTCAATATCCGCACTGAACACCCCGAACGTCTGCTCGGGGTTTTTCTTGCTCGGCACCTGCTTCAACGCCGGCGTCACGCCATAAAAGAAGCAATACAACTCGGCTTCACTCTCAATGGCATGCTTGATCTCCTCCAGAAACGCCTTGCGCTTGCGGTAGCCCTCGATCAGCTTCTTGCTCAGGTAAACATTGACCGAATACGGCTTCTTCTCGAACCACACCTTCTTCTCGAAATCGATGCGAAAGCTCTGGGTGTAATCCTTGATCTCCTTGATCCGGCCCCAGTAAACCAACCCCTTGTTGTCCTGCAGATACTCGATCTTCTTGAAGAACGAGGCGTAACTGGCCGTGTGCTCACCGATCTTCAACGGCATGCGCTTGAGCAGTTCCTTGTCCTCGAAATTGGAAACAAAACACTCCACGGGATGGGCAAACACACTGGTCTTGTCCGGCGCCGACTCACGGCTCGGGTGCTCCGCGTTGTCAGCCACAGAAGCAGCCTTCGGCGCTTCTGATACATCCTGCGCCACCACCGCAGGGCTCGACGGCTTGCGCACATACTGACGCCGAGTCAGCAACAACTCCGACGGAAAATGCTCCTCACGCCCATCATCCGCTTCCGCCTCCACCCCTGACGCCGGCGCCTTGAGACTGACATAAGGACAATCCGCCACATGCCGCGTGCTGGGCGTGTTCTTGAAGTGCGGGGTGCGAACGTAATTCACGTTCTTGGCGTTAAACGTCGTCAACACATTCGCCGCATCGAACGCCGAACGACAGGCGTCGTTGGGGCACTGAAAGTGTTCCTTGGCGGAATCGAAGGCGATGGTCTCGTCGAAATTGAGATCGCGTACGTCGTAGATCGACAGCTTGTCGTCGAGGCTTTGGCAGTAGGCGAGGTCGAATTTCATGACAGGGCTCAGATCCGTGAGTGGAGAGGGCTATTAATAGCGGGAGGCGGGGCGGGTTGCACTCACTGTTTTCAACCCTCGGCAAATCTACGGTGCCATGAAAACCTGTGGGAGCGAGCCTGCTCGCGATTCCCAGCATCAACACCACAAATCACCGACCTTGTGGTGAGGGGATTTATCCCCGTTGGGCTGCGAAGCAGCCCCAAAACCTGTAACTCACAGAGCATCAGGCGAACCGGATTCCACGGCTGCCGATTTGGAATCAAAACTAAAAAGCCGCTGCCTGTATTTCAGGCAGCGGCTTTTTGTCAGAACAAACAATCAGTACCCACGCACCACCCGTGACGCCTTCCGCCACCAGGACTCTTGTCGATTGAACGGATCATCCGCCAACAAACACGGCATATCCCGCAACCGAATCCACGGCTCATCCTGCCAATGCAGCATGCACAGCGACATCTTCGGCCAGTCGAGCACGCTCAGCGTCGGACGCTCCACCAAGCGTGACGGCTGCGCATCACGCAATGCAGGCACCACCTGATGCGTCAGCCACTCACGCAGCAATCGATTCTCAGGACAGTAGTAATAAATCAACAACGCATACACACCAGACTCACTCACCATCAAGCGCTCTTTCGTGATGCCGTACACATTGACGAACATCATCTGTCGCTGGTCCGCATCGAGCTTGCGCGTCGTACGCTCATCAAGGTGTTGGCCCATCATCCGGCCCAGGTCCTGCGCACAGAACCAGGCCTGGTTCTCTAAAAGCAGGGCATGCAGATGGGAATTGTGTCGGGCGAAGCGGGCAGGTTTGAGTGCATCAGTCATGGCGTGCCTCCAGGAACGGAAGCGCGGAATTGGAACTGTGGGTACGACGATTCACCTTCATCGTGAAGGTCCGATAGTCAGGCATTTCCTATACCTCTGGCTGCTTTCTTAGGGCATTCGTTAAGGGTGTCGGGAGCTAAGAAACCCACCAGAGACGGGCCGGACATATTCCCCTTTCGGGTCTTGTATTCGCCCACTCCCGACATAACGGGACTTTTTCGCAGGCGTAGAGAAACCGCAGACGAAAAAAAGCCGCATGACTATCGGGTGCGGAGGACCGCTCTGGTTGAGGCGTTTCTTAGGCGCCGAGCTAAAATCCTATGAGAGGTGTTCGATGCGGTCAACCTTCTCTCATAGGAGTATCGTATTTTTTAGCTTTGGAGCACAGACGCTAAAAGTCGACGCCCAGAGCAGCAGACATTTCAGCGCGTAGTAAATCTAGATTTTTCGTATAGCACTCCCAGATAACGACTGTTCTCCATCCGAGGGCTTGTAGCGCTTGCTGATTGATTCGATCCCGTTCAATGTTTTTAGCGAATTTCGGTAGCCAAAAATCGAGCCTGCTCTTGGGGGTGTATGTGTATTTGCATCCCGCGTGGCGGTGCCAAAAACAACCATTTACGAAAATGCAGGTTCTCTGTCTTGGCAGTACAATGTCTGGCTTACCTGGCAGATCAGCACGATGGAGGCGAAAGCGATATCCATGTGCATGCAGAAATTTCCGGACGATTATCTCCGGAGTGGTGTTCTTGCTTTTAATTCCGCTCATCATACGGGATCTTGTCGCTTGGTCGACTACATCCATTTCGTCATTTCTCAGAGCAGTGTGGTTTCATGAGTCGTAGCAATCCTATTCAAGTCATCGATCTTTTCGCAGGACCAGGTGGACTGGGAGAAGGCTTTTCCTCGTACGATCAAGGTACTGGATTCGAAATCAAGGTTTCCGCTGAAATGGACCCAGCTGCAAGGTCCACTTTACGCTTAAGAGCGTTCTACCGCTTCCTCAAAAAAAATATGCCTGAGGCGTTAGGTGACTACTATGATTTTTGTGAGACAGCGGGTATGTCACATCCATACACCAGCAGAAGTCTAGATGCATGGAAACATGCTGATGAAGAGGCTCAGTTGCTTGAGCTTGGTAGCGCAGAAGGGAACGCGAGGCTAGATAGAATATTAGAAGAACGCTTGGATGAGAGTAAACCTTGGGTTTTAATCGGTGGGCCACCTTGCCAAGCTTACTCTGTCGTTGGCCGAGCACGCAATCGCGGGAAGTTAGACTATCGTGCAGAAGAAGATCATCGGCATTTTTTGTATAAAGAATATCTAAGAATCATTCAAAGGAAAAAACCCGCTGTTTTTGTAATGGAGAACGTTAAAGGAATTCTCTCGTCGAAAGTTGGCGGGGAGCTAATGTTTCCTAAAATACTTCACGATTTAGCCGCGCCAGATGCTGCATTGGGTGAGCCTGATAGCGGACAGAGATACAGGATTTGCTCTCTAGTAGAAGACGATGTTTATCAGGGTGGAGAGGGGGCCGGTACTATCGATCCGAATCATTATATTATTCGAGCGGAAAAATTTGGAATTCCTCAAGCTCGTCATCGAGTGATTTTGCTAGGTGTCGCGGAAGAGTATTTTGATTCGCTCAATACACACAAGCTTAATCCAAATAGTGAGGAGGTGACAGTTAAGCAGGCGATAGGCGATCTACCGCCTTTGAGGAGTACGTTAACTAAGGCGGATGACTCATCTTTGATGTGGGTCAGTGTTATTAAGGCTCATTTGGAAGAAATGCACTGTGAGTGGAGTAAGTTAGGCTGTAATTCTGTTGATGATAAAAATTCGATTATGCTCGGGAAGAATATGGGGATACTAGCAAAATCCTTCTCCAGCGCTCATGAAGGGATTGAGCTTACCCCCGGTGGGCTTCGTATTTTGAAGAAGGAAAAATGGACTGGTTTAACTGGTACATATTTGGATGATTGGTTTCGTGATGATAGGCTTAAGTATTGGCTTAATCATGAAGCTCGTGGGCATATGGCGTCGGACCTTCGTCGATATGTTTATGCCTCCCAGTTCGCTGATTCATATTTGCGATCTCCAAAAGGACACGAAGACTTTAAGCTGACAGGTTTAGCTCCAAATCATAAGAATTGGGAGACCGGGAAGTTTAGTGATCGTTTCAGGGTTCAGATGCGGGATCTTCCTTCTACAACGATAACTAGTCATATTGCAAAGGATGGTCATTATTTTATACATTATGACTCAAGGCAGTGTCGAAGCCTTACTGTGCGCGAAGCAGCAAGGCTACAGACATTTCCAGATAACTACTTTTTCTTAGGTAACCGAACTCAACAATTCCATCAGGTTGGGAATGCGGTTCCTCCTATGTTGGCATATCAAATAGCTGAAGTGGTCGCATCTATAATAAGAGGCGGGAAGGTATCAATGAATAGTTCAAGATCAAAGCTGCAGGAAGATCTATTTAGTGTATGAAGTTTAGTGTTCGGTTCCTAGAAGTGATTACTATCCAGTAAATTATATGCGTGTCTCGAGTGCAAGGCTGATTTTAGAGAGCTCCAAGCGGCATGAGTCAATGTGCTCGGTACTGGAAAACAACTGCTTTCATTATAGGTCAATATGCAGTAGCGTATTGCCATCGCTGAGTAGTGTAGCTTCCGTTACGCGAAAGAATTTGCTCGGCTAATGATGGCCTTCGCCGGTTGGTGATGATGGGCTACCCTAGACCATTAGATGATCGAAAAGCTCAAGGGAGTGTTATGGATACCGGCAAATGGCAGATTATACCAGGGGCAAAGAGGCTAATCAGGTCGCTCAGGGATATGGGGTACGAGTTTTCTGCTGCCGTAGCCGACCTCATCGACAACTCGATTGAAGCAAGAGCCAATACTATTCGTATTGACGTTGAGTGGGATGGAGAGGAATCCTATGTAATGATCTCGGATAATGGGCTCGGGATGACTGCTGGGCAAATTCGAGAGGCATTAAAATTTGGCGCTGAAAGAGATTATGATGCAGAGGATTTAGGAAAGTTTGGGCTTGGTCTGAAGACTGCATCTCTAAGCCAATGTCTTCGTTTAACGGTAGCCTCTCGTCAGAACGAAAATCGCGCAGATATTAATGCTTATTGTTGGGATCTTGATCACGTAGACGCAACAAATAAGTGGGAGATACTGCAAGTTAAGACCGGTGACCTTCCGTCTAAAGCAAAGCAGTATCTAAAGGAAGCCCCTGGTACTGTGGTTGTTTGGGAGCGAATAGATAGAATACTCGGCTATAAACGTCCAGATGGAGAGTTTGCAAGGAAGCAATTGATCAATATGTGTCGTGGGTTAGAGGAGCATATTGCAATGGTCTTTCACCGGTTTTTAGCTGGTGAAGTTAGAGGGAAGCGTCTAGCCATTTACCTTAATGAAAATAAAGTTATTCCTTGGGATCCGTTTGCGCGCAATGAATCATTTACTCAGAGACTTGAGCAGGTTGTCGTTCGTGTGGATACGGAAAAAGGAAAGTCTGATGTTGTGATTGAGCCGTTTGTACTTCCACCACAATCTAAGTTTTCTACGCCAGATGCCTTCAATCGTTCGTCTGGTCCGAGTAAATGGAATCGTCAGCAAGGATTTTATATTTACCGTGCCGACCGAATGATCCAGAGTGGAGGATGGAGTAATTTACGCACGCTTGACGAGCACCACAAGCTTGCTCGAGTTGCATTGTCCTTTAGCCCAAGGTTGGATGACGATTTTAAAATTAATGTGCCTAAGATGCGTGTCGCACTGCCCGCATCGATAAGGGACGACATAGCAAAGGCTATTGGCCCTGTAGTTACAATAGCTAACCGTGCTTATCGTTCCAATGAAAAAACAGAGAGAGCTGCGGGTAAATCAAATGGCACTCCTGTGGGTGAAACTCCGAATAAATCAATTGATACTACCGGCAATGGCAAAGAGTCCAATGATCCAAGAAATACGAGAGCGCCAGGATTATCTGGGGGCGGGAGTGCGACAAGCTCAAAAGGAATGGACTTCGGAGATTTAGAACTTTTGCTGGAGCGAGTTGCATTGCCTGAAGAACTACCAGTCATCAAAAAAGTTGTTGCCCGAGCTAAAGCTAGCATAACGGAGTAGCCAATGTCCCCAATATCTGTTCAGCAAGATCAAGCACTAAGAACAGCTCGATTTCTCCTTGATCTAGGGCACCCTATAGAGGATGTCCTGTCTAACCAACTTATTCCATCGGAGTTTCGAGTTTGGGTGGCTGAACGATTAGAGGATGAGTCAAACAAAACCTTTGAACGGGCGCGTGTGATTTCTTCGACTGAGGAATCGCAAGACTGGTTGGTAAGCGTGGATCGCAGCGAATGGTATTACTGGCCAACATTACGTTCTTATCTACTCGGTATCAAGGGATGGTCCAAGGACACCGTTTTATCTTTAGACGATGCATCTGATAGGATACTGAGAGAACTTAAGCCTCCTTCGACAACGGAGTTTGATATCAGAGGCTTGGTTCTCGGATATGTTCAGAGCGGAAAAACAGCTAATTTTACCGCTGTTATAGCTAAAGCTGCTGATGCGGGCTATAGACTAGTTGTGGTTTTTTCAGGCATCGATAATGGACTTCGGCGTCAAACTCAGATTCGACTGAATAAGGAGTTGACTGGCTATCCGTCTAATCCACGCGGAGCAGTTCGTATGCCACCAGTCGGGCGTCAATGGCATCAGTTTACAACTGATGAGTTGAGTGGCGACTTTGATGCTGGGCGTGCGAATCATGCCGCTCTGCAAGGCTCCCAACCTGTACTGATTGTTGTCAAAAAGAACGGTGCCGTGCTTCGTCGTTTACAGGCTTGGTTTGCATCCGCGCCTGCAAATGTTCGCTCTAGTCTTCCTGCGTTGTTCATTGATGATGAGGCGGACCAAGCAAGTGTTGATACAAGGGGGAGCTATCAGACCCAAGCAGCATTTAATGCGGATAATCCGGACTATGAACCTCCAGCAGTAATTAACGGACTTATACGCTCTCTAGTTAGCATGTTTTCAAGGCGAGCATATGTCGCGTATACAGCTACACCCTTTGCTAATATCTTAATTCCTCATGATGCATATGACAACATCGCGGGGGCTGACCTTTATCCTAAAGATTTTTTCATAGATCTTCCAAAGCCCGATGGTTATTTTGGTACTGAAGAATTTTTCGGTCGTATTGATTCAAGTGGGAACAGAAGTTTATCCGGTATAGATGTGCTTAGAGTCATTTCGCAGGAAGACGTGGTTTCACTCGTTAATGATAATATCCTCACTGAAAATATAGATGAGGCAATATGTTCCTTCGTACTGGGAGGAGCTGCGCGTGCTTATCGTGGCAATGGTGAGTCTCCGAGTACGATGCTCGTTCATACAAGCCAGCGAATAGCAGACCAAACTCCCACGAAAAAGCTGATAGAAGATAGATTCCGTGAGCTTAAGGATTCTTGGCGATATGACCGGAATGGTGGTATTCGAGCTAGGTTAGCTAGTCTGTGGAACGAAGATTTTGTTCCTACCAGTGCTGGTATTCTGAGTGGTAATTCGCAGTCTTTCTCTGATATTGAACCATTCATCGGCCCATTTATGGAGGCCGTAGTTGTACGTGAAATCAATAGCGAAACTGGAGATGTTTTAGACTTTGAGCGAGAGCCAAGTTTGAAAGCAATTGCAGTGGGAGGAAATCGTTTGGCGCGGGGGCTGACACTAGAAGGTTTACTAGTTAGTGTCTTTGCGAGGCGCTCTCCTCAATATGATACTTTGTTGCAAATGGCTCGTTGGTATGGATATCGGTCCGGATACGAGGACTTGACTCGCATTTATACTACTCGGGAGTTGGCAGGGTGGTTCACCGACCTTGCTCTAGTTGAATATAGACTACGGCAAGATATGCAGGTGTACGAGCAAATACCTGGCTTAAAACCAATAGACTTAGGAATGCGAATTCTACAGCATCCGGCTATGCAGGTTACCAGCCCCCTTAAGAGACGCACTGCTTCAAGCAGTATCATAAGTCAATCCTACTCTCTGCAGCTTGAACAGACATTTAAGTTTCCTCTTCAGGATGAAGAACGTCTTTCTGTTCTATGTGAAGAAAATCGACAAGCGACGATGGTTTTTTTGTCACGTCTGGGTCGTAGCAATGGCCAAACGAAATTCGGTCCTGTCTGGGGAGATGTATCTGCTGCTGAAATAGTGGCTTTTATTCGTAGTTTCGCGATTGATTTTGACGTCAGTGGTTTCTCTCCGGAGCTAATAGCCGCATGGATAGAGCGACAAAATATTGAAGGAGATTTAGTTAGTTGGACTGTAGCTGTAAGAGGGCGAGATGACGAGGATGAAAATTTAGGACGTGCTAATTGGCTGCCAGATGGTGAGCCTAATGTTTGGAATGTAAGTCGTACACGAATCAAGGGGACTAACTCTCTTGGTGTAATCACTACTCCTGGTGATGAGTCAATCGGTCTTACTGAAGCTGAGATTTTAGACATGGAGTCTAGGATTGCTAGCGGAGAGCATAAAGACAGAAATCGAGCGGCCCGCTTTTCACGCTCATCAAAAAAAGGATTATTACTTATATATCCAATAAGCAAAAACTCTGGTCAAGATAAAGATGGCTTGGCTAGAGCACGGGAACCCCTATATCAAAATCCAGAAAGCGCAACCGCTCGCGATCTAATTGGTATTGCTCTATCTTTTCCAAAAACGAAGACGGATGGGCCTACTGAAGCCTATTTAGAAGGATCTGCTCGGTGGCGTCCATGTCTCTAAAATTTAATCCTCGTTGGGATCTTTTAGAAAACGTCACTGTAATAGGAGAACGGTTAGCGGTTCGTCTCGCTCTACCTGACATCAGGAAGGACATTTTTATCGCTGTTGACGTGTCTAGGCGAAGGCATGTGCTAGTAACTATACCGTATGGGGAGCCGTGCGAACTCGATGAGCGCGTTAGTGTAGGTATCGCAGTTCGAACTGTTGAAATGAAAACAAGCGACGGACAGCTTTGCAGCTTTATTGAAATTGCTTGTCTTGATCCGCAGGGGTACCCAGCACTGGATGTAGTTATTAATGAAATTGCTGAAGCATTGCAATCTGGTGCGAGTATTGGCTGTGTGCGCGTAGTTCAAAATGTTTTAGCAAAATGGCGGCGTTTTTGGTCAGGTGTAAAAACTGATGTGCTTTCGAGAGAGCAGCAAATAGGTTTGTTTGGTGAGCTTTGGTTTCTCCAGTATTGGCTAGTCCCTAGTGTTGGCTTGTCAAGATCAATTGATATGTGGCGGGGGCCTCTAGGAGCTCGAAACGATTTCGAGTCGCAAGGAGTAGGGATTGAGATCAAGACTTCATCTAAGGTTAATGGCGTTCATATTATAAATGGTGTTGAGCAACTGCTTGAGCCTATAGATGGGGTGCTATTTCTCTTTAGTTTGATTGTTCGTGAAGAGGCTAGTAGTAAAGTGTCGCTCCCCAATCTCATTGAATTTATAAGGATGAACTTGAAAGAAGATTTATC
>NZ_JAIQWX010000110.1 GCF_020164475.1 Pseudomonas sp. REP124 | reverse complement strand
CACAGGGGGAAAGTGTGAGGCTTGAGAGGTGGTTAACCCACAGTCGCCATCGCATGCCGCCGATGATGAACCTCAAGCTGATCCTTGATCACCTTCAGCACCTTGGCCTCATGCTCATGGATGAAGAAGTGCCCGCCACTCAGCATGTCCACGGAAAAGCTGCCGTAGGTTTCCTTGCTCCAGCCGATCAATTGCTCGGTGGTGGCGCGGTCAGCCTTGCCGCCCAGGACATGCACCGGGCAGTTGAGCAAGGGCCGTTGCAGGGGCTCGAAGCGTCCGCACAGCTGAAAGTCGGCACGCAGGATCGGCAGGGTCAGGCTCATCAGCTCTTCGTTGGCCAGCACTTCCTCGCTGGTGCCGTTGAGGGTGCGCAGTTGGTCGATCAGCTCGGCGTCAGTCTTGGGCTCGGCGAAACCGCGGTCGTAGTCGGCGCGCAGGGTCGGCGCGGCGGTACCCGAAGCGAACAGCGCCACCGGTTCCGGACAACCCAGCGAACGGAAGGCATGGGCCATCTCGCAGGCCAGCAACGCCCCGAGGCTATGGCCGAACAGCGCATACGGCGCCTTGAGGGTGGCCTTCTGTTCCTGGGCCAGTTGCAGCGCCAGCCGGCGCATGTCTGTGTGCAACGGCTCGCCGAAACGCGCGCCCCGCCCCGGCAGCTCCACCGGCTGCACTTTCAGCCATTGCGGCAGTTTGTTGCGCCAGCGGCTGTAAACCATGGCACTCGCGCCTGAGTAAGGCAGGCACAGCAATGTCAGCTGGGTCACCGGGCTTTCCTTGTGGGTTGTCTGAATGGGAGAACGGATGAACACCGCAGAAATTTAGTCGAACGCAAATCCACTGTAGGAGCGAGCATGCTCGCGATGGACGACAGGGCACCGCGGGGTGTCAGGCAGCCAGCGTTATCGTTGACCTCCATCGCGAGCGTGCTCGCTCCTACAGGTGGTCGACTACTTCAGATGACGATAGCTTTGGATCGCCGACCCAAGCACCACCACCCCCGCCGCAATCGCCACCCAGAACCCGCTGCGCGCACCAAACGCATCCACCAGCCACCCGGAACTCGCCGCGCCAATCGCCACGCCAATGCTCAACCCGGTCACCAGCCAGGTCAGGCCTTCGGTGAGCTTGGCCGGCGGTACGATCTGCTCCACCAGCGCCATCGCGACAATCAGCGTCGGGGCGAAAAACAGGCCGGCGACGAACACCGCCAGCGACAGGCCGAGGATGTTCACCGCCAGCAGCAACGGCAAGGTCGTCACCGCCGTCGCCACCCCGCCATAAAGGAACAGGCGCGGCAGCGGCACTTTCGAACGCAGCGCGCCAAAGGCCAACCCTGCCAGGCACGAGCCGATGGCGTACACCGACAACACGATGCTCGCCGCCGCCGGCTGGCCCTGCTGCTCGGCGAAGGCCACGCTGACCACATCGATCACCCCGACGATGGTGCCCATGGCGACCATCAACGCCAGCAACAGCTGGATGTCCACAGAGCGGATGATCGAGCCGGCATGGTGTTCTTCATGGGGATGAATGGGCGGTTCGGTGCTGCGTTGCAGGACGAACGCGGTGACACCGATACCCAGCATCAGCGCCGCCGCCAGCGGACCGGCCTCGGGAAATACCGCCACGGACAAGCCCACGGACAACGGCGGGCCGACGATAAAGCAGACCTCGTCCAGTACCGACTCCAGGGCATAGGCGGTTTGCAGTTGCGGCTGGCCGCGATACAACTCGGTCCAGCGCGCCCGCACCATGGCCGACATGCTCGGCATGCAACCGGCGATGGCGGCGAACAGGAACAGCGTCCACTGCGGCGCCTGCAAGCGGGTGCAGAGCAGCACCATCAGCAACGACCCGCCGCCGATCAGCGCCGCGATCGGCAGAATCCTTCCCTGACCAAAACGGTCGACCAATCGCGAGACCTGCGGCGCGCAGAACGCCGTCGCCAGGGCGAAGGTCGCCGCCACCGCGCCCGCCAGCCCATACCCGGCCTGCAACTGCGAGAGCATGGTGATCAGGCCGATGCCGGTCATGGAAATCGGCATGCGCGCGATCATGCCGGCGAGCACGAAGGCCCGGCTGCCCGGGGCCTTGAACAGTTCGCGGTAGGGGTTTGCCATGGGGGCTGGCCTCAACAAAGGGTCTGCAAGTTGCCATAAAGGCTGGATGAAGGGAAAGCGGGCAATTGTTGTCTGAATGTGAAGGCCTCTTCGCGGGCAAGCCTCGCTCCTACAGAAGCCAAACGCACCCTTGTAGGAGCGAGGCTTGCCCGCGAAGAGGCCCGCCCCATCACCATCCAACTGAACTCCTGTCCACCCAAACCAGTCAGCTACTAAGACCCTCAACACACAGCGCCGCCTCCCATGAACATTTCGCTCGAACCTCAGGTAGCCCTCATCACCGGTGCCAGCTCCGGCATCGGCGCCGGTGTCGCCCGGGCAATGGCCGATGCCGGCGCTGCTGTGGTGATCAACTATCACACCGAGGCCGCGCCCGCCGAAGCGTTGGCCCATCAGATCAATGTCGCGGGCGGCCAGGCGATTGCCGTGGGTGCCGACGTGTCCAGTGAGGAAGACGTCGAGCGCCTGTTTGCGCAAACCCTCGATACTTTCGGTGCACTGGACATCCTGGTCGCCAATTCCGGCCTGCAGAAAGACGCCGCAACCGTGGACATGAGCCTCGCCGACTGGAACCGGGTGATCGCCGTCAACCTCACCGGCCAGTTTCTCTGCGCCCGCGCCGCATTGCGTATTTTCCAGCGGCAAGGGGTTCGTCAGGGTGTATCGAAGGCAGCTGGCAAAATCATTCACGTGAGTTCCGTGCACCAGCGCATTCCCTGGGCCGGACATGCGAACTATGCCGCGTCCAAAGGTGGCGTCCACCTGTTGATGCAGTCGCTGGCCCAGGAAGTGAGTCACCAGCGGATCCGCATCAACGGCATCGCGCCGGGGGCAATCCGTACCGCGATCAATCGACAGGCCACTCAAGGCGCTGCTGAGAAAGAGCTGCTCAAACTCATCCCCTACGGGCGCATCGGCGATGTCGAAGACGTGGCCAACGCGGCGGTGTTTCTGGCCAGCGACGCCTCCGACTACATCGTCGGCAGCACTCTGTTCATCGACGGCGGCATGAGCCTCTATCCGGAGTTCCATGGCAATGGCTGAACATCCCGAACGACAATGCCCCATCGACGCCCACGGCATCATCGGCGACATGCGCAGCGCCGCTTTGATCAACGACAAGGGCAGCGTGGATTTCTTCTGCTGGCCGGAGTTCGACAGCCCAACCATTTTCTGTTCACTGCTGGATACCCCGGATGCCGGCATCTTCCAGCTGGCGCCGGATTTGCCCGATGCCCGTCGCGAACAGATCTACCTGCCCGACACCAACGTCCTGCAAACCCGCTGGCTGAGTGATCGCGCCGTGGTGGAAATCACCGACCTGCTGCCCATCGGCGATACAGAGGACAGTTTGCCGGTGTTGATGCGTTGCGTGCGCGTAGTCAGCGGGCAGGCAAACTTTCGTCTGCACTGCGCCGTGCGCCATGACTACGCCCGCGCCAAAACCCGCGCGCGCATGGATGGCAAGGACGCGTTGTTCGAAGCCGCCGGCCAGCCGACCTTGCGACTGCGCGTCGATCAACCGCTGCGTATCGAGGGCTCCGGTGTCGTGGCCGAGTTTTCACTCAAGCAGGACGAACGCGTCGAATGCCTGCTCGGTGCCGTCGACGACCCGCGTTTCAAGGAAGGTGGCGCTTCGATGTGCATGGAACGCACGCTCAAGTACTGGCGCGACTGGTCGGCCAAATCCAATTACCGCGGACGCTGGCGGGAAATGGTCAACCGTTCGGCCTTGGCCCTGAAGCTTTTGACCTCGCGCAAACACGGCGCGATCCTCGCGGCGGCGACGTTCGGTTTGCCGGAAACCGTTGGCGGCGAACGCAACTGGGATTACCGATACACCTGGATCCGCGACGCTTCGTTCACCGTCTATGCCTTCATGCGCCTGGGTTATGTGGATGAGGCCAACGCCTATACGCGCTGGCTGCGTGGCAGGGTCAGCGATTGTCACGGCAACTCGACCAAACTCAATGTCCTGTATGGCATCGACGGTTGCCAGGAGCTGCCGGAAGTCGAACTCACGCATCTGTCCGGACATGGAGGCGCCAAACCGGTGCGCATCGGCAACCTGGCTTACAAGCAGGTACAACTCGACATCTTTGGCGAACTGATGGATGCGGTGTATCTGATCAACAAGTACGGCGATGCCGTTTCCCACGAGGGCTGGAGGCACGTGACGGAGGTGATCGATCAGGTCTGTGAAACCTGGCAGCAGGAGGACGTCGGCATCTGGGAGATGCGTGGCGAGCAGCATCACTTTCTGCATTCGCGCCTGATGTGCTGGGTGGCGGTCGACCGGGCGATCCGCCTGGCGTCCAAACGTTCGCTGCCCGCGCCCTTCGCCCGCTGGGACGAAACACGCCAGGCGATCTACGCCGACATCTGGGAGAACTTCTGGGACGAGGACCGGGGGCATTTCGTCCAGCACATCGGCGGCACAGCCCTCGACGGCTCGATGCTCCTGATGCCGTTGATGCGCTTCGTCGCCGCCAAGGATCCGCGCTGGCTCTCGACACTGCAAGCCATCGAGAAATACCTGGTGCGCGACGGCATGGTCTATCGCTATCACAACGACCCGGGCGTGATCGACGGCCTGCAAGGCACCGAAGGCGCGTTCGCCGCGTGTTCATTCTGGTACGTCGAGTGCCTGGCCCGCGCAGGTCAGGTGGAAAAGGCGCACCTGGAGTTCGAACAGTTGCTCAGGTATGCCAGCCCGCTGGGGCTGTACGCCGAAGAGTTCGACAGCCACGCCCGGCACCTGGGCAACACGCCACAAGCGTTGACACACCTGGCGCTGATCAGTGCGGCGTGTTTCCTGGACCGTCGGTTGAGTGGGGAGAAGAGTTTCTGGGAGCCTTGATAAGGCACCGCTCATCATTGAAAAACAAAAAAGTTAATTCTCACGAGTTAAATTGCTCTACCCCCGCGCGAATATCAAAACGATTATTACGTAGGAATAGTCGTTCTATGATGTAAGAAAATTCAGAATCATGCTTGAGGGCATACCAAAATTCGATTCTACAATCCATATTCAACCTGCACGACCAGTATAAAACGCCCACCCAACCCGTAAAACTATAGGCCAACTGATCTGATCCCACACGGTGAATTCCAAGAGTGCGCACCTAGTACGCACACCAACATGCAAGGAGCATTTGAATTGGAATTACGACATCTTAGGCATTTCATCGGAGTCGCAGAAGAACTAAATTTCAGCAAAGCGGCTGTTCGCTTGCACATCGAACAATCACCGCTATCTAGATCAATTAAAGATCTGGAAAACGATCTAGGAGTTCAATTATTTGAACGAACTACTAGATCGACCAAGCTCACTGAGGCCGGTACGGCTTTCCTGCAGGAAGCAAGACAAATACTTTTAGCCGTCGACAAAGCCCGCTTACGAATAAAAAACCAAAACAACAAACACCACCATACTGTACGGGTAGCACTGATCGAAAACTTTGTACCATCGTACGCCACGAAAAGATTTGCACAATACCGGAAAACCAACTCAACAATTCAATTGAATATATCCGAAATCCCTGAAGACCAGCTAACAAACGCGCTTCAAGACGGAAGAGTTGACGCAGTTATTTCACCAAGAAAAGTAACGCGCGAGGGATTCACGTCTATACCACTTTGGAGTGACGAACTAGCGATCATCACCCCGAAAGAACACCCACTATCAACATCCAACAATATAAATATAAGAGATCTAACCACTTACCCTCTTGTGACTTTAAAACCTTTATCCTATCACTTGATAAACAAACATTTAAATGCAACGGAAAACGAGCAAACCACGCTATATGGCCTTCAAGCATCAAATATAGAAATGATGATTCTTTTGCTATCGACCAATAGCCGAATTGGTTTGGCAACATACGCTCAGATTCCTACATGCTACCACCCGGAAATCGCCATTCGATTACTAATACCAAACGAACACAAAACAACTTCTTACCTGATCAGCTTAGATCCGCCATCAGAAAAATTCATAGCACTTCTAAAATGCTTGAAACCGGCTTTAGACTCATAAAACACAACACAAAACTAGCACATCCAGACTAAGAAAGCATAAGACCAAGACATAATCAGACTTTCTTTCATTCGATAACAATGTATTTATATCAAAGCGGGAATGGCCCGCCAACGTGGATAATAATACGATGAAAAAACAAAATACCGTTAAGACCAAACAAGACACCAACGTTTCAGTCATGGAGATATCCGTACTCAAGCCCCCTACGACACCCAAAAGGTCGCCAAAATTTTTGGTCGCAGGTGATAGCAACAGGCTCCGCTACTAAAATTTAGCGAACCCCAGAAACCGTTAATACGGTGGGCCGCCACTCTATATCGGGTACTAAAATGATAACCTGCAAAATTGACCGAAAAAGTTGTGTTGGCCTGCCGTCCTTCATTGACAACAAATACACTTGGCCTGATGGCAGCCAGCTATCCATACTAAATAATCCCTACATCAGTTCAACTATCTTTCATGACAAGCAAAGATGGATATGCATCATTCGAGTTCTCTCTCACCCGGCCAACAAAGAACCTAAAATAATTCCATTGACCCCTTCCAAACTCACAAGTATTTACAAAGACTTTTCTTCAATAGAGTCAGAGTCAATTCTTGTAGAAATGGTAACAGGCGAGCATGGAAACGTTGTACGTATCATCTCGGGAAATGAGGGCAGCGTTCCGATATATTTTTGCACCAATAACGAAAAAATTTACTTTAGTTGGGATTTCAAAAAAATCGCATCCACACGACAATCAGTAACAATTGATATTGAATACGTCGTAAAGTCTACGTTTGAACCCATCTACACCAACAGGACAGCCTTCCAAGGCATTTACATGCTTACGGCAGGTACTTCTTGTACATTTTCAGATTCATCATGTGATTATAAATTTCCATTGGAATCAACAGAACTCCGGACAATTAATAGTATTGACCCTGACGATGCAATTTACGAATTCACCAACTTAATCAAAAATAAAATGCGGTCACAACTGTTAAATCCGCACAAAATGGCCATCGAACTAAGCGGAGGCCTTGACTCATCGACAGTTGCCATCGCAATCGCACATACCTTCCCATCATCAACGATTAATACCTATGGGATAGTAATCAGCGATCCATCATTGATCGAAAGCCAATGCATCCGAAGAGAAGAAGTAATCAGGCATATAGGCGCCCGCGACCACATTATAAAAATCATGGATCACTTACCTTCTCTCTCGTCATCCGCAGAAGATAAATACTATTTAAATTCGGAAGCAGATGGGGAAGCGTTTGATTCTATTTGGGCCCAAGCAGCAAAAGATGGGCACCACTTAGTAATTAATGGTTGTGGTGGCGACGAGCTTTTCCCTCAGTTCTTAGACGAAGATTTTACAACAGACCGTATGCGCAGCATGAATGATCACGAATGGCATTCATACAACAAAATTCTAATGAATCGCCTTTCCCCAAAAGCGCAGGATATTCTAAGCTCCTCGTTGCTCCCCTGTGCTCCCAGAACATCCGCAGAAACTTGTTTAATGTTGGCAATGATCAGAAGAGCTCCTCTATTGCTTGGATTAAACCTGATACCACTTTACCCTTTCCGCGACAGGAAAATTATAGAGTTTTGCAGAAACCTTCCTACTAGCATGAGAGTAAACAAATCTCTTCTATCAAACTTTATTTCAAAAACAATGACCAAGGACACTTTCAAAAATTACCCAAAAGAAAATTTTATGCACGCCGACAAACTGGCACTACTTAGACAAAAAGAAACCCTTATAGCCTTACACACCAAATTCAGGATCATAGAAATAGGCCTGATAGATCAAAAAACATTGATGCTTGACTTGGAGAGACTTAACACCAACACCCCCAGCCATATATTGGATTATCTTTCAAACCTGCTTTCCATTGAGCGCTTTCTAAAGGCATATTTATGAGCAGTCTCAATAATTTAACACTACAAATACTTTCTGCTCACAAGCTTGCAGCAAACAACATTGGGATGATCTACAACGGCGTTAACAAATTATTTCGCGTCACCACTGACAACAAAACGTACATTCTAAAAATCTTCAGAAAAAGCCATACTCCGATAAACAACATAGTTTATGAACGCAAAATCACGCAATACCTTTTTTCACAAAAAATTGACTGCACACAAGTGATTTCTTCAACATGCAATATCGAACAACTCTATACGTTTGAAGGCGCTGAATATTATGGAATCCTCACATATGAAAGCGATGGCAATCAATACTCAGAAAGCAGTACATATCACCATGAGGCGCTGTTTGGTAATGCACTACAAAAATTACACAACTGCCCTCGCCCTACGTTCAACAACCCAGCATTCAATCCAAACAATGCACATCATCTGATTTCAGCATTTGACAAAAGCAAAAACTCACAAACAACACGAAAACTAAAGAAAATCATAACAATTTTAGTAAATGACATTTCTGCTTCAAAGCAATACCCCGCCACTAGAACTAAATACTGTGTTTGCCATGGAGACGCTTGGCCAGGAAACGCCCTTTACCAAAATAATACTTGCACCCTATTAGATTTCGAACACGCAAGAATCTTTGACCCTACATTTGACG
This sequence comes from Pseudomonas sp. REP124, assembly GCF_020164475.1. Lineage (GTDB taxonomy): Bacteria > Pseudomonadota > Gammaproteobacteria > Pseudomonadales > Pseudomonadaceae > Aquipseudomonas. The sequence continues at coordinate 12,544 of NZ_JAIQWX010000110.1, read as the reverse complement.
TCTCCACTTTTATCTGGTGGTTAACAGGAGTGGACCACAGTGAAAATTATAAACATGCTGCTTGGAACAGCTTCGTCAACGGGTACGGAGCAAGTGCTAAACACCTCAGCAACAATAAAGTCCCTATTTACATAAAAACCAACCAACTTAGAAGCCTGATATTTCTATTGAACAACATAACTCTAAATAGCCAAATCATTGAATATGCTCATGAGCAAACCTTCAAATTACTTCGCCAGCTTAAATACTACTCTAACTTAGAGAGCACCTTGGAGAACCTATGGAAAACTTAATCATCAGACAAGCCAAGCAGACCGACATTGAAAAACTTACCCAATTCTACGCTGAAGAATTTTCAAACCAACCTCCACTCGAAGTCATCAAACAAACCGTCATTTTCAATCTATTTCATAGAAATGACTTTGCACCCACCCATTTCTGGTTAGCTCAGGATGAGCATGAAATAGCAGCCTTAGTTGTCGCTCGCTATCGAGCATCATTTAAAGCTTACGAAATTGAATCCATAACAGGTAAAAGATATCGACGCCGTGGAATTGCATCGCACCTAATTAACCTTACAATACAAAAATGCTTCGCAAGCGGTTTTTTTTCAATTCTTTGCCAACATTTCACCAAGAAACACTAATAGTATCAAGCTTGTACAGAAGCTTCGATTCGAACTTGCCACTTTCCACCCAGCCCCTGAAATGAACACCTATAAACTCTCTCTGAACAAAGATGAAGAAAATCAACTCATGTAGAATCGACGACATCCATCCAACTAGAAACCCCTGCTCACATTGAGCGATTTTAAAAACTTCATCCTACCAAAAAACTCTTAAAGAGCCTGATCGTCATCAAAGCGCAAACCCGCCAACGCCAAACTTATTATCTTCTTACATCTAACTAACTTGCACCCTTACCTAAACTACACCACTCACAATCCTTGAGTGAGATTAATCCTACAGACTTCTACTATAAATAAATTATTTCTACGCACCGATATACCACATTGCAACCAATTACATACCCATCTAACATCGCCATCTGATGGGGCACAGCGGAGCTGTCCAACAAAACCCGAATTCAAGGAACAGAAATGACCCAGCGCATCCACCGCAGCATCGTCCTCCCCCTTCGCACCGGCCTAGACCGCGATCAGTTGTGGGAGGAACACGACAAGGGCCTGATCAAATGCTGGGAGATCGGTCGCCAGCGCGCCGCACGTTTCCCCGATCTTGCCCGCCAATGCCTCGACGGCGAACTGCCGGTGCTGGGCTGGAAAGGTGGTGTCAGCCGCAGCCTGAAGAAACTCGAAAAGTACGGCTCCCTCAAATACCTCGCCCAATGGCAGGGCCTGCGCGGTGAAGACCTGGACGTGGATCTGAGCGAGGAACGGGCCCTGACCTGTTCCCGCACGAAAATGGTCGTGACCTTCACCCCGGATCGCAGCAAATACTTCAACCAGACATCCGACGCCTAGCCCTTGTAGCAGCTGGCGAAGCCTGCGTCCGGCTGCGCAGCAGTCGTAAAACCTGAGTGCGAGATTTTCCTGAAACACCGCGTTGGCCGATTTTGCGACTGTTTCGCAGCCGGACGCAGGCTTCGCCAGCTGCTACACAGAGCGTGTTTTGGCACGGCGACAACCTCAAGGCATGACTGGATCTGCTTCAGCACTGACCGAAAACCGCTCGCGATAAGCCTGCGGCGTCACCCCCATGGCCCGCAGGAAGCTGCGGCGCAAGGTCTCTTCGCTGCCGAAACCACATTGCACCGCGACCCGCTTGATCGGCACGCCGGTATCGCTGAGCAGGCGCCGGGCGGTTTCGACGCGGATCAGTTCGATGGCCCGGGCCGGGGTCTGGCCGGTGTCGGCGCGGTAGTGGCGCACGAAGCTGCGTTCGCTCATGCCGGCCTGCAGGGCCAGGGTCGGGATGCCCAAATCCTTGGTGAGGTTTTCGCTGATCCAGGCGTGAAGTTCGTCGAAGCGGTTGCCTTCGTGCTGCAACGACAGGGTCACGCTGAATTGCGACTGGCCGCCGGGACGCTTGAGGAACACCACCAGTTGCCGGGCGACTTCCAGGGCCATGTTGCGGCCCAGATCGGCTTCGACCATCGCCAGCGCCAGGTCGATACCGGCGGTGACCCCGGCCGAGGTCCAGACCGGACCGTCGTTGATGAAGATCGGATTGGGTTCGACCTGCAACTGCGGGTGCTGCTGCGCCAGTTGATCGCAGCGCGTCCAGTGGGTCACCACGCGCCGGCCATCGAGCCAGCCGCTAGCCGCCAGCAGGAACGCCCCGGTGCACACCGACGCCACCCGCCTACACTTCTCCCCATGCTCGCGTACCCAGGCCACCAGTGCCGGATCCTGCGCCGCCGCGTAAACGCCCCAGCCACCGGCGATGATCAGGGTATCGCTGCCCTGCTCCGGCAGTGCTTCGGCCAACATCGCCAAGCCCGCCGACGACGTCACCGCCGGACCCGAGCTGGCGATCACCGATGGCGCATAAGGCACGGGCAAACCCCGCTGACGAGCGATGTCGTTGGCCGAAGCGAACACCTGCAACGGCCCGGTGACATCGAGCAACTGCACATTGGCGAACGCGAGAACGTGAATGAGCTTGGGCATTTTGGCGTAATTCGAGGGGTTATTGGCGTATGCGCCAAATCCTAGGCGCCTACAGTGAAGACGTCCACCCACTTCCAGGAGAAAAACACCATGACCTTGCAGATCGGCTTTCTGTTGTTTCCACAGGTGCAGCAACTGGACCTGACCGGCCCTTACGACGTGCTGGCTTCGCTGCCGGATGTGAAGGTGCATCTGATCTGGAAGGATCTGGTGCCGGTCACCGCCAGCACCGGCCTGGTGCTCAAGCCGACCACCACGTTCGATGACTGCCCGAAGCTGGATGTGATCTGCGTGCCCGGCGGCAGCGGGGTCGGGGCGTTGATGGAGGATGATCAAACGTTGGCCTTCCTGAAAGCCCAGGCCGCGACGGCACGTTATGTCACCTCGGTGTGCACCGGCGCGCTGGTGCTTGGCGCGGCCGGCTTGCTCAAGGGCAAGCGCGCCACCACTCACTGGGCCTATCACGAGTTGCTGGCACCGCTGGGGGCCATTGCGGTGAAGGATCGGGTAGTACGCGACGGCAATCTGCTGACCGGTGGCGGCATCACCGCCGGCATCGATTTCGCCCTGACCCTGGCCGCCGAGCTGTTCGACCGGGAAACCGCCGAGCTTGTGCAATTGCAGCTCGAATACGCGCCGGCTCCGCCGTTCGCGGCCGGCAGCCCGGACACCGCGCCGGCCGGGGTACTGCAGGAGGCCCGTCAGCGCGGAGCGAGTTCACTCAAACTGCGCGAGCAAATCACCGAACGCGCCGCAGCGAAACTCGACCTGTAATGAAAAAAGGCGGCGAGCACGCAATGCTCGCCGTCTTTTTCTGCGCCCATAAAAAAACCCGCCGAAGCGGGTTCTTCCAAGACCATCACGACTCCCTGTCGTCAGCATTCCATGCAAATGGCCGATCATCCTTGATCCTGTCGCACTCCCTGTGCGTCAGTGGATGTGGCCAGAATACGCATCGGATCCAATCTGTAACAGAAGACAAAAGTGCCATCACGTGTAAGACATTCGCTATACCCGGGTATTTGCGTAACCTGCGGCCAATCAAATCCACTGTAGGAGCGAGCTTGCTCGCGATGCACGAATGGACGCTGCGGGGCTTCAGGATGCCAGCGTTATCGTTGACGCCCATCGCGAGCAAGCTCGCTCCTACAGGGCGATGGCCGCCATTTTTGCGAGGTGCAGCTGGCTTTCGGCTGACGCCTGGTCGTCGTCTTCGACAAACCAGGCCGCCGACAACCCGGCAAAGGCCAGCACCCATTGCGACAGGCGACGCCGCTCAAGCCCGGCTGCCTCGGCAATCACCTCGATCTGCCGCTGGAAACGCCGGGGCTGTGTCGCGGTGGGCAAATCGGGATTGCAGATCAGGTTGGCGTAATCGAAGCCGCGCTCGCCGGTGACCCGTTTGGGGTCGATGGCCAGCCAGCCGCGGGGGCCGAAATCCAGCACGTTGTCGTGATGCATGTCGCCGTGCAGCACCACCACGTCCTGCGGCTCGGCCAGCAAGGTTTCGGCGGTGGCCAGGCACAGGGAATAAGTGCCGCCATACTGCGCCGCCGCCAATCGCAGCGATTCAAACCAGGGCTTGAGGGGAACCAACGGAGGTGGCGGCGTCGGCCGGGGAGCATGCAATCGCGCCAGCGCCGCACACAGGATGCGGCTGGCCTCGTCGTCCTGCCCGTTGACGGCCATCTCCATCAGTGACCGGGTGCCCATCGCCCGCTCCAGCAGCAGGCCGTCGCCGTGGTGTGCGTAGACCCGGGCGCTACCGTCGCCGTCCCACCAGGTCATCAACAGGTTGCCGAACTTCTCTTCGGCATCCACGGCAATTTTCAACATGGCCGGCACATCGCCCCGGCGCACCGGCAGCAGGTGGCTGCCGGGGGTGAAGATGGGTTCACCGTCCGGCACCAGTGCCCAACGCTGCAGCCAAGGGTCGAAGGTATTGCCTTCACTCATTCTCACGCTCACGAGCCTTGGCGCTTTCGGCGAGAAAGTGTTCGAGCCGGCCCAGTTGCTCTTCCCAGCCACGGCTGTCCATGTAATACGCCTCCTTCTGGCGTATGTCGGGAATGTGGGCGAAACCTGACTCGGAGACCCTGAGCAGGGTTCCGACCGTGTTGTCTTCGAGTTCGAACTTGACCAGGGTGGTGGGTTCCTGGGAGTAGTCGATCTTCGGGTTGACCGCATAGGGATGCCAGCGGAAGGAAAACAGCTGCTGCGGCTCGACCCGCTCTACCAGCACGTTCCACAACACGTGTTCATAACCGGGGTACGTGACCTGCCCCTGGGTCCACTCGCCGGCAATGAAGCGCCTGCCTTCAAGTGCCACGCCGAACCATTGACCGAACGCCTCGGCATCGACCAGGGCACGCCAGACATGGGAGCGCGGCGATTTGAGAATTATTTTGCGCTCAAAACTATTGGGTACTGGTTTCATACGTCACCTCCTGTACTGAACAACAGTAGGCCTGTAAGACCACATGTCCAGCCCGAAAGTTGTCTGAATGGGATGTCAGCTGTCGCAAACGTGACCTTTGCGCCGCGGCCGGCTTCGCTACACTGGCTCATCACTTCAACTTTCACAGGGAGATTCCCCATGCATGTACGCATTCTTCTGGCGCTGACGCCCTTTTTGTTCACCCCGCTGGCTCATGCCTTGGACTGCGACAACGCCACCACCCAGGCGGACATGAACCAGTGCGCGGCAGTGCAGCATGCCGCAGCGGACAAGGAACTGAATACGCTGTACCAGCAGATCACCGCACGGCTCAAGGGCAATCCCGACAGCAAGAAACTGCTGCTCGGCGCCCAGCGGGCGTGGCTGGCGTTTCTCGATGCCGAATGCAAGTTCTCGGCGTCCGGGGTGGAGGGTGGGAGTGTTTATCCGCTGATCTATGGCAATTGCGTGACCGAGTTGACCAAGGCGCGGGTTGAGACGTTCAAGACTTACTTGAAGTGTCAGGAGGGGGATTTGGGGTGTCCGGTGCCAGGGGTTTGAATCTCGGGTGATTGGGAGGGCCCCATCGCGGGCAAGCCTCGCTCCTACAGTTTTTTGCGTCGATCGGCGATTTTGTGCCCGACCCAATACCCTGTAGGAGCGAGGCTTGCCCGCGATGAGGCCCTGCCAGCCGACACATTTTCTGTGGATGTAATGCCTTTATCGCGAGCAGGCTCGCTCCCACAGTGGACTTTTGGTGAACACACATTTTGTGCCCGACCATCACCAACTGTGGGAGCGAGCCTGCTCGCGATAGCGTCAGCCCAAACGCCGCAAATTACCGCACAAAAATCTGCGCCGTAGTAATCGCCATATCCCCCCCCGGCAATTTGATACTGCCAATCTGCTTCAGACTGTCCGCATCAAAGATCGCCACATCGTTGAAGGTCCCCGCCAGGTAGATCTTGCTGCCATCCTTGTTGAAGGAAATGCAGTAATAAGAGTGATCAAGCGTCGCCGCCTGAATCAGCTTCTTCTCCTTGATGTCGTACTTGGCCAGGCGGTTGAGCACGCCGAACATCAGGTTCGGGTCCTTCGGCGAGCGCATGCCGCTGAAGTAGATTTCCGTCAGCGGGCCGAAGTCGGTGGTTTCGGTCTTGCCGGTCTTCAGGTCGACGCTGAACAGGCCGTACAGGTACTCGGCGGTGGCCGGGTCCTGCTTCTTGTCCTTGAATTTCGCCGCGGTGTAGAGCAGCGAGAAGTCATGACGATAGGTCTGCTGGTTCCACACGTAGAGCACGTCCGGCGCGCTGTAGTTCGCACGCTTCCAGTGACGGCTGGGGATCAGCACGTCGAACTTGCCGGTCTGCACGTTGACCTTGTAGACGTCCGCCCCCGCCACGTACAGCGTGCCGTCGTCACCGCTCTGCATGATGGTCAGCTGCCGTGGCGCCGGGAAGCTGCGGATCGGTTTGGCATCCATGCCGGCGTTGGTGGCGTACACGTCGAGACGAGGCTGCTGCACTTCATACCGATCGTTGAGCATCAGCGTCGGGTTGGCGATGGTGAACAGTTCCTTGCCGTCGTGGCTCAGGGTGAAGGCGAACATCGACTTGGCCTTCTCCCCCGGCTTCTGGGTGATGCTGGCGTGGAACACCTGTTTGCAGCTGTCCAGTTCGACGCCGTAGACATCCGCATAGTGATTGTTCAGCACATAGGCGGTCTTGCGGTCCGGCGACAGTTGCACGGTGCCGGGGCCGAAGGCGTCCGGCATCTTGCAGGTCTTGAACACGGTGTCCGTGGCCAGATCGATCACGTGCAGGTTGTTCGGGTAGTTGGTGGTCAACATGTACTCGTGACCGTCTTGCAACGCAGTGTTTTCATCGGCCACGGCACTGAGCGAAGCGGCGCTCAGGAGGGCGAATGCGGCCAGGCCGCTGGCTTTGATGCTGTGCATGCTGGAATCCTTCTTCTTGTACGCTGCTCTCGAGGGCATCACTTGTCTTTCGGGAAGACAGTGCCCAGGTTGCGCCAGTTGTCGTTGGACGCCTGGGCGTCCTTGTTCCAGTCCGGGTAGGTGCTCATCATGTCGGGCACCTGGGCCGGCCACCAGCACGGGTCGGAGCAGCCATACAGGTCGGCCTCCATCGGCTGGCACAGCGACGACACGCCACCGAACGCATCGATTTCCCAGCCCGGGTCAGTGGTCGAAGCGCAGCCTGCCACCGAGCTCATGGCCACCACTTCTTCGATGCGGTTTTCATCCGCGGCCTGATCCAGCTTCAACGCTTTGTTATTGATTGCCTTGAGATGTTTCATATCAGTGAGCCTTGCGCGGAGTGATGTAACTGCTGATGAACGCAGGGTTATTGGCCATGATCCGGGTGTAGACCTCGATGCCGAAGTCGACCCAGTCACGCATCAGTTCGCAGTAGTGATAGGTCGGATGAGCCGGGTCGCCGTAGCGGGCGTAGCTCTCGTGGTAGCAGCCGCCGGAGCACAGGTTGCGGATGTTGCAGTCGTTGCAACCGGTGTTGGTACGGTCCAGGCGCTCGGACAGAAAGTCGTTCAACTCCATCTGCTTCACGCCGCTGTGGACGTTGCCGAAGGTCGGCAGGGACGATCCGGTAAAGCGGTGGCACAGGTTCAGCTCACCCTTGTGATCCACCGCCAGCATCTTCAGGCCCGCACCGCACGGCAGGGCTTTCTTGTGGCCTTCGTGGATGTCGGTGATCAACTGGTGCAGGTTGGAGAAACCGATGTTGCGGTGCTCCAGCGCCGCCTCCAGGTAACGCCGGCCGAGGGCCTTCATGTTGGCGAATACCTGTTTGAGCTCATCGTTGGTCAGGTTGAAGCTGCTGATGTCGCCGGAGGTCACCGGGGCAAAGCCGACTTCGGCAAAACCCAGTTCGTTGAACAGGTGATCCCAGATGGTTTCGACATCGGTGACGCCGGTGGTCAAGGTCACCCGCGCGCCCACCGGACGGCTGTTGTAGCGCGACAGCAGCATCTCGGCCTTGCGCCGCACCACGTCATAGGTGCCCTGCCCGCCCACGGTGATGCGGTTGCGGTCGTGCACGGTCTTCGGCCCGTCGATGCTCACTGACAAGCCAAAGCGGTGGGCGTTGAGGTAGTCCACGGTCTCCTCGGTGAGCAGCGTGGCGTTGGTGGTCATGACGAACTCGACGAACTTGCCGGCCTCGGCAAAGCGTTTTTCACAGTAGTCGACCATGTACTCGATCAGCTTGCGATTGCTCAGCGGTTCGCCGCCGAAGAACACCACGGTGAAACGTTCTTCGTCCGGGGATTCCTTGAGCAGCATCTCCACCGAAGCGATGGCGGTTTCGACGTCCATCTTCTTGCCGGCGGACGGCTTGTCCAGGTCTTCCTTGTAGCAGTAGGTGCAGCTCAGGTTGCAGCCGGTGTTGACGTTGAGCACCACGGTGTTGATCGCCGTGCGCTCGACGCGCTTGGTGGCGATGTCCGGGGTCAGCGGCGAGCCGTCGCTGACCAGTTCCAGGGCCATCAGCTCGCGCAGGGTCTCGGTGATTTCTTCGCCGTTGAAGCGCTCGGCCAGGCGCTGGATCAGGTCGTCCGAAGAACAGCCCGGGCCGCGCAGGGTGTCGATGATGGTGCCCGTCAGCTCATCGCTGGCGAACAGCGAACTGCTTGGGATGTGGAACAGCATGCGGTCGGCATCAACGTGCACTTCGTGCAGGTTGCGTTCGACCAGATTCAAGATAGCGCCCATGGCAAACCTCCTGTGCAAGCCCCGTCACGCAGGGCTTGCGATCATTCCGAAAAGTGTCTGAAACCGTGTCGGGCCAGCCTTATGGAATGGGTGGATTGTTCCAGCGTTGCACGGTCACGATCATGTGGCCTTCGCCGGTCAGGGATTTCCCTGCGTCGTCGACGGCGGCGATCACCTTGAGGTTGCCGGCATTGTTGGTGGACATTTTGCGTGCAGGGTTCGGCCCGGCATCGCCCGGGGTGAACACGCCCGCGTCGGCCTGCATGGTGCCGGCGTACTTGACGTCTTCGTCTTCCTTGGCGCGATCATCGAAGGCCTCGACCTTCCACTGCGCCGGGAACACACCGATGCGATACGGCTTGCCGTCGGCGCCCTTGCCCCAGGCCTCGGCGTCGAAACGACCCTGGACCTTCGGCGTCGAACCACCGCCCTCGCCGATCCGCGCCACCGAGAATTCCGGCACCACTTTGACCGAGTCGATTTTGCTGTAGACCGACAGGTTCGGGCCTTTCAGCGTGCCGACGGTGACCGCGCGCAGGCCCGGCTGGGCGTTGGCGGCGGCCTTGAGTTTGACTTTGATCTGTTCGGGCGTCTGCGAGACAACCTCGACCACTTCCACGCCCTTGCCGAAGTTCGGCTTGCCGGTCAGGCCGCTGCCGATCAGGGTCACTTCGGTTTCGCTACCTGCTTTCACGTAGCCCGGTTGCACCGCCAGCAAGCGGTTGCTGCCCTGCTTGGCGGCGACGAAATCCAGGCCGCGCTCGTCATGCTCGGCCTCGAACATCCGGCCCTGCATGGCGTTGCCCTGAGCGGCGAACACCTGGCGCATGGTCACGCCGTCGATGGTCACGTTGCCGCGCCATTCGTAGCCGGTGTAGAGAATCGCGCTGCCGTCGCCGTTGAACGGCGTGCCGTCGGCGTACTGGCCCTTGACGCTGACCTTGAAGGTGTCGCTGCCGTCAGCGCTGACGCTCATCACCCCGGCCAGTTCACCTTTGCCCGGCAAGTGCCCGCTGAAGCTCCAGTCACCCACCAGCGCCTCGCTTTTCGGCGCGGTGCTCAGCCATTTCTTCCAGGCCGGGTTGTCCAGCGCGTAACGCTTGGCCAACAGCGGCACCATCTCTTTGCGGGCGATGTCGAACCAGTCGCGATCGCGTGCCAGGGCCTGGTATTCCAGCGACGGCCATTGGCCGAGGTGGAAGTTCACCAGACGCTCCCATTCCTGGGTCGGACGACGTTGCAGGGCGACCCGCGCACCGGAGTGGCAGCGGCCGCACATCTGGCTGGTTTTCTCGTCGAACTGCTCGACGGTGTTGAGCCGGCGCTCCATGGCATAACGCACGCCATCAGTTTCACTCGGCGCCAGGCCCTGGGTGTCGGCCAGGTACTTGACCAGCGTGCGCCGATCCTCATCGCTGATCTGCAGACCGTGCATGGTCTGCATGCGGGCGATGCTCATCAGCCAGCCTTCCGGGGTCTTGCGCTGGTGGCTGATGCGGCTCAGGGCGTTATTGGCTTCGGGGGTGTGACAGCCCTGACAGGTTTCCTTGAGGATGGTCTGGGCGTCGCGGGCTGCCAGGCTGTCAGGCGAATGCAGCGCCACACAGGCGGCCACGGCCAGCAGACTGACACTCAGGCCTGATCGGAGTTTTCTCTTCATCAACGTCGAACCTCGCACGGTGCTTTCTTATTTTTGTCGCTTATCGTTTTTTGGGTTTCTGCCGTCGGCGGTGAGGCGCTGACGGAGGCAGAGAAACGTCTGCGATGAGCAATACACGGAGCGTGCCAGCTTGCGAATGTCTCGAATAATCAACGGCTTGTGAGGAACAGGTCGGGTTTTGGCGGGGGCAACGCGGGTGTTGCACGTTTTATTTCGCGACACCTGTTGCAACCTGAGACAAGCATAGACCTGCCTTTTGTGGGAGCGAGCCTGCTCGCGATGAACGTCCAGACAACGCGGACATCAAGACTGTCTGCGTAATCGTTCACGACCATCGCGAGCAGGCTCGCTCCCACAGGTATTCATGCCGGGTGTGCGGGCAGTCTCATGCCGTCGCAATTTGCGACGGTCGCAGGCTTCCCGCCGATTCCGAAAAAAACCGCCAGCCCCGCCCGCCCGGGCTCTCGGCGCACAAATCCACAACTGGCACAGCCATTGCGAAAGACCTCGGCACACGAACAAGACGAGGTTTCAACATGTCGCTCCCAAACCTGCTTCCCGCCACTACGGCGTTTATCCAGCGCGCCCCGCGCATGCTCATTGGCGGTGACTGGGTCGAGGCCGCCGATGGCCAGACCATGCCCCTGCACAACCCGGCCACCGGTGAAGTGCTGTGCGTGGTGCCACGGGCAACGCCTGAGGATGTCGATCGTGCGGTGCTCGCCGCCCGCCAGGCGTTCGACGATTCGGCCTGGAGTCGCACCCGTCCACGGGAGCGGCAGAACCTGTTGTGGAAACTCGCCGACCTGATGCAGCGCGACGCCGAGCTGCTGGCGCAACTGGAATGCCTGAACAACGGCAAGAGCGCGATGGTCGCCCAGGTGATGGACGTGCAACTGGCCATCGACTTCCTGCGTTATATGGCCGGCTGGGCGACCAAGATCGAAGGCTCCACCGTCGATGTCTCGGCGCCGCTGATGCCCAACGATCAGTTCCACAGCTTCATCCGTCGCGAAGCGGTGGGCGTGGTCGGCGCCATCGTCGCCTGGAACTTCCCGCTGCTGCTGGCCTGCTGGAAACTCGGCCCGGCGCTGGCCACCGGTTGCACCGTGGTGCTCAAACCCGCCGACGAGACCCCGCTGACCGCGCTGAAACTCGCCGAACTGGTGCAGGAAGCCGGTTACCCCGAGGGCGTGTTCAACGTGGTCACCGGCACCGGCATCACCGCCGGCTCCGCCCTCACCCACAACCCGTTGGTGGACAAGCTGACCTTCACCGGCTCCACCGCCGTAGGCAAGCAGATCGGCAAGATCGCCATGGACTCCATGACCCGGGTCACTCTGGAGCTGGGCGGCAAGTCGCCGACCATCGTCATGGCCGACGCCGACTTGTCGAGTGCCGCCGCCGGTGCCGCCAGCGCGATCTTCTTCAACCAGGGCCAGGTGTGCTGCGCCGGTTCGCGCCTGTATGTGCAGCGCAAGCATTTCGACAACGTGGTGGCGGACATCGCCGGTATCGCCAATGCGATGAAACTCGGCAACGGCCTGGACCCGAGCGTGGAAATGGGGCCGCTGATTTCCGCGCGTCAGCAGGAGCGGGTCTACGGCTACATCGAAAAAGGCCGGGAAAGCGGCGCGACCATCGCCTGCGGCGGCGAGCAGTTCGGCCCGGGCTTCTTCGTCAAGCCGACGGTGATTGTCGACGTTGATCAGAAGCACTCGCTGGTCCAGGAAGAAATCTTCGGCCCGGTGCTGGTGGCCATTCCGTTCGACGACGAAGCCGAAGCCCTGCGCCTGGCCAACGACAGCCCCTACGGCCTGGGCGCAAGCATCTGGTCCAACGACCTGGCGGCGGTGCACCGAATGATCCCGCGGATCAAGTCCGGCTCGGTCTGGGTCAACTGCCACAGCGCCCTGGACCCGGCGCTGCCGTTTGGCGGGTACAAGATGTCCGGGGTTGGGCGGGAGATGGGGTATGCGGCGATTGAGCATTACACCGAGTTGAAGTCGGTGTTGATCAAGCTCTGATTTCTGCAGCGTTTAGTAAGCCGCCTTCGCGAGCAAG
>NZ_JAIQWX010000011.1 GCF_020164475.1 Pseudomonas sp. REP124 | reverse complement strand
AGGAGCGAGGCTTGCCCGCGAAGAGGCCCGACCAGACACCACAAGACTCAACCCCAAAAAGGAAGTCCCCCATGACCAGCACCGCCCAGCACAGTCAGGTAGTCCAGAAGCAATTCGGTGAACAGGCTGCGGCCTACCTGAGCAGCGCCGTTCACGCTCAAGGCACCGAATTCGCTCTGCTACAGGCTGAAGTGGCAGGCAAGGGCGATGCCCGGGTGCTGGACCTGGGTTGTGGTGCCGGTCACGTGAGTTTTCAGGTGGCGTCGCTGGTGAAAGAAGTGGTGGCCTACGACCTGTCGCAGCAGATGCTTGACGTGGTGGCCGCCGCGGCTATCGATCGTGGCCTGAGCAACGTCTCTACGGTCAATGGCGCAGCCGAGCGCCTGCCGTTCGCCGACGGCGAGTTCGACTTCGTGTTCAGCCGTTACTCGGCCCACCACTGGAGCGATCTCGGTCTGGCCCTGCGGGAAGTGCGTCGGGTGTTGAAGCCGGGCGGCGTGGCGGCGTTCATCGACGTGTTGTCACCGGGTAGCCCTCTGTTCGACACTTACCTGCAAAGCGTCGAAGTGCTGCGCGACACCAGTCACGTGCGCGATTATTCCGCCGGCGAGTGGTTGCGTCAGGTCAGCGAAGCGGGGCTTCATACCCGCAGCACCAGCCGTCAACGCCTGCGCCTGGAGTACAACTCTTGGGTCGAGCGCATGCGCACACCGCAGGTGATGCGTGCGGCGATCCGCGAATTGCAGCAGTCGATGGGCAACGAAGTACGCGATTATTTTGAGATTGAGGCCGATGGTTCGTTCAGTACCGATGTGCTGGTGCTGATGGCCGAGCGATAAGCGACAAGAGCCAGCGATAGAATTTTTCCGGGCGCGCCTGCGGGCGCACCGACTGATGACATGAGGAAAGCATGAGCAAGCAGATTCTGATTCTCCCAGGCGACGGTATTGGTCCGGAAATCATGGCCGAAGCGGTCAAGGTGCTGGAAGTGGCCAACGACAAGTTCGCCCTGGGCTTCGAACTGAGCCACGACGTGATCGGTGGCGCCGCCATCGACAAGCACGGCGTGCCGCTGGCCGATGAAACCCTGGAACGCGCCCGCGCTGCCGATGCCGTGCTGCTGGGCGCCGTGGGCGGCCCGAAATGGGACACCATCGAGCGTGACATCCGTCCTGAGCGCGGTCTGCTGAAAATCCGTGCGCAACTGGGCCTGTTCGGCAACCTGCGTCCGGCGATCCTGTACCCGCAACTGGCCGAGGCTTCCAGCCTGAAGCCGGAAATCGTCTCCGGCCTGGACATCCTGATCGTTCGCGAGCTGACCGGCGGTATCTACTTCGGTGCGCCACGCGGCACCCGTACCCTGGAAAACGGCGAGCGCCAGTCCTACGACACCCTGCCGTACAGCGAAAGCGAAATCCGTCGCATCGCCCGTGTCGGTTTCGACATGGCCATGGTGCGCAACAAGAAGCTGTGCTCGGTGGACAAGGCCAACGTCCTGGCGTCCAGCCAGCTGTGGCGTGAAATCGTCGAGCAAGTGGCCAAGGACTACCCGGAAGTCGAACTGAGCCACATGTACGTCGACAACGCCGCCATGCAACTGGTGCGCGCGCCGAAGCAGTTCGACGTGATCGTCACCGACAACATGTTCGGCGACATCCTGTCCGACCAGGCCTCGATGCTCACCGGTTCCATCGGCATGCTGCCGTCGGCGTCCCTGGACACCAACAACAAGGGCATGTACGAGCCTTGCCACGGTTCCGCGCCGGACATCGCAGGCCAGGGCATCGCCAACCCGCTGGCGACCATTTTGTCGGTATCGATGATGCTGCGTTACAGCTTCAGCCAGCAGGCTGCGGCCGATGCCATCGAGAAAGCCGTCAGCCTGGTGCTGGATCAGGGCTTGCGCACGGGCGACATCTGGTCGACCGGTTGTACCAAAGTCGGTACGCAGCAAATGGGTGACGCAGTAGTCGCCGCGCTGCGGAATCTGTAATCTCTCGGGCCCGCTGCGATTTTCACCCCCGAAAGCAGCGGCCCACTTTTCAAGAAGGTGTAGTTGCGATGAAACGTGTAGGTCTGATCGGTTGGCGCGGTATGGTCGGTTCCGTGCTCATGCAGCGGATGCTGGAAGAGCAGGATTTCGATCTTATCGAGCCGGTGTTTTTCACCACTTCCAATGTCGGTGGCCAAGGCCCGTCCGTGGGCAAGGACATTGCTCCGCTCAAGGACGCTTACAGCATTGAAGAGCTGAAAACCCTTGACGTGATTCTGACCTGCCAGGGTGGCGACTACACCAGCGAAGTGTTCCCCAAGCTGCGCGAAGCCGGCTGGCAGGGTTACTGGATCGACGCCGCTTCCAGCCTGCGCATGCAGGATGACGCCGTCATCGTTCTGGATCCGGTCAACCGCAAGGTCATCGACCAGCAGCTGGACGCCGGTACCAAGAACTACATCGGCGGCAACTGCACCGTCAGCCTGATGCTGATGGGCCTGGGCGGTCTGTTCGAAGCCGGTCTGGTGGAGTGGATGAGCGCCATGACCTATCAGGCGGCCTCCGGTGCCGGCGCGCAGAACATGCGTGAGCTGATCAAGCAGATGGGTGCTACCCACGCGTCCGTCGCCGATCAACTGGCCGATCCTGCCAGCGCGATCCTCGACATCGACCGTCGTGTGGCCGAAACCATGCGTAGCGACGCGTACCCGACCGAAAACTTCGGCGTACCGCTGGCCGGCAGCCTGATCCCTTGGATCGACAAGGAATTGCCGAACGGCCAGAGCCGTGAAGAGTGGAAAGCCCAGGCCGAGACCAACAAGATCCTCGGTCGTTTCAAGAGCCCGATCCCGGTGGACGGCATCTGCGTACGTATCGGCGCCATGCGCTGCCACAGCCAGGCGCTGACCATCAAGCTGAACAAAGACGTGCCGATGGCCGATATCGAAGGTCTGATCAGCCAGCACAACCCTTGGGTCAAGCTGGTGCCGAACAACCGTGATGTCAGCATCCAGGAGCTGAGCCCGAACAAGGTCACCGGCACCCTGAACATCCCGGTTGGCCGTCTGCGCAAGCTGAACATGGGTTCGCAGTTCCTCGGCGCCTTCACCGTTGGCGACCAGCTGCTGTGGGGCGCGGCCGAACCGCTGCGTCGCATGCTGCGGATTCTGCTCGAGCGTTGATAGACTGAAGCCATGAAAGAACCCGCGCCTTGAGAGAGGTGCGGGTTTTTTTATTCCCACCCACCCGGTAAAGTGCCGCTCCCCCCGTTTCGCCAGAGGTAGAACCATGACCCAGTCCTTTGATATCGCCGTGATCGGCGCCACCGGTACTGTCGGCGAAACGCTGGTACAGATTCTCGACGAACGCGACTTTCCCGTCGGCAACCTGCACCTGCTGGCCAGCAGCGAATCCGCTGGCAGCTCGGTGCTGTTTCGCGGCAAGAACGTGCGGGTGCGGGAGGTCGATGAGTTCGACTTCGCCAAGGTGCAACTGGTGTTCTTCGCCGCCGGTCCGGCGGTAACCCTGAGTTTCGCTTCGCGCGCCACGGCGGCCGGTTGCTCGGTCATT
Organism: Pseudomonas sp. REP124; assembly: GCF_020164475.1. Taxonomy (GTDB): domain Bacteria; phylum Pseudomonadota; class Gammaproteobacteria; order Pseudomonadales; family Pseudomonadaceae; genus Aquipseudomonas. The sequence goes on along the minus strand of NZ_JAIQWX010000011.1, from coordinate 70,077 downwards.
GATCTGTCCGGCGCCTTGCAGGCCGATCAGGCGCCGCAGGTGGTGCCGGAAGCCAATGTCCAGGTGCTGGAAGGCCTGAAAAAGCCGTTCCTGCTCAGCAGTCCCAGCCCGTCGGCCACTACGCTGGCGGTGGTTCTCGCGCCATTGATGGGTTTGCTCGATTTGCAACGCATCAACCTGACGGCGAGCCTGGCGGTATCAACCCAAGGCCGCGAGGCCGTGACCGAGCTGGCGCGGCAGACCGCCGAACTGCTCAACATGCGTCCGCTGGAGCCGAAGTTCTTCGATCGACAGATGGCTTTCAACCTGCTGGCCGAAGTCGGCAAGCCGGACGAACAAGGCCACACACTGCTGGAAAAACGCCTGGTGCGTGAGCTGCGTCAGGTCATGGCACTGCCTTCCTTGAAGATTTCTGTCACTTGCATTCAAGCCCCGGTGTTTTTTGGCGATAGCTTTAGCGTGACTCTGCAATCGGCCGGCGAAATCGACCTGGCGAAAGTCAACGCTGCGCTGGAAGACGCACCCGGTATCGAACTGGTCGAAGCCGGCGATTATCCGACCCCGGTCGGGGATGCGGTAGGGCAGGATGTGGTCTACGTTGGTCGGGTGCGTCATGGTATCGACGACCCGTCGGAACTAAACCTGTGGCTGACGTCAGATAACGTACGCAAAGGCGCTGCGCTCAACGCTGTGCAGCTGGCCGAATTGTTGATAAAAGACAGGCTGTAAAAGATACTTGGCAACAATTTTTCGAATGGTTCCGGGGGGCGCATCTGCCTTGCGGCAGCGGCAATCAATACCTTCTCGCTGGCCGAGGAATGTTCAAACTAAGGATGAGCTATGGTTCAAGTTCGCAAACTGGTGTTAGCAATAGCGGCCGCCTCGGCGCTGTCCTCCGGTATGGCGCATGCCCTCGGGCTCGGGGAGCTGACCCTGAAGTCTGCGCAGAACCAGCCGCTGGTGGCGGAAATCGAGTTGCTCGACGTCAAGGAACTCACCGCTGCCGAAGTGGTGCCGAGCCTGGCTTCCCCTGAAGATTTCGCCAAGGCGGGCGTCGATCGGCAGGCGTTTCTCAATGACCTGACGTTCACCCCGGTGCTCAACCCCGGTGGCAAAAGCATCCTGCGGGTAACTTCCAGCAAGCCGCTGTCCGAACCGATGGTCAAATTCCTGGTTCAGGTGATGTGGCCAAACGGTCGTCTGCTGCGCGATTACAGCGTGCTGCTCGATCCGTCCAAATTCTCCCCGCAGACCGCTGAAGCGGCTGCGCAGCCGACGCCTCAGACCGGCACCACGCCGGTCACCGGTGCGACCAAGCCGACCCAGTACACCACCACGCCGCGCGATACCCTGTGGGAAATCGCGGCCAAGGCGCGTAATGGCGGTTCGATCCAGCAGACCATGCTGGCCATCCAGGCGCTGAACCCGGATGCGTTCATCGACGGCAACATCAACCGCATGAAAACCGGTCAGGTCCTGCGCCTGCCGGATCAGACTCAAAGCACCAGCCTGCCGCAACCCAAGGCGATCGCCGAAGTGGCCGCGCAGAACACCGCGTGGCGCCAGGGCCGTCGTTATGTAGCCAAGCCGGGCACGGGGCAACAGCAACTCGACGCCACCAACCGTGGCCGTGGTGACGCGCCGTCGACCCAGGCCGCTCGGGATAACCTCAGCCTGGTTTCTGCCCAGACCGGCGCCCGTGGCAAGGGACCGGCGGGTGATGCCAAGGCCTTGAGCAACAAGCTGGCGGTCACCCAGGAAAGCCTCGACACGACCCGTCGTGACAACGAGGAACTGAAAAGCCGCATGACCGATCTGCAAAGTCAGCTGGACAAGCTGCAGCGCCTGATCGAGCTGAAGAACAATCAATTGGCCAAGTTGCAGGCCGAAGGCGCCGCAGGTGCTCCGGCGGCCACGCCAGCCCTTGCCGCAGCGACGGCTCCGGCGATCTCCGCTGAACTGGCCGCCGCACCTGCGACAACGCCTGCCGAGCCAGCGCCAGCAACTCCGGCGCCAGCTGCAGTCGCGCCTGAGACTGCACCGGCTCCGGCCGAACAACCGGTGGAGCCGACACCGGCCGCCAATGACGAGCAGTCTTTCAACGAATTGCTGACCAATCCTTGGCTGTTGGGTCTTGCCGGCGGTGGGGTCGTGGTGGCAGCGCTGTTGCTGCTGTTGCTGGCTCGCCGTCGCAAGGCCCAGCAGGAAGCCGAGAAACACCTGCGCATGGCCCGTGCCCTGGCCGAGGAACAGGCGTTTTCCGCGGATCTCGATCTGCCGGAAAGCAGTTTCGAAGGCTTGGAAGTGCCGCCGCCAAGCGTGAAACTCGCTACCGCGCCGGCTCCAGAAGCTGCTCCAGCGCCAGCCCCCGCGCCGGTGGTTGCCCCGGTCGTGATGACCACGCCTATCGCCGCACCGTTGGTGGCACCTGCAGCCGAACGTTCCAGCGATGTGTTGGGCCAGGCTCAGTCGCACATCGACGCCGGTCGCCTGAACCAGGCCGCCGCGCTGCTGGAAGAGGGCGTCAAACTGGAGCCGCAGCGCAGTGATGTGCGCCTGAAGCTGATGGAAGTCTACGGGCAGCAGGGCGACCGCGACGCATTCGTCACCCAGGAGCGTCAGTTGGTGGCCAACGGCGATAACTACGCCCAGGTCGAAAAACTCAAGAGCCGCTTCCCGGCCATGGCCCTGGTCGCCGCCGGTGGTATCGCCGCTGCGGCCGCCGCAGCCGAGCTGGATGCGCAGTACGTCAAGGATCTGCTGCTGGACGAGCCGGAAGCTTCGGAAGAGCTGCCCCAAGAGCTGCCGCAAGAATCGCAGGAGCCGGCACCGCTCGATGACGATTTCGACAGCGCCTTCGATCTGAGCCTGGATGATCTGGACAACATCACCCCGGTTGCTGCGGAGCCTGAAGTTCCAGAAGCCGCTGCTCCCGAGGCCGTTGCACCCGCTTCAGAGCCCGAAGCGGCGACGCTGGACGAACTGGAAGATTTCCCGCTGGACGACGATCTGAGCTTTGATTCGGTCCTGCAGCAGCAGACTGAAATCCGCGAAAATCTCGACGACCTGTCGGAGTTCGATCTGGACATGGACCTTGGCGCCGAGCCTTCGCCGGCGATCCTGGCCGAAGACGATTTCCTGCTGAGTCTGGATGACGACGTCAAGGACCTGCCTGCTGCCGAAACCCCGGCTGCTTCGGCGGCTCCGGAAGTGACCCTGGATGACCTGGATCTGCCGGCTGATTTCGACTTGTCCCTGGCGGACGAGATGGAAACCCCAGCGGAGCCGGACGCGTTTGCTGCCGAGCTGGATGACGTCAACGCCGAACTGGATCGCCTGTCCCAGAGCATCAGCGAACCGACCTTCACCGTCGACGACGCCCTGGCGACAGTCAACGACGAGCCGGAATTCGATTTCCTGTCCGGCACCGACGAAGTCGCCACCAAGCTCGATCTGGCCCAGGCCTACATCGACATGGGCGACGAAGACGGCGCCCGCGACATCCTCAATGAGGTGGTGAACGAGGGTGACGCCGGTCAGAAGACCGAAGCCAAGGAAATGCTTTCGCGTCTGGCTTGAGTGGGTTGATGCAAGCAAAACGGCAGCCGGTGAGGCTGCCGTTTTTGTTTGTGCCGTTGGCTTGGGGGGTTCTGGCTGATCGCCTTCGCGGGCAAGCCTCGCTCCTACAGGATTTGTGGTTTACATGGATTTATGATCGACACAAAACCCTGTGGGAGCGAGGCTTGCCCGCGAAGAGGCCCTGATATCCACCACAAACCTCCAGCAGCATTACGCGCCACTGGCATCCCCGCCCCACGGCCTTATAATGCCCGCCTTTGCGTACATCAGCAGGCTGTCACTCCTTGGCAAATATAGATAACCCGGAAGCCGAAATGGCCGCCGAGGGCTTTTACCGGATCGCGCTGGGCGTTGAATACAAGGGCTCGCGCTATCGCGGCTGGCAGCGCCAGGCGTCCGGTGTGCTCACCGTGCAGGAAACCCTCGAAAACGCCCTGTCCAAAGTCGCCGACTCGCCGGTGTCGCTTTTGTGCGCCGGGCGTACCGATGCCGGCGTGCACGCCTGCGGGCAAGTGGTGCACTTCGATACTACGGTCGAGCGTTCGATGAAAGCCTGGGTGATGGGCGCCAACATCAACTTGCCCCACGACGTCAGCGTCAGCTGGGCCAAGGTCATGCCGGCGCATTTTCATGCGCGGTTCAAAGCCATCGCCCGGCGCTACCGCTATGTGATCTACAACGATCAGATCCGCCCGGCGCACCTGAACGAAGAAATCACCTGGAACCACCGTCCACTGGACGTCGAGCGCATGGCCGAGGCCGCGCAATACCTGGTGGGTACCCATGATTTCAGCGCTTTCCGTGCCGGCCAGTGCCAGGCCAAGTCGCCGATCAAGGAGCTGCACCACCTGCGTGTCACGCGTCACGGCAAGATGATCGTGCTGGATATTCGCGCCAGCGCCTTCCTGCACCACATGGTGCGTAACATTGCCGGTGTACTCATGACCATCGGGTCGGGCGAGCGTCCGGTGGAGTGGATGAAAGAGGTGCTGGACAGCCGTATCCGTCGTTCCGGCGGGGTCACGGCACATCCATTCGGCCTGTATCTGGTGCAGGTCGAGTACCGGGATGAGTTCGAGTTGCCCGAGCGTTTCATTGGGCCGCACTTCCTCACCGGTTTCTCCGAACTTGACGGCTGACGCCCTCCAGCGCTTTTGTTACCATCCGGGACTTTCTCGGATTTACCGTGAGGTTTTCTCGACATGTCAGCCGTTCGCAGCAAAATTTGCGGGATTACCCGCATAGAGGATGCGTTGGCGGCCGTCGAAGCCGGGGCCGATGCAATCGGGTTTGTGTTTTACGCCAAGAGCCCACGGGCTGTGACGTTCCAGCAGGCGCGCGCGATCATCCAGGCGTTGCCGCCGTTCGTCACCACCGTGGGTTTGTTCGTTAATGCCAGTCGCAGTGAGTTGGGGGAGATCCTCGACGCCGTACCGCTGGACCTGCTGCAGTTCCACGGCGATGAAAGCCTGGAGGAGTGCGAAAGCTGGCCCCGTCCGTACATCAAGGCATTGCGGGTCAAGGCCGGTGACGACATCGCCGCGGCCTGCGAGGCTTATCCGAGTGCGAGCGGTATCCTGCTCGACGCGTATGTCGAAGGAGTGCCCGGTGGAACCGGTGAAGCGTTCGACTGGTCTCTGATACCTCAGGGTTTGAACAAGCCGATTATCCTGGCCGGTGGCCTGACTCCACAGAACGTCGCCGAGGCGGTGGCGCGGGTCAAGCCTTACGCAGTGGATGTCAGTGGCGGGGTAGAGGCGAGCAAAGGTATCAAGGATCCCGAAAAGATTCGGGCATTCATCAAAGCGGTACGTGGTTGATGTGACGGCTGGCAGTCTGCCGCCGTCCATAACAGCACTTGCACAAAGCAGGCATGGCTGAGAGTTTTTTGGGTTGTACGCAGGTCACGTTCCCTGATCCGGCAACCCATCGATCATCGCCGCACACATGAATTTAGCTAAGGGCATACGCGGGGCTGCGAACAAGAGCGTTCGGGCCGCCGGTACTGGAGAAAGAAAGCATGAGCAACTGGTTAGTAGACAAACTGATCCCTTCGATCATGCGTTCCGAGGTCAAGAAGAGCTCGGTGCCTGAAGGTCTTTGGCACAAATGCCCGTCCTGCGAGGCTGTGCTGTACCGTCCGGAGCTGGAAAAGACCCTGGACGTTTGCCCCAAGTGCAACCACCACATGCGTATCGGCGCTCGCGCCCGTATCGACATTTTCCTCGACGCCGAAGGCCGTACCGAACTGGGTGCGGACCTGGAGCCGGTTGACCGTCTGAAATTCCGTGACGGCAAGAAGTACAAGGATCGTCTGACCGGTGCGCAGAAGCAGACCGGCGAAAAAGACGCTCTGGTTTCCATGAGCGGCACCTTGCTGGGCATGCCGATCGTGGTCTCGGCCTTCGAATTCTCCTTCATGGGTGGCTCGATGGGCGCCATCGTCGGCGAGCGCTTCGTGCGCGCTGCCAACTACGCCCTGGAAAAACGCTGCCCGATGGTCTGCTTCTCCGCCTCCGGTGGTGCGCGGATGCAGGAAGCGCTGATCTCCCTGATGCAAATGGCCAAGACCTCCGCGGTGCTGGCGCGTCTGCGTGAAGAAGGCATTCCGTTCATCTCCGTGCTGACCGACCCGGTCTACGGCGGTGTTTCTGCCAGTCTGGCGATGCTGGGCGACGTGATCGTCGGCGAGCCGAAAGCCCTGATCGGCTTTGCCGGCCCGCGCGTAATCGAGCAGACCGTGCGCGAAAAACTGCCGGAAGGCTTCCAGCGCAGCGAGTTCCTGCTGGAGCACGGTGCGATCGACCTGATCATTGATCGTCAGGAACTGCGTCCGCGTCTAGGCAATCTGCTGGCGCAAATGATGGGCCTGCCGACGCCGAAGTTCGTCGCTGCGCCAATCGAGAAAATCGTCGTTCCACCAGTGCCTGCCAACCTATGACCCAACGTACCCTTGGCGAGTGGCTCGCCTACCTTGAGCAGTTGCACCCTTCGGCCATCGACATGGGCCTTGAGCGCTCGCAACAGGTAGCGTCCCGCATGGGACTGGGCAGGCCGGCGCCAAGGGTGATTACGGTCACCGGCACCAACGGCAAGGGCTCTACCTGTGCGTTCGTGGCATCCCTGCTGCGCGCGCAGGGCCTGAAAGTCGGTGTCTACAACTCTCCGCACCTGCTGCGCTACAACGAGCGGGTGCAGGTCAACGGCGTCGAAGCCACTGACGCCGAGCTTTGCCAGGCCTTCGCTGCGGTGGAAGCGGGGCGTGGCGACACTTCCCTGACTTATTTCGAAATGGGCACCCTGGCGGCGTTCTGGCTGTTTCAGCAGTCCGGGCTCGATGCCGTGGTGCTGGAAGTCGGCCTGGGCGGGCGTCTGGATACAGTCAATGTGGTCGACGCCGACATGGCGCTGGTCACCAGCATTGGCGTCGATCACGCGGATTACCTGGGCAATACCCGTGAATCCGTGGCCTTCGAGAAGGCCGGCATCTTCCGCCAGGGCGCGCCTGCGCTCTGTGGCGACCTGAACCCTCCGCAACCCCTGCTGGATAAAGCGCGCGAGCTCAATTGCCCGTTTTTCCTGCGTGGGCGCGATTTCGACCTGGGTATCACCGATCACAACTGGCAATGGCGCGGTGTCGACGCCCAGGGCCAGGTGGTCGAGTTGCGCGATCTGCCGTTGCTCGATCTGCCGATGGAAAACGCCGCGCTGGCGTTGCAGGCTTACCGTCTGCTCGGGCTGCCTTGGGTCGAAGCGCAGATCATCCAGGCCTTGCAGGCGACGAAGGTGGTCGGTCGTCTCGATCGCCGTCAGTTCGATTGGCAGGGCAAGCGCCTGAATCTGCTGCTGGACGTGGGCCATAACCCTCATGCGGCCGAATATCTGGCCCGGCGCCTGGCCAGTCGTCCACCGGCAGGCAAGCGCCTGGCGGTGTTCGGATTGCTGGCGGACAAGGATCTGGATGGTGTAATCGATGAGTTGAGTGCTAGTGTCGAGCACTGGGCCGTTGCACCGCTGGATTCGCCACGGGCGCGACCGGTGGTCGAGTTGCACGAAGCGCTGGACAAGCGTGGTGCTTCGGTAACGTCCTACGACAGCGTGGCCGCCGCCCTGGAAGGGCAGTGCGCACAGGCGACGAGCGACGACGAGATTCTGTTGTTCGGATCATTTTATTGTGTCGCCGAGGCCCTGGATTGGCTGGCCCGGCGCTCCACGGAGGAAGCGGCAAATGGCATTGCTGGATAAAGCCTACAAACAGCGCATGGTCGGCGCTCTGGTCCTGGTGGCGCTGGCGGTGATTTTCCTGCCGATGCTGTTTTCCCGTCAGGATGAACAGCGTCACGTGACGGTCGAAGCCCCGGCTGCGCCGCAGGCGCCTGCCATGGCGCAGGTGCAGGTCCAGCCCGTGGTGGTGCCTGAACCGCAAGCCCTGCCTCAGGAACCGGTTCCGAGCGATGAAGACATCGCTCAGGACGTTCCGGCTGCGCCGTCTGCTCCGATCGTGCCTACGACCCCGGTTCCCACACCGGCCCCGGCACCTGTCGCCAAACCGGTCACGCCGCCGCCTGCTCCGGCTCCTGTCCCTGCACTGGCTGCCAAGCCTGCGACAGCACCTTCCCAGCCCATCACCGCAGCGCCGGGCAAACCGGACACCACGCAAAGCCGCGTCGACGCCAATGGCCTGTCGGTCAGCTGGTCGGTGCAACTGGCCAGCCTGTCCAATCGCGAAAGTGCGGAAAAGCTGCAGAAAACCCTGCGCAGCCAGGGTTACAACGCCTACATTCGTTCTGCCGACGGCAAGAACCGGGTGTTCGTGGGGCCGCTGATCGAGCGTGCCGAGGCCGATCGTCTGCGTGACTTGCTCAACCGCCAGCAGAATCTCAAGGGTTTTGTGGTGCGCTTTCAGCCAGAGCGTGGCTAAATCTATCGCAACGATTTGAAATGCACTGACAATCGCAGCTTACCGATCAGCATGGGCTCTGCTAAAATGCGCCGCCTTATCCGTCTGTAGGCTGCACTGTGCCATTTACCTGGGTTGACTGGGCGATCGTTGCAATCGTCGCCATCTCCGCATTGATCAGTCTGAGCCGCGGCTTCGTCAAAGAAGCACTGTCGCTGGTGACCTGGATCATCGCAGGAGTCGTAGCCTGGATGTTCGGTGGCTCATTGTCCGAGTACCTCGGCGGTTATATCCAGACACCTTCGGCTCGCGTGATCGCGGGCTGCGCCATCATGTTTGTCGCCACCCTTGTGGTAGGCGCAATGATCAATTATCTGATCGGCGAATTGGTACGCGTCACCGGGCTATCCGGGACCGATCGATTCCTCGGCATGGCCTTCGGCGCCGCACGTGGCGGCTTGCTGGTGGTCGTGGCGGTCGGGCTCTTGAGCCTGGGTCCGGTCCAGCATGACGAGTGGTGGATTCAATCCCAGCTCGTTCCAAAGTTTCTATTGGTCGCAGACTGGTCCAAAAACCTGATCCTCGGGTGGAGCAGTCAGTGGCTTGCCAGCGGAATCAGCGTACCCGCTGATATTCCGTTCAAGGAGCAACTCTTGCCGACGGTCAAAACGCCTCAGTGAGTGTTGTTCAGTTCAGATCCATTAAGTAGGGGTTGCGTCGCATGTGTGGCATCGTCGGTATCGTCGGTAAGTCGAACGTCAATCAGGCGCTGTATGACGCGCTAACCGTCCTCCAGCACCGCGGCCAGGACGCTGCCGGTATCGTGACCAGCCATGACGGCCGGTTATTCCTGCGCAAGGATAATGGCCTGGTGCGTGACGTGTTCCAGCAGCGTCACATGCAGCGCCTGGTCGGCCACATGGGCATCGGCCACGTGCGCTACCCAACCGCGGGCAGCTCGACTTCGGCCGAAGCTCAACCGTTTTACGTCAACTCGCCTTACGGCATCACCCTGGCGCACAACGGCAACCTGACCAACGTTGAACAGTTGGCCAAGGAGATTTACGAATCCGACCTGCGCCACGTCAACACCAGTTCCGACTCGGAAGTGCTGCTCAACGTGTTCGCCCACGAACTGGCCCAGCGCGGCAAGTTGCAGCCAACCGAAGAAGACGTGTTCGCCGCCGTGACCGACGTGCACAACCGCTGCGTCGGTGGCTACGCGGTCGTTGCGATGATCACCGGCTACGGCATCGTCGGTTTCCGCGACCCGCACGGCATCCGCCCGATCGTGTTCGGCCAGCGTCACACCGACGAAGGCGTCGAGTACATGATTGCGTCCGAAAGCGTTTCCCTGGACGTGCTCGGCTTCACCCTGATTCGCGACCTGGCTCCGGGCGAAGCGGTCTACATCACTGAAGATGGCAAGCTGCACACCCGTCAGTGCGCGACCAACCCGTCCCTGACCCCATGCATCTTCGAACACGTCTACCTGGCACGTCCGGACTCGATCATCGACGGCGTGTCGGTGTACAAGGCCCGTCTGCGCATGGGCGAGAAACTTGCCGAGAAGATCCAGCGCGAGCGTCCTGATCACGATATCGACGTGGTCATTCCGATCCCGGACACCAGCCGCACCGCGGCCCTGGAGCTGGCGAACCACCTGGGCGTGAAATTCCGCGAAGGCTTCGTGAAGAACCGCTACATCGGCCGTACCTTCATCATGCCGGGCCAGGCCGCACGGAAAAAATCCGTACGCCAGAAGCTCAACGCGATCGAACTGGAATTCCGCGGCAAGAACGTGATGCTGGTGGACGACTCCATCGTTCGCGGCACCACCTGCAAGCAGATCATCCAGATGGCCCGTGAAGCCGGCGCGAAGAACGTTTACTTCTGCTCCGCGGCACCTGCCGTGCGCTTCCCGAACGTCTACGGCATCGACATGCCGAGCGCCCACGAGTTGATCGCGCACAACCGTTCGACCCAGGACGTGGCCGACCTGATCGGCGCCGACTGGCTGGTCTATCAGGATCTGCCTGACTTGATCGAAGCGGTCGGCGGCGGCAAGATCAAGATCGACAAGTTCGATTGCGCGGTGTTCGACGGCCAGTACGTGACCGGCGACGTCGACGAGGCTTACCTGAACAAGATCGAGCAGGCGCGTAACGATGCCTCGAAGGTCAAGACCCAGGCGGTCAGCGCGATCATCGATCTGTACAACAACTGAGTTAATACCGGCCCTGAGGGGCCGGTTTTGTATCTATCTCCAAAGAACAGGGCAAGGAGTCACAGCATGAGTCAGGAATGGGATGCGGGTCGGTTGGACAGCGACCTCGAAGGTGTAGCGTTCGATACCCTGGCCGTACGTGCCGGTCAGCACCGTACGCCGGAAGGCGAACACGGTGATCCGATGTTCTTCACCTCAAGTTATGTATTCCGCACCGCTGGCGACGCGGCCGCGCGTTTTGCCGGCGAAGTGCCGGGCAACGTTTACTCGCGCTACACCAACCCGACCGTGCGGGCGTTCGAAGAACGTATTGCCGCGCTGGAAGGTGCCGAGCAAGCGGTGGCCACGGCCACCGGTATGGCGGCAATCATGGCGGTAGTGATGAGCCTGTGCAGTGCCGGCGACCACGTATTGGTTTCACGCAGTGTGTTCGGCTCGACCATCAGCCTGTTCGAGAAGTACTTCAAGCGTTTTGGCGTGGAAGTCGATTACGTGGCTCTGGCGGACCTGTCCGGCTGGGACGCGGCGATCAAGCCGAACACCAAACTGCTGTTCGTCGAATCGCCCTCCAACCCGCTGGCCGAGCTGGTGGACATCGCCGAGCTTTCGAAAATCGCCCACGCCAAGGGCGCGATGCTGGTGGTCGACAACTGCTTCTGCACCCCGGCGCTGCAACAGCCGCTGAAGCTGGGCGCGGACATTGTCGTGCATTCGGCCACCAAGTTCATCGACGGCCAGGGTCGCTGCATGGGCGGTGTGGTTGCCGGTCGCGGCGAGCAAATGAAAGAGGTGGTCGGCTTCCTGCGGACCGCCGGTCCGACCTTGAGCCCGTTCAACGCCTGGATCTTCCTCAAGGGCCTGGAAACTCTGAACCTGCGGATGAAGGCGCACTGCGCCAACGCCCAGGAGCTGGCCGAGTGGCTGGAGCAGCAGGATGGCATCGAGAAGGTTCACTACGCCGGTCTCAAGAGCCATCCGCAGCACGAACTGGCGCTGCGTCAGCAGAAAGGTTTCGGCGCGGTGGTGAGTTTCGAGGTCAAGGGCGGCAAAGAGGGCGCCTGGCGCTTCATCGATGCAACCCGACTGATTTCGATCACCGCCAACCTGGGCGACAGCAAGACCACCATCACCCACCCGAGCACCACCTCCCACGGCCGTCTGGCGCCGCAAGAACGTGAAGCAGCGGGCATTCGTGACAGCCTGATCCGTATCGCGGTGGGCCTGGAAGACGTGGCGGATCTGCAAGCCGACCTGTCGCGCGGCCTGGCGGCATTGTGATCGAACTGTCTGCATCGGCCAGCACCAATGGACGCGTAGCGCTGGTCACCGGCGCTGCGCGGGGCATCGGTCTGGGCATCGCCGCATGGCTGATCAGCGAAGGCTGGCAGGTCGTGTTGACGGACCTGGACCGGGCGCGCGGTTCGAAAGTGGCGAAGGTGCTGGGCGAAAACGCCTGGTTCATCGCCATGGACGTCGCGAACGAAGGGCAGGTGGCGTTGGGTGTCGCCGAAGTGCTCGGCCAGTTCGGGCGCCTGGATGCGCTGGTGTGCAACGCGGCCGTGGCCGATCCGCACAACATCACCCTGGAAAGCCTCGATCTGGATTACTGGAATCGGGTGCTGGCGGTCAATCTCAGCGGGCCGATGCTGTTGGCCAAGCACTGTGCGCCGTACCTGCGGGCTCATAGCGGGGCGATCGTCAACCTGGCCTCGACCCGCGCCATGCAGTCTGAACCCGACACCGAGGCGTATGCGGCGAGCAAGGGCGGCCTGCTGGCCCTGACTCACGCGCTGGCCATCAGTCTGGGGCCGGAGATTCGCGTCAATGCCGTGAGCCCGGGCTGGATCGATACTCGCGATCCCTCGGTGCGCCGCGCCGAACCGCTGACCGATGCCGATCATGCCCAGCATCCGGCGGGCAGGGTAGGGACGGTCGAGGATGTCGCGTCGATGGTGGCGTGGCTGCTGTCGAAGAATGCCGGGTTCGTCACGGGGCAGGAATTTGTGGTGGACGGTGGCATGTCCAAGAAGATGATTTACAGCGAATAAGCACCCGGCATTGATGTTGAATGTGCCGCCGTCTTCGCGAGCAAGCCCGCTCCCACAGTTGATTTGCGTCGAGCCTGGAACTGATGCTCAGCGCGGAACCCTGTGGGAGCGGGCTTGCTCGCGAAAGCGGTCCATCTGCAAATGACGTGTTTTTGTCTTTTTTAGAAAAACTTCAATCCTGCTATTGACTTAGGTTCGCTACCTGCGTAAATTTCGCGGCCTCGGAGATGCAAACGGGTGATTAGCTCAGCTGGGAGAGCGTCTGCCTTACAAGCAGAATGTCGGCGGTTCGATCCCGTCATCACCCACCACTCCCGAGAGTCTTGCGAAAGCAAGATGGAAGCTGAAAAGCCTCCACCGACGCGCAGCGGTAGTTCAGTCGGTTAGAATACCGGCCTGTCACGCCGGGGGTCGCGGGTTCGAGTCCCGTCCGCTGCGCCATATTTTACGAATCGGTTGATTCCGGTTCGCGATTGAAAAGCACCGAAGCTTTCGATCAAACGAGTTACCTGGACGCAAGTCCACAGCGATACGCAGCGGTAGTTCAGTCGGTTAGAATACCGGCCTGTCACGCCGGGGGTCGCGGGTTCGAGTCCCGTCCGCTGCGCCATATCTGCCTCAAGGACCACTGAACGCCTTGAAGCTACGAAGAAAGCCATCAGCGCTTGATTCGGATCGATAGCAAAGACCCTGGTCGAAAGACCGGGGTTTTTTGTTTTTGCAATTCGGATTTCCCCTCCGCCTGATCCAACCCCAAAAAATCTTTCTGCGCATCCGCCACACAAAGCGCTTGGTTCGCCGCTGCGATATTAATTAGAATCACTCTCATTTACAGCTCCTGGCACAGGGTTAGAAAAGATGAGTGATGCAGCGATGCCGAAGGAGCAAACCCTCCACGATCTGTACCGCGATCACCGTGGCTGGCTGGAAAACTGGCTGCGTCGACGCATGGGCAATGCATGCGATGCGGCGGACCTCAGCCAGGACACCTTCCTGCGCTTGCTCGCCAGCTCCCAATGCATCGCTGATCTGCATGAGCCCCGTGCCTATCTGCTGACCGTAGGCAAACGCCTGCTGAGCAACTTCTATAAACGCCGCAGCCTGGAACAGGCCTATCTCGAAGCCCTGGCCTCGCTTCCCGAGGACTGCGTGCCATCCCCCGAGCAGCGCTGGATACTGCTGGAAACCCTGCAAGCCCTGGATGAATTGCTCGACGGATTGCCGAGAGCAGTGCGCCGGGCGTTTCTCTGGAGCCAGCTCGAAGGCCTGAGCTATCAACAGATCGCCGAACGCCTGCAGGTGTCCGAACGCACGATCAAGCGCTACATGGCGCAAGCCTACGAGCATTGCCTGCTGGTGGATCTGTGAGCAGTCCGGCCCCTGACGCTCGTCAGGCCGTTCGCGCCGCCGCGCAATGGTTGGCGTTGCTGGAATCCGGTGGTGCCACCGAGCAGGATCGCGCCAACCTGCAACGCTGGCGCGAAACCCATTCCAGTCATGAGCAGGCCTGGCAGAAGGCGCAGGCTTTGCGTCAGCGTTTTTCCGATCTTCCTTCCGCGTTGGCCCTGAGCACCCTCGACCGTCCCGATCCGTCGCGGCGTGTGGTACTCAAGCGCGCGCTCGGCGCGGTGGCCCTGGTGCCGGCAGCCTGGCTGATCAGCCGGCAATTGCCGCTGGACGTCTGGCGTGCCGATCTGCACACCGCGACAGGTGAGCGCAAAACGGTGCAACTGGCCGACGGCAGTTCGCTGCAGCTCAACACCGGCAGCGCCGTCGATGTGGATCTGCCGAACCATCGGCTGAAGCTCGTGGAGGGCGAAATCTCGCTCAAGGTGCCTGGCGTTTCAGCGCTGACCATCCAGACCCGTTTCGGCCAGGTGATCGTCAGCCAGAGCGAAGTCTGTGTCCGCCAGGATGCTCACAGCTGCCGGGTTTCGGTGTTCCAGGGTGTCGTGCAGTTGCAGTCGTTGCAGGGCGGGGCATTGACGCTCAAGGCAGGTGAGCGGATTGGCCTGCAGGCAAAGGGCGCGTCAACCGTGGAAGCCTTTGACGTATCGCAACCCGGTTGGCGCGAGGGCGTGTTGATGGCCAGTAACCAGCTTCTGGGGGATTTCCTGCGCGAACTCGATATGTACCGACCGGGCGTCCTGCGCTGGTCGCCGGAGCTCGAGGCGCTGCGGGTGACCGGCAGTTTCCGCGTGGATGACACCGACCGAGTCCTCGCGCTGCTCGCGGCCAGCCTGCCGCTGGAGGTGCAAATGCGCACCCGCTATTGGGTGACGTTGGTGCCGCGCGAAAATAATGTCTGAAGCCTGTCCCCTTTTTTTGGCTCGCTTGTCATTCAAGGCAACTGAACGAACAAGAGAGCTTTTTCAATGCCCGCAGTAAAGCCTTCATCTCCGCGCCAGGCATCGTCCGCTGTGCGTCCTCTGTTACGCCTGAGCCTGCTGTTGAGCCTCAGCGCCAGTCCGCTTTTCATGGGCAATGCCTGGGCCGAAGACGCCGCTCGCCGCAGCTATCAGGTGCCCGCCGGTAGCCTGAGCGATGCGCTGACCCGATTCGCCGGCCTGGCCGGGGTCAATCTGTCGGTCGACCCGGCGCTGGTCAGCGGTCGCAGCAGTGCCGGCCTGTCCGGTGACTTTGGCGTGGAGGAGGGCTTTGCCCGCCTGTTGCACAATTCCGGCCTGCAATTGCAGGCGGTGGGCGATCAGGCGTACATCCTGATTCCGGCGCCCATGGGCAGCAGCCTGCAATTGGGGGCGACCTCGATTCTCGGCGCGATCGATACCGAGCACGGCGATCCCTATGCCGGCGGCCAGGTCGCGCGCCGCGGTTCCCAGGGGTTGCTGGGCTCGCAGGACTTCATGGAAACGCCGTTCAGCATGACCACCTACACCAGCGAGGCGATTGAAAACCTGCAGGCACGGACTCTCGGTGACCTGATCGCCAGCGATCCTTCGGTTCGCGCGACCAACCCGGCGGGCGGGCGTTATGAGCAATTCACCATTCGCGGGCTCAGCCTGTTCAACAGCGATGTTTCCTACAATGGTCTGTACGGCGTCCTGCCGACTTACACGATCGACATGGAAATGGCCGACCGCGTCGACATCCTCAAAGGCCCCGGCCAGCTGATCAACGGCATCTCGCCCCGGGGCAGCGTGGGCGGCGGAATCAACGTGGTGGCCAAGCGTGCGACCGATGCGCCGATCACCTCGTTTACCGGTGATTACGCCTCCAACAATCAGCTGGGCGGTGCGGTGGATGTTGGCCGGCGTTTCGGCGAGGACAACAAATTCGGTCTGCGTTTCAACGGCGTAAAACAGTCGGGCGATACCGAATGGGATCACCAGAGCGTCGACCGCGAGATGGCCGTGCTGGGTCTGGATTTTCGCGGTGATCGCCTGCGCCTCTCGACCGATATCGGCCACACCGAGCGCGACACCGATGCACCGCAGGAAAGGGTGCAGGTCGGCGCCAATGCGCAGGTGCCCCATGCCAGCGATGTGCGCCACAACTACGCGCAGCCCTGGAGCAAGGCGCGGACCGAAGATACGTTCGGCACGGTGAATGGCGAGTTTGATGTCACCGATTCCGTGATGCTCTACGGCGGTGTCGGCGCGCGCAAAAGCAATCATGACTTCCTCCGGCACGCGGTTTCCGTCACGAACAATGCCGGCGATTTCAGCGTCCTGCCCCGGGATTTCACCCGCGACGAAAATGTCCGCACGGCCACGGCCGGGGTGCGCAACTGGTTCCACACCGGGCCTGTGAGCCATCAGGTCAATCTGGCCGCCAGCTATTTCTACATGGACTTCGAAAACGGCGGCGCTCGTTATGCCGCAGCGCCCAGCAACCTTTACAACCCCGTGGAAACGCCGACACCGGTACGAGCCACGCGCCAGGATGCGAAGGTCTACACCGAAAACCGCTTCAGCAGCGTGGCGCTGTCCGATACCCTGGGTTTCTTCGATGATCGCGTGCTGCTGACCCTGGGTGGTCGCTGGCAACGAGTGAAGGTCGACGACTGGTCGGACGGCGTGAAAGGCGACACCGCTTACGACGAGGAAAAATTCTCGCCATCGGGCGGCATCCTGTTCAAGGCCACCGACAAGCTGTCGCTGTACGCCAACTACATGGAAGGCTTGAGCCAGGGCAAGATCGCGCCGTCGACCTCGGTGAACGAGGACGAGATTTTCCCGCCGTTCATCAGCCGTCAGGTGGAGGTCGGCGCCAAGTACGACGCCGGTCCGTTTGCGGTGACGGCCGCGGTGTTTCGCATCAAACAGCCCGCCTACGAAACCAACGCGACCACGCGGGTCTTCGGTCCCAATGGCAAGCGTCAGAACGATGGGGTGGAGCTGACAGTTTTCGGTGAACCGCTCAAGGGCGTGCGTCTGCTCGGCGGTGTGATGTACATCGACAGCGAACTGACCAACACCACCAATGGCACCTTCGACGGCAACCGCGCACCGGCGACGCCCAAGTACAACGTCAACCTGGGCGCGGAGTGGGATGTGCCGAGCGTGGAAGGGCTGACGCTGACCAGTCGCGGCATGTATTCCAGCTCGCAGTATCTGGATCAGTCCAACGACAAGGAAATCGATTCGTGGGAGCGTTTCGACGTGGGCGCGCGCTATGCGTTCCGGGTCGACGAAAAGACCATCACCGTGCGCGCCAACGTCGAGAACGTGGCGGACAAGCGCTACTGGAGTTCGGCGGGGGCGTCGGATGACAGTGAACCGGGGTTGACGCTGGCGACGCCGCGGACCTATTTGCTGTCGGCGACCGTGGATTTCTGATGGCCTTTTGCTGACTGATCTGACGCCATCGCGGGCAAGCCCGCTCCCACAGGGTATTTGTGAACGACACAGATCCAATGTGGGAGCGGGCTTGCCCGCGAAGGCGTCATCAGCCTCAGCGCCATCTTCAGCCCTGCAGATAAACCGCATGGGTATGGGTGTACTCATACAACCCATGCTTGCCATCCGCACCGCCGATACCGGATTTACGCACCCCCGCATGGAAGCCCTGCATGGCTTCGAAGTTCTCGCGGTTGACGTAGGTTTCGCCAAAATCCAGCTCGCGCATCGCGTGCAGGGTCTTGCTCAGGTCGCGGGTGTAGATCGAGGAGGTCAGGCCGTATTCGCAGTCGTTGGCCAGGGCGATGGCTTCGTCCAGGTCGTCGATGATCTGGATCGGCAGCACCGGGCCGAAGATTTCTTCGCGCATGATCTGCATGTCGGCGCGGCAGCCGGCCAATACCGTGGGCTGGAAGTGGAAGCCGTTCGGCAGATCGGCGATCTGCCCGCCGCTGATCAGGCTCGCGCCCTGGCTCAACGCGGTGCGGACCTTCTGGTTGACGCTGTCCAGCCCCTGACGGTTGATCAGCGGCCCCATCTCCACGTCCGGCTGGGCGATCGGGTCGCCATAACGCGTGGCGCTCATCGCCGCCGCGATGCGCTCGATGAACTGATCCGCCACCTTGCGCTCGACGTACACCCGCTCGGCGCAGTTGCACACTTGGCCGCTGTTGATGATCCGCGAATCACGGATGGCCTTCACCGCCAGATCCAGATCGGCATCCGCCAGCACGATCGCTGGCGCCTTGCCGCCCAGTTCCAGGTTTAGCTTGGTGATGTTCGGCGCGGCGGCGGCCATGATCCGTGAGCCGGTGTCGACGCTGCCGGTGAAGCTGATCATGTCCACGCCCTTGTTCGCACTGAGCGCCGCGCCCACCTGGCCGTCACCACAAACCACGTTGAACACGCCGGGCGGCAGGTCGGTTTCGGCCACCAGACGGGCGAATTCGAAGCAGTTGTTCGGCGTCTCTTCGCTGGGTTTGATCACGATGGTGTTGCCGGTCAGCAGCGCCGGGGCCATCTTGCGGGCGATCAAAAAGAACGGGAAGTTCCACGGCAGGATCCCGGCGACCACGCCCAGGGGTTTGCGGAACAGGAAGATGTTTTCGTTCTGGCGATCGCTGGTGATGATTTCGCCTTCCAGACGCCGCGCCCATTCGGCCATGTAGTCGAGGTAGTCGGCGGTGAAATTCACCTCGACCTCCGCCAGGCCGCTGATCTTGCCCTGTTCCAGAGTGATGGTGCGCGCCAGGTGCGGCACGTTCTCCCGCAGTTTGGCAGCGATTCGCCGCAAGTAGCCGGCGCGGTCGTTGGCCGGTTTGCGCGACCAGTCCTTTTGCGCGGCGCGGGCGGCGGCCAGGGCGCGGTCGACGTCTTCGGCGGTGGAGGCCGGGACTTTCGACAGCAGCGCGCCGGTGGCCGGGTTGAGCACGTCGAGATGGGCAGCGCTGGCCACAAACTGGCCGTTGATGAAGTTTTCGTAGACAGGCACGGACGACATGAGGCGACTCCTTGGCAGATCAGTAAGTGCGTGACGGTGCTTGCGTGTCAGCGGGTTCGCGATAGCGGGCGAGGGCGGCCATGGCGCTCTGGCGCAACAGGCTGATGTCGATGGCGACCGCGATGAACTGGCAGCCCCAGCCCTGATAGCGCCGCGCATCTTCCTCATTCGGCGCGAGGATGCCGCAGGCCTTGCCGGCCGCCAGCGTGGCGTCCACCGCATGGCGAATGTGTCCCTGGACCTCGGGATGCCCGGGATTGCCGGCATGGCCGAGGCCGATGGACAGGTCCGCCGGGCCGATGAACACCGCATCCACGCCTTCCACGGCAGCGATTTCTACGACGTTTTCCACACCCAGGCGCGACTCCACCTGGACGATCAGGCACAGCTGTTCATGGGCGCTATTGAGGTAATCGGGCACCCCGTCCCAACGCGTGGCGCGGGTCAGGCCGCCGCCGACACCGCGAATGCCGTGGGGTGGATAACGCATGGCCCGCACCAGCGCCCGGGCCTGCTCGGCGGTTTCGACCATGGGGATCATCAGGGTCTGGGCGCCGATATCCAGCAATTGCTTGATCAGGTTGGCGTCGCCCGTCACCGCGCGCACCACGGGCGCAGTGGAGTAGGGGGCGACCGCCTGCAATTGGGCGAGCACGCCGGGCACGGTGTTGGGCGCGTGTTCACCGTCGATCAGCATCCAGTCGTAACCGGTGGTGGCTACGATCTCGGCAGCGTAGCCGGTGGCGAAGCCGGCCCAGATACCGTATTGGGTCGCCGGGTTTTTCAGGGCGGCCTTGAAAGCGTTGTGCGGCATTTTCATCACGGACTCCTGTCTCAGCGGCTGTACGGCCGATGCAGTTGGCATTCGGGGTTGAGCGTCACGCCGAAGCCGGGCTGATCGAGGGCCGACAGGCGCATGCGGCCGTTCACCGGCACCGGTTCGCCGAGCAGTTGCGGATGGAACATCGGCACCACTTCGTCCGCCTTCGGCGCCATCATCAGGAACTCGGCGAACGGGCTGTTATGCCGGGTGGCGACGAAGTGATAGCTGTACACCGACGAGCCATGGGGGATGACCAGGGCGTTGTGGGCGTCGGCCAGCGCCGAGATTTTCACCAGTTCGGTCAGGCCACCACACCAGCCGACATCCGGCTGGATGATGTCGCAGCACCCCATCTCCAGCAGCATGCGAAAGCCCCAGCGGGTCGCTTCGTGTTCACCGGTGGTCACCAGCATGCCTTTGGGGACGTTGTTGCGCAGGGCGGCGTAACCCCAGTAATCGTCCGGCGGCAGGGCTTCCTCGATCCATTTCAAACCGTATTCGTGGGCGCCGACCGACAGCTTGGTGGCGTAGTTGAGGTCCAGGCTCATCCAGCAATCGAGCATCAGCCAGAAATCCGGGCCGACCCGTTCGCGCATGGTGGCCAGTTCCTCGAGGTTCTTGCGCAGACCGTCTTCGCCTTCGGCCGGGCCGTGGTGCAACGGCATCTTGCCGCCGATGAAGCCCATTTTCTGCGCCAGATCCGGACGGGCGCCGGTGGCATAAAACTGCAACTCATCGCGCACCGCACCGCCGAGCAACTGGTGCACCGGCTCCTGGCGGATCTTGCCGAGCAAGTCCCACAGCGCCAGGTCGACCCCGGAAAGGGTGTTGATCACGATGCCCTTGCGCCCGTAATACAGGGTCGACTGGTACATCTGGTCCCAGATCTTTTCGATGTCGGTGACCTTCGCACCTTCGAGGAAACGCGCCAGGTGTTTCTCGACGATGTAGGCGGCGGGCTCGCCACCGGTGGTCACGGCGAAACCGACGGTGCCGTCGCTGGCCTCGATCTCCACCACCAGGGTGCCGAGCACGTTGATGCCGAAGGTGCGGCGGCTCTGGCGGTACTCCGGGTATTTGCTCATCGGGGTGGCGATGTGATCGTCGATCCAGTGACCGTCCGCCTGATCGTGGTAATCCGCGCCGCCGCCTCGCAGAGTGAAGGCGCGGACGTGCTTGATGGTTGGAATGCCCATGGTGTGACTCCTCAGGTTTAAACGGTGGCCGGTTTGTTCGAGGCTTTGGCGGCAGGTGAGCGCACGCCCAGCACCAGCAACGCGGCGATGACGGTGGTGGCGGACAGCAGGTAGAGACCGGCTGCCGGAGAATGGAAGGCGCCTTCGGCCCAGTTTTTCAGCACCGGGGCGATGAAGCCGCCCAGGGCGCCGAACGAGTTGATCAGGGCGATACCGGCCGCCGCGGCGCTACCGGCGAGGTAGCTGGACGGGAAGGTCCAGAACACCGGTTGCACGGCGATGAAGCCGGAGGCGGCGAAGCACAGCGAGATGATCCCCAGCAGCGGGTTGCTGAAGGTCACCGAGCAGGCGATGCCGGTGGCGGCCATCAACAAGGTCAGGCTCGCGGTGCGGCGACGTTCGCCGGTGCGGTCGCTGTAGCCGGGAATCAGGTAAGCGGCCAGCAGCGCGCAGATCCACGGGATCGCCGTGACCAGGCCGACCATCAGACCTACCTTGGTGCCCAGCAGTCCACCCACCTGGCTCGGCAAGTAGAACACCACGCCGTAGACGCTGGCCTGGATCAGCAGGTAGATCAGGCACAGGTACAGCACCGAAGGCTGGCACAGCACGTTGAGCAGACTGCGACCGTGGCTCTGTTTGTGGCTGTCTTCCTGGTCGAGCAGGGTCTGGATCTGCGTACGTTCTTCCACGGTCAGCCACTTGGCATCGGCCGGGCGATTGTCCAGGTACCAGTAGGCCCAGATGCCCACCACCGATGCCATCAAGCCTTCAACGGCGAACAACCACTGCCAGCCGTGGAAGCCGGCAAAGCCGTCCAGCTCCAGCAACAGGCCGGACAGCGGGCTGCCGAAGATGAACGCCAGAGGCGCACCGAAGTAGAAGAAGCCCATGGCTTTGCCGCGCACGGCGCTGGGGAACCAGTAGGTGAGGTAGAGGATGACGCCCGGGAAGAAACCGGCCTCGGCGACACCGAGCAAGAAGCGCAGGACGTAGAAAGTGGTTTCGTTGTGGGCAAAGACCATGGCCGCGGAGACCAGGCCCCAGGTGACCATGATCCGGCACATCCACAGGCGGGCGCCGACGCGGTGCAGGATCAGGTTGCTCGGCACTTCGAGCAGCGCGTAACCGACAAAGAACACCCCGGCGCCGAAGGCGAAGGCGGCGTCACTGATGTTGGTGTCGGCTTGAAAGGCTTGCTTGGCGAACCCGACGTTGGCGCGGTCGAGGAAGGCCATGATGTACATCAGCAGGAGAAACGGGAGCAGCCGCCAGGAAATTTTGGCGAGCAGAGGCGCGGGTAGAGTCTTCATCGCAGTTTCCTTTGGTAGGGCATTTGTTCTTATGGGAAAGACTGTACGGCCCTTGATCGATGCGTTACAAATCGAATCTAGCTCACAACCAATACCCTGAAGTTATCGATAAAAAAGGCCCGACATGACCACGCCGATCCTCTCTCGCAGCCTGTTCAATCGCCTGCGCTACAAGCATCTGCACATGCTGGTGGCGCTCAGCACCAGCCAGAACCTGCACCGCGCCTCGCAAAATCTGAACATGTCGCAACCGGCGGCTACCCGCATGCTCCATGAAATTGAAGACATGTTTGGTTGCGATCTGTTCGAGCGCCTGCCCCGGGGTATGCGCCCGACCGCGCTGGGGCAGGAGCTGATCCGTTTTGCCGAGTCTGCCCTGAGCGGCCTGGATCGCTGCGCCGAGGATCTGATGGCGCGGCAGCAGGGCGGCTACGGTTATCTGTCGATCGGTACCATCATGGGCGCGGCGCCGGATCTGGTGATGGATTCGATTGCCGAAATCAAGGCGCTCAACCCGCAACTGCGGATTCGCATCATGGGCGACACCAGCGACCAGGTGATCCAGTTGCTGGAGCAGGGGCGCATCGATCTGGCCATCGCCCGGCGCAATGCCGCCACCGACAGCCAGCATTACGAATTCGAGCAACTGGGCAATGAGCGCCTGCTGGTGGTGGTGCACGCCGGCCATCCGCTGGCCAAACGCGAGAAGCTGGAGCTGGCGGAACTGGTCAGCGCCTGGCCGTGGATCCTGCAACCGGAAACCAGCCCGGCGCGTATCGGTCTGGATCAGGCCCTGCAGCGCCAGGCGTTGCCACTGCCGGCGGACATCATCGAGTGCAGTTCGGTGTATTCGATGCAGCAACTGATTCAACTGACCGACGCGATCATGGTGCTGTCGGAAACCGCGCTGCGCGACTACCTGAAGATGGGTCTGGTGGTGGCATTGCCGGTGGAGCTGGATGTGCAACTGGCGCCGTTCGGGCTGTTGTTGCGCAAGGGCGAGCACATCAGTCGGGAATTGGGTCTGTTCATCGATCTGCTACGCAGTAAAGCGACGAAATTCTGATCTTTTGGTCAGTTTTTTTGTGTCTGGATGTTTGCCGCAACGGCATAAGCCTATAAACTTAACCCTTCAGTCAGCTTTACGCTGTCATTTCAGCCCTTCGCCACATCGGAAGGGCTCCTGCAACACCCCCGATTTCCAGTAGATAACCAAAAGGGCGGATCCCATAACCGCCCAGAGGATGATCCATGTCCAACCGTGATATATCCCGGCGTTCGTTCCTTCAGGGCGGGCTGGTAGCGGGCGTGAGCGTGACGCTCACGCCGCTGAGCAGCAAGGCGCTGGCGGCCCTGATGGAAAACAGCGTGACCGTGCCGTCCGAGCAATGGCTTGGCAATAACGGCAAGGCGCGCGCACGTAACGACGCACTGTCCAAGGTCTGCGGCAGCAAAGTGTTCGCCCGCGACATCCGCGCCAAGGACATGCCGGGCTGGCCGCAGCAGCAGGGCCACGCCATGTTGCTCAAAACCATCAAGGCCGACCGCATCTACGACGGGTATGACCTGTCGTGGCTCGGCGCCGAGTTGCAGCCGGACCGCATCGTCACCGCCAAGGACCTGGTCAAGGACGGTATCGTTTTCCCCGAAGAACACGCCCCCGACCCACTGTTGCCGGCCGGCAAGGTGCCGATGTTCATCGGTCACCCGGTGGCGATCCTGATCTGGAACGATTTCGAGCGCTTCCGTCAGGCCAAGGCCAAGCTCAAGTTCAACGACAAGGCGATTCGTTACGGCGCCCAGGTGCCGTTCTACGAAGGCGATCCGTACGGCAGTTTCCGCTACGTGCGTGTGGGTGGCGCGACTTCGGCGGACGAAGATGAATTCGCCAGCCTCAAGGATTCGATCCTGTTCCCGATGCTGCGCAACCGCCGTCCGGTGTGGGATTCACAGCCGAACCTGCACGGCAATCTGACCGAGCGCGGGCTGTTTTACGCCGATCGCATGAAGCAGCAGATCGACACGCCGCCGGACAACTGGCTGGTGTTCGATGAGCGCTACAAGACGCCATCGATCGAGCCTGCGGCCATGGAGCCGGACAACGGCAACGGCTGGTACGACCCGGCGACCAAGACCCTGCATTTCGTCGTTGCCACCCAGTGCCCGCTGGAAACCGCGACCGAGACCGCGAAGATGATCGCGCCGTCGCGCTTCGGCCTGGCCAACCTGAACATGCACCCTGGCTACACCGTGGGTTACGGCTCCAAGGACCACAATATATTCGTCTACTACGCGGCCCTCGCTGCGCTGTACGGCGCCGGTGTGCCGGTGCGTCTGGCCAACGACCGCTACGAGCAGTTCCAGAGCGGCATCAAGCGTCACCCGTTCGATATTCGCTATCAGCTGGCGGTGGACAAGAGCGACTACAGCTTCAAGATCTTCCGCGCCGAGATGAGCGTGGACGGTGGCGGTCGGGTCAACTACAGCCCGTCGGTGGCGGCGGTTGGCGCCACGGCGGCGCAGTCGATCTACTACATGCCGCAGAACGATCTGCAGGTCACCGCCTACCATTCCCGCGCCGTCGAGGCCGGGTCGATGCGTGGCTACGGCACCCTGCAGAGCATGGCCTCCACCGAGATGATGGTCGATGAAATCGCCAATCGCCTCGGCATCGACGCCATCGAACTGCGCCGCAAGAACGCCCTGCGTTCGGGCATGAAAAACACCCAGGGCGCCGTGCCCGCCGGTGCCTTGCGCCTGCACGAGATTCTCGACAAGGCCGCGGTGCACGACGTCTGGAAAAACCGCGACGCGATCAAAAAGCAGCGTGAAGCCGCCGACCCGGACAACTGGTACGGCATCGGTTTCGCCATCTGCCAGAAAGACTTCGGCACCGGTTCCGAAGCGCCGATGGCCAGCGTCGAATTCACCCCGGAAGGGCGCATCAGCCTGCGTCATATCGGCATCGAAATCGGTACCGGCATGTCCACTTCGCAGGCGATGGTCGTGGCCGATTTCCTTGGCAACCCGGCACACGAAGTGAAGACCGGCGAAACCGACTGGAAGGAAATGCAGCTGATCTCCGGCGGCAACCCTTACATCATGAGCCAAGCCGAACAGGATGGCTTCCTGCGCAATCCGCGCTGGGTCGGCAAGATCGCTTCGGCCTCGTCGGCGACCAACTCCGCCTACTACTTCAGCCACGCCACCCGTGAAGCGGCGCGCGTGCTGTTCAACCACGGCCTGTGGCCGGCGGCGCTGGAGATCTGGCGGCAAGGTCCTTTTGGCGGCCAGGCCAACCCTTACGTCGTACGCCGCGAAGACGCCCATTGGGTCGACGGCAAGCTCACCGCCAACGGCATGGAACCCCTGCCATTCGCGATGCTGGCCAAACGTGCCCACGAGCGCGGTCTGGTGACCGGTGCCACGGTGCACGGTTTCAACCGCTGGAGCTGGGCCGAGGCCGAGTACAGCATCGACGGCGTGCGTGAGCGTCTGCCGCTCGACGGCCTGGCGGTCAAGTACGGCGACGGCGCCCCGAAGGCAAAACTGGCGCAAATGACCAGCGCCGGTTTCCATCTGCTGGATCGGCAGAACATCGCCTATCCGCCAACCCAGTTGAACAACGCGGCGGTGACCTACTACAGCCCGGTGGCAACTTTGGTGGAACTGAAAGTGAACAAGGGCTCGGCGGACGTCGAAGTGCTCAACCATCACTCGTGGGTCGAGTGCGGTCGGGTGCTGGTGCCGGAACTGGTCAAGGGCCAGATCGAAGGCGGCACGGCCATGGGTATCGGCCATGCGCTGATGGAAGACATGCCGCTGTACGAAGGCGGACCGGGGGAGGGTGACTGGAACTTCAACCGCTATCGCCTGCCGATGGCGCGCCACGTCGCCGTCTGGAAGCAGACCTCGGAAATCCTTCCGCCGCTGTCGCCGAGCGACCCGTCCAAGGGCATCGCCGAGGTGGTGATGATTCCGGTGGTCGGCGCCATCGGTAACGCCGTGGCTCATGCCATCGGCAAACGTGTCCGCGACCTGCCTATCACTTCTGCGCGCATCAAGGAGGCCCTCAATGGCTAACCGTCCGCTTCAACTGACCCTCAACGGTCAATCCGTCGGCCCGGTGGACATCCCTGATGACCTGCCGATGATCGATTACCTGCACGAATACAAGAACCTCACCGGTTCGCGCCTGGGCTGTGGCCAGGGCATCTGCCATGCCTGCGTGGTGATCGTCGACAACCCGGACGGCACCAGCGAAGAAGTGCGCACCTGCATCACCGGCGCGCACTATTTCGAAGGCAAGAAAGTACGGACCATCGAAGGCCACGCGACCCGCGACGAGCAGGGCAAGGTCACTGAACTGAACCCGATCCAGCAGCGTTTCGTCGACGAATTCGCCTTCCAGTGCAGCTACTGCGCGCCAGGTTTCGTCAACGCCGCGACCGTGCTGGTGGAGAAGCTGCAACGCCAGCCGATCATCAAGAGCCAGCTGGAAAAAGTCATCGAGGACAGCCTCGGTCATCACATCTGCCGTTGCACCGGCTACGTGCGTTATTACAACGCGACGCGCAACGTGCTGACCGATCTCGGCCTGGTCAAGGAGGGCTGAACATGAAGCATTTAGTGACCCGCCTGGCACTGGCGGTCGGTCTGGCTGCGCCGGTATTGCTGGCGCAGGCCGATGATCAGGTCAAGCGCGGCGAATACCTCGCCCGCGCCGCCGATTGCATGGCTTGCCACACCGCGCCAGGTGGCGCGCCGTTCGCGGGCGGCCTGCCGATCGTCTCGCCGTTCGGCACGATTTACGGCACCAACATTACCCCGAGCAAAGAGCACGGCATTGGCCTGTACAACGATGACGAGTTCTTCGCCGCGCTGACCGAGGGCAAGCGTCGTGATGGCGCCAACCTGTATCCGGCGATGCCGTACACCTCGTACCACCTGATGCCCCGTGAAGATTCCGATGCGATTCATGCCTATCTGAAGACTTTCGAGCCCATCGAGCGCGCGGCGCCGGTGACCAGCCTGAGCTTCCCGTTCAACGTGCGCCCGGGCCTGATCGCCTGGAACATGATGTACGGCAAGGATGTGAAGCTGGAGTCGACCGAGGGCAAAAGCGAAGCCTTCAAACGCGGCCAATACATGGTCGACGTGCTCGGGCACTGCGGCGAATGCCACACGCCACGGGGCCAGACCGGAGCGATGCAACAGGACAAGCGCCTGACCGGCGGGATTCTCAACGGTTATCTGGCACCGAGCCTGCTGGCCACTGACCTGGCCGCCCGCGGCTGGAATCACCAGGACCTGAGCGCCTTCCTCAAGCACGGCATGAGCGCCCAGGGCACGATGTTCAACGAGATGTTCCCGGTGTTCCACAACAGCACCCAGGGCCTGAAGGATGCGGACCTGGCGGCCATGGCCACCTTCCTGCTCGGCGATCAGCCGCCGGCGGCGAAGGTGCTTACCGACGTGCCTCTGGACAAGCTCACCGTCAGTGCCCAGCGCGGCCGTCAGGAATATTTGAATGTCTGCGCCGGTTGCCACGCGCCTGAAGGCGAAGGCAAGCCGCACATCGCCGTGGCCATGCGTGGCAACACCACGCTGCGCCTGGAAGATCCGCGCAACCTGGTGCGGGTGATCGACGACGGTATCGGCGAGCAGAAATTCGCCGGTTTTGAGCACATGCAACCGATGCCGGGCTTCGCCGAGAAGCTCAGCGACGAGCAACTGACTGACCTGCTGAACTACCTGCGTCAGGGCTGGGGCGGTCAACCGGGTGATCTGGCGGTCAATGCCGTGCAGACGCTGCGCGCCGACGCGCCGCCGCTCGAGCACAAGGCCCACTGACATGCAGCATCTGGATCTGCAAGTGGTGCGCCGGGCGCTGGAGTGGTCGGCGGCGGGGCAGCGCATCTGGCTCTGCACGGTGCTCGCCACCTACGGCTCGGCGCCGCGCGCGCCGGGTTCGTTGCTGGCGGTGAACGTTGCTGGACAGTGGATCGGTTCGCTGTCCGGCGGCTGTGTCGAGGAAGACTTCCTCGAGCGCGTCGCCGAAGGCGCCTTCGAGCAGGCGGTCAGCGTCGTGCGCTACGGCGAAGGCGATGATCCGCGCTCGCGGGTCAGCCTGCCCTGTGGCGGCGTGCTTGATGTTCTGGTCGAGAAGCTTGAGCCGGATTGCGAAGTGCAGGCGCATCTGCGCGAGCTGGAGTCGGCGCTGTTGGGCCGTCGACGGCTGATCCGCGAAGTAGATCTCGCCAGCGGCGCCCGCAGCCTGTTCGATGATCGCGAGCAGGGTGTGCGTGTCGAGCGTGAGATCGACCGGGTTCGCTTGCGCATCGGTGCGGCTCAGCGTCTGTTGCTGGCTGGGTATTCCAGCGTGGCGCAGGCCTGCGCGGAGTTTGCCGTGGGCTTGGGGTTTGAGGTGATTCTCTGCGATCCCCGGGACGAGGTGCTTGAAGGCGTCGTGATGGACAGCGTGGAGATTCGGCGCCAACTGCCATCGGTTTTCATCGCCGATGGCGGCTGCCACCGTGACACGGCGGTGGTCGCCTTGACCCACGATCCGCGCATCGACGATCTGGCGATGATGGAAGCGGTGCGCACCGAGGCGTTTTACATCGGTGTGATGGGGTCGGTGCAGACGTCGCAGAAGCGTTTTGAGCGTCTGCGGCGGATTGGTGGGTTGGGGGAGGCGGATTTGGCGCGGGTTCATGCGCCGATCGGGTTGAACCTGGGCAGCAAGACGCCGGCGGAGATTGCTCTGGCGGTGCTGGCGGATATCCTGCGGATCCGCAGTGGCATCCCTCGAGATCGTCTCTGACACATCCCCCTGATCTTTCCCTTGTGGGAGCGAGCCTGCTCGCGATGAACCCAATGACTACGCGGGGTATCTGATGCCCCGCGTTATCGTTGACGTCCATCGCGAGCAGGCTCGCTCCCACAGGGGTTTTTGTTCAATAGCCGAACTTGTCCCGCAACCCGTAATACCACGCCCCCAGCGCCGCAAACGGCGTACGCAACAATTGCCCGCCCGGGAACGGGTAGTGCGGCAAGTCCGCAAACGCATCAAACCGCTCCGCCTGACCACGCAACGCTTCCGCCAGCACCTTGCCCGCCAGATGCGTGTAGGTCACACCGTGCCCGCTGCAGCCCTGTGAGTAATAGATGTTGTCGCCGAGCCTCCCAACCTGCGGCAGACGCGACAGGGTCAGCAGGAAATTGCCGGTCCAGGCGTAATCGATCTTCACGTCCTTGAGT
Source organism: Pseudomonas sp. REP124 (assembly GCF_020164475.1). Classification (GTDB taxonomy): domain Bacteria; phylum Pseudomonadota; class Gammaproteobacteria; order Pseudomonadales; family Pseudomonadaceae; genus Aquipseudomonas. Next base: position 40,368 of record NZ_JAIQWX010000011.1, on the reverse strand, counting down.
TGCGGGAAAGCCTTAAGCATCTTCGGCCGGATAATCGCCTCGATGTTCGCCGGGTCCCGCGCGCCATAGACCACGCCACCGCCGAAAATCAGGCGCTTGTCGCCCGTCAGGCGGTAATAGTCGAGCAGGTAATTGCAGTCCTCGACACAGTAATCCTGCGGCAGCAGGCTCTTGGCCAATGCGTCGCCCAGAGGTTCGGTGGTGATCACCTGAGTGCCGCATGGCATCGACTTGGCCGCCAGCTCCGGCACCAGATTGCCCAGGTACGCATTGCCGGCCACAATGATGAACTTCGCCCGAACCTTGCCCTGTGGCGTATGTACCACCGGATTGGCGCCGCGTTCGATACGCACCGCCGGGGATTGCTCATAGATGGTGCCGCCTAGCGACTCCACAGCCGCCGCTTCGCCCAGCGCCAGGTTGAGCGGGTGAATATGCCCGCCGCTCATGTCGAGCATGCCGCCGACGTACTGATCGCTCGCCACCACCTCACGAATGCGGCGCTCGTCCAGCAGCTCAAGCTGCGTATGGCCGAACCGCTCCCAAAGACGCTTCTGGGATTCCAGGTGCCCCATCTGTTTGGCCGTGATCGCGGCGAATACGCCACCGTCTTTCAGGTCGCACTGGATGTTGTACTTCGCGACCCGCTCACGAATGATCCGCCCGCCCTCGAACGCCATCTGCCCCAGCAACTGCGCCTGCTTGGGGCCGACACTGCGTTCGATCACGTCGATATCGCGGCTGTAGCTGTTGACGATCTGCCCGCCATTGCGCCCCGACGCACCGAAACCGACCTTCGCGGCTTCCAGCACCGTAACCTTGAAACCGCTCTCCAGCAAAAACAGGGCAGAGGACAAACCGGTATAACCGGCACCGATCACACAGACATCAGTCTCAACGTCATCCTGCAAAGCCGGGCGCGGCGGCACAGCATTGGCCGATGCGGCGTAGTAGGACTCTGGGTAGGGGGTGTTCGCCATCCTGCTGCCTCTGTTTAATATATTTTACGAGTGCGTCGATCCTACCCGAGATAAAAAACCTCCGCCAGCCACCGCAAAATCTTCTTTGCAGCGGCGAAATTAAATATTTTGCATATTCATAGGGTTAGCGCGAAAAAAGGTGTTGACACCCCTACGCAATTCCGTAGAATGCCGCCTCACAGCAGGCACGTAGCTCAGTTGGTTAGAGCACCACCTTGACATGGTGGGGGTCGTTGGTTCGAGTCCAATCGCGCCTACCAAACAAAATCCGCTCTGCTGGGCGGTCTAAAGGGGTCACCGGAAACGGTGACCCCTTTTTGCTTTCTGCCTTTGGGCAAACTTTGGGAATATTTTGGGCAAACGACCACCGGGCTACACAGTCAGGTCGGCTTTGACCTTCATATAAACCACCGCCTCTTCACCGTGCCCCGCCTGGTAGTGCTCGGTCATTTTCACATCCGCATGTCCCATCAACCCCTGAATGTATTCCTGGTCGAAACCCTGCTGCTCATACAGCCAGGCGCCGAGCGCTCGAATTTCGTGGAAGGTCGGGCGCTCGCTGGCCGGGATGTCGGCGTAGGCCTGAGAATCGTCCCGCGTCTGGGCGAATGACTTGGTCAGGTAGTCGGCCGTCACCGAGTTCCAGTGCAGCTTAGCGTCCAGCTGGGACCGCTTACGCGCCTTGGGCGAGTAATGGATCAGGTACGGGCAGACGACCGGCGACTTCAGGCACTCCATCACCACCTCCCGCAGCGCTTGGCCCATGACAATCTCCAAGTGCACGGGCTTCTCGTAGTTCTGCGTCTTCCCGGGCGACACCTTGATGGTGTTCTGCTCGAGGTCCACGGCCGATTTCGGCCACACCACGATATCCTCCCGCCGCTGAAGACTCAGCAACCCCAGCCGGATGGCGCGTTTTAGCCAGGTCGGCGTTCCGACATACCCCAGAATCTTGTTCAGCCCCTCGACCGTATGCCGCTGGCGCTTTTTCTCCGCCTCCTTCTTGACCAGGGTCAGCTCCGCCGAATTGCGCTCGCACAGGCCTTTGGCCACGGCGAAGGCGAACACCTGGATCAGCAGGCCCCGGTGCTTGGTGTAGGCGTTGTTCTCGAAGCTGTCCAGATACTCGGCAACCGTCAGCACATCCAGTTGCCCCATCATCAGATCGCCCAAGTCATCGTGGTACCGGGCCAGCTTGAATTTGATCTCTTTCAGGGTGCTGGCGGCGTAGGACCTGGTCGGCAGCCATTCAGTCTCGAAGCGATCAAGGCAGCCGTTGAACTTCGGCGCGGCATCCCCGGTGAGCATGGCCAGCAACGAACCGTCGTCGGCCAGCAGTGGGAGCAGCTTCGCGTTGGCGGCATTGGCCAGCTTGATGGCCTCGGCCATCGGCTTGTTGATGCTGATCTTCTTGCCGGTGACCGGGTTCTTGTACTGCCAGTATTTGCCGTTCGGGTAGAGGTTGGCTGGCAGATGCCGGTTCTTTACGGTCCTCTCCCGTGGTGGCGCCATCAGCCCACCTCCAGCATCTTGGCCAGAAGGGGATCATTCGACCCCATCACGGCCGCCTGCAAGTCCACGAAATACATCCCGCCTTTTACCTCCCCGATCACTTCGCCTTCCTCAATCCATTTCTTCAACTGTTGCACACTCGGCTTGCCGCCGGCGTAGCGCAACTTCCGGTACTCACTCAACTCCATCACGCGCGGGAGCTTTACAGTAATCTGGGCAATGACTTTCGCCATGATGATGCTCCATGCCGCCGGCGGCGGCAGTGTGTTCAGTGAATGGTCACGCTGTCCTGCCCTGGGGAGATGTGCTGAATCTTGCCGTTGCATTCAGCGATCACCCACCAGAGGCCGGCGAATCTGTGCGGGCCCTTGATGATCTTCGTGATGCTCATGGCTTCGCCTCGCCCGCCGTACACCGGCAGGCTCTTGTGTGGGGTGGTAGGAAAGTAATCATCTGATGAATGCGTAATCAGAGAGCGGGTTTTACCGTAGGATGCAGCAGTTGCTTTCTGAACCTTATTACTTGGCTAAATACGATGATGGAGATCTACTCATGAGCGAATGGGACTACGACGATAGGCCTGAGTTACCTCCAGAAGCTGGTAATAAAGATGTTTTAGAATTTGATCCTGATGATGGTTGGCTGAAATCCGCTCCAAAAGAATTACAGATCGAGGCAATGCGACTTTGGTTCTATGCTCGCTTTGAAGATCCCGCTAATTGCACTCCCTATGACAGTGGTGAGGGTGGATACCAATTCATTTTCGGAGGCCCATACGATCCAAATGATGAAATTCAGGAGCGATTTTCAGAAGTCGTGGACTATAAAGTGATGGAAGAACTCATAGAGGATTTATACCAAGAGTGCGGAGATGAATGGGCTTCTGCAAACCACGGAGGTTGGGATTATGACGATATCTATTCCATGTTGCCGGAGGACCGTTCAGATCCGTTCAGAATGCTCAATGTGCGTTTGGGTCAAATAGAGGAAACCATTTCCGACGTTAGCCCTTCCGGTTTTGTCACACAGCTTCTTCACAGCGCTACGATAACCGCCTTAGAATCATACCTTTGGGATACTACAGCGTATTGGGTTACGCACGATCGTCAGTTACTTAGATCTTTCGTTAAAGCGAATACCGACTTCGCTAACGAAAAATTTAAGTTGTCAGATGTTTTTTTAGTAATGGATGATCTTGAGAAAAAAGTCATCGAATATCTCCAAGCATTTATTTGGCATCGTTTAGACAAAGCAAAACCCTTGTTGGAAATAACCTTGAAGATTAAATTCCCGGATATTTCTGAGTTTATTCAAGAAATCAATATCCGTCATGACATTGTACACAGGGGTGGTCGCAATAAGGAGGGACGCCCAGTAAGAGTTTCCGTAGAAGACGTCAGACGCGTTTCGAAATTGGTAGGAGAGTTTGCGAAGTCAATGGAAGCGGAGATCGAACGAGTCTTCCCGTATGCGCCGATTCCTTCAAAGTTCTGACCTTCCGACTTTTGGGGTTGGGTTAGTCGAGGTGGCCCATTACGGTCAAGGTGTCACCTGCTTGAATTCGACGACCCAGACCCAAGTGTTGGCGTTCCAAGAGTCGGCGCCGTTGATGGATACCCAAAGCTCGCGCCAGGCGTCGAATGGGTCGGCCCAGTTGCCCGGTCCGGGCTCGCTCTTGAATGGGTGGAAGTAGTGCGCGCCGTCGCCGTGGTGGATGCGGTGAATGCCCTCGGCGACGTAGCGGCTCTCGAAAGCCGTCTCGCCTTCACTGGCCTGCAACCGCTCGACGCGCACGTCGGCGATCTCCAGTAGGATGCGGCTGGCCCAGCGGTCCATGTGGATACTCGGTCGGTGCCGCCAGACTTTGTTCGGTGCTGCTGCCGAGTAAGCTCCGTTGCGCAAGCCATTCGGATAGCTGTTGTTGGGCTCGTTCGGTGGTGTGCCGTCGGCCGAGTAGAAAACCCGCCTGCTGCCGAACCAGGCACCGGTATCGTCCTCGGGGTAGGTAGCTTGCCAATCGCCCGCTTGCCACCAGCTTTCGCGCACCCACAGCCGGTCTCCAGGCTTTCCGTAGGGGCAGGTGATCGGGTATTCCATGGCTTCGCTGTCAACTTCGGAATCACCGAACATGTTGTAAGGCCACCAGCCTTTACCGTGGTCGAGCATGATGAAGCCGTCGGCGTGTGCTTTCGTTGCTTTCACCGGCCGCCGCGTGACCGTCTTCCTGCCTTCCAGAATGGCGCGCACCATCGGGGCCGAGAAGTTGATCGGCCGTTCCTTGATTGCAGTCATGGGTTCACCTTTTCAAAGAAGAAGACAACCGGCGCGCCGGTCCAGGCGATCAGGCCGTAGGCCTTGGCCAGCCGGTAGATGGGGTGGTAGTTGTTGAGGCTGTTGACGTACCCGGCGAGCCAGTCGCGCCAGACTTCGAGCGGCATCGCGTGCTTGCTCAAGTTGCAGGGAACGCAGGCGGGCATCATGTTTGCGATGTTGTGGTTCTCCGGCTTGAGCGCCGGCACCAGCTTTGCCTCCGTGCCCCAGTTGCGCTGGACGGCTTCGAGATGGTCGGCATGCCAGCGGTCACCCAGCAGCACGCCGCAGTAGGCGCAGTGCCCGCCGTACTTGAGGCGAACCTGCTCGCGCTCAGCTTTCTTCAGGCGTATACGGATCCTTGCCGCTATAGCGGCTGACTTTGAAGGGGGGGAGTTACGGCGGGGGGGGACAGATGTACTCCTATTGGCTATTCGCCCTGGTTGGCGAGCATGTTCAGGCGCTGGAAAGAGGTGCCGGGAATTCCTTGGTATGGCTCGCGCTCAACCGGCTTGAGTTCGGCGCGGATCTGGCTCAACAAGTCGTAAATGTGTTGGCCGTCTTCACCCTTCATGCCGGCGTGGTAGTCAACGCTGATCGCCGCCAAAGCCAGCACGCCAGAGAGCTCGTCAATCCGCTGATCCGCTACGTTCAGGCGCTCTTGGAGTTCATTGGCTCGACGCCAAAGGTTGAAGTCCGGCACTGGTTCGCCGGCCATTCGGTGCTCAATCATCGCCCAGACCAGATTGTACTCGGGCCAGTCATGCTCTACCACCACGCACTCGACCATCGCTTTTGCGTGGCGGTCTTGAAGATATGCAACCTCGTAGCTCGGCAGGCGTTTCAGTTTCAGAACGATGTAACGGTCTTCGCGCTCGAATTGTTCGCTCATCCTGCAATCTCCATCGATATCAGATCATGGGCATTCACTACCGGCATGCCGAGCTCACGGGCAATGTGAACTTCGAGCCGGGCGCCTTTTGAGTTTCCCCAGCCGGGCAGCACCGCGACCTGGCCGCACAGGCGGAGTCAGGTCATAGGCCATGTAGTCGGCGCAGTCCACGTCTTCTACGACACCGTGCTCTGCCGGGTTCTCGACTACGTAGCCGCGGGCGCGGAGGGCGGCGGCCATCTTGTTGAAGGCGGGGAAGTTAAAGTATTCGAAGCCTGTCATGGGCCCGGCCAGGTACAAGCGGTTGGCGCGGGTCGCGTGGAGCGTTACACCAGGAGCAACTACGGCCTTGATCCGATCAACCGCACGATCAATCGGCGACTGAATGAACTGTGGGAGCGGCTGGTTTGCCGGCGGCGTCGCGCTGGTTACGGCGCTGATCATCCCTACGAGGGAGTCGGTGACGATCGAACGAATGCTTTCTTTGGGCATGGAGGATACCTCGGACGTATCATGGCCTGATGATGGCTATGCGTAGTGGGAGTGGGCAGTGAAGTACGAAACGTCAGTTGTTTATCTTGAGCAGATTCCGAAGATCGTAGTTGATACCGGGTTTGACTGGTCAAACTTGTGGACCTTCTTCGCTACAGTTTTAGTCTTTATGCTTGGTACTTACTTGACAATCCGAAACTTTAATAAAACGGTTGCAAGTCAAGAAGCGCTCGCGGCTGAGAATGCGAAGATCCAAAGGGAAAACATTTCTAGCCAGGAACTCATAGCAAAACAGGGTTCACTGAAGGCGAGCAGGCAGAATTGGATTAATGAATTGCGTGATACCTGCGCTCAATACATAGCTGCGGCACTGAATGTACAACAGCTCAACGTCTACAGAGAGGCTGCGCAGCCATCTTGGAATTTACAGAGAATTAACGATTCGGTAATAGCAAATGAGGTTCAAGCGGACTGGTCGGTGTCACACATACAGGCAATGAAAGAGTTGGTTAGTTTAAAGGCAAAGCTTGAACTTCTACTAAATCCTGAAGAAGTGGATTCGAAAGAATTTATGAAGGCCGTTAATGAACTGCATAAAGAGTGCGACCAGCCCGGTGGCCCAGCGAAGGCGGTAGCTGGTAACGTTGTTTACTGGTGCCAGCACATCCTCAAACAGGAGTGGGAAAAAGCTAAGGCTGGTAAGTAGTTATTGACGCTTGCCGAGGCATGCCCGGGCGGTGGAGGGTGGGTTACGCCGCTGCTTTGAGCGCTTCGATGATTCGTTGGCCCGCCAGCGGCGGGACCGCGTTACCGGCCATGTGCATGGTCAGCCGATGGTTGTCTGGGCGCAGGGTGTCAGGCGGGAAGGACATGGCGGCCAGTGCCTCGTTGGCTGACAGCATCCGCATCTCGTCGCCGCGCACTAGGGCCCAGCGGTCGAGCGTGGTGATGGTCCCGATCGGGCGGTTGATGTCGCGGCCGGTAAGCCCTGAGCCTTTGCCGTAGTAGGGCATGATGAACTGATCGCCGAAGCGCTCCTGGCCATTGCGCACCCGGTCGAGGGTAGCCTGGGCGCGGCCCGGCTTTTCAATCGGGGACCATCGGCCCGTGTCGAATTCGAGGAAGCTCGCGGCGGGCACATGTTGGTGGCGCCGGTGCAGCTCGAGCATCAACGGCGACTTACTGCGGGTGCAGACCAGGAACAACCGGACACGGTGCTGGGGCACGTCGAGGTCGGCACAGTCGACGACATGGGGCGCGATCATGTAGCCCAGCGCGACCATTGCCTGCGACCAGGCGGGGTACAGCGCCCAGTCGGTGAACTCTTCGACGTTCTCGACCAGCACCACCTCCGGGCGGTGGAACTCGGCGGCGGACATGACGGCCCAGGCTGTCGACCGAGACGCATCGTGCAGGGGGGGCCGGCCTTCTTACCGCGGGCTTTCGTGTGCCCCTGGCAGCACGGCGAAGCCAGCATGATGTCGTGGGCCGGCACTTCGACCAATCCGCCTGGTGCAGGTCCTGGCTGATGTGTATTGCTTCGGGTGGTTGGCGCTGTGCCACTCGACGGCGACCGGCCAGTGGTTAGCCGCCCAGATAATGTCGATACCGGCATTGCGGGCGCCGATAGACCATCCACCGAGTCCGGCGAACAAATCGATTGCAGTGGGCATTGGTTTACCTCGCCGCGTATCATTCGCAGCTCAAAGGGGAGGGATCATGCTCAACGATTACGGGAAGAGTTTGTTCAAACCATGGTGTTCTGTGCAGAACATGACGTTAGTTCTCGCTCTAACATTTATCGCCGGATTAGTGATAAAGACTAACGGTTTGAATAGCTCGGAAATTGCCAGCTGGGTTCAGGCTATTGGGTCGGTAGCGGCCATCATTGGCGCATTCATGATTGGTAGTATTCAACACAGAAGAGAGGTTGATCAAAGGCTGCACCTCGAAAAACTCGAAGTTCAGGAAGCCAAAAATCTGCTTTTGCATTTAACTCAAGATATTGACATTCACCTGGGGTTTCTAATTTCCGCGATAAATGGGTCTTTCTCAAGTTATGGCGTGTCAGGAGTTGTTAGATACCGTCTTGAAGGCTACGACTTACGCTGGATCCACCAAAGGGAGTCAATGCAATCAGTTGATGTAAAACTCCTAACTGGAGCTCAACGGTTATTTTTAACGGATATAAAAACGGCCTGCTCATTCGCCATAAAAGTTTGTGAAAGGTTAGGCTCGTGGGATAACACAGGTACTGAAGAAATTATTATGACTACGCAGCTCATGTTTCATAAATCTAGAACGGATACAGCGTATAAATTGCTACAGATGAATAAGGACGTTAGTCAACGGTGAATACTTCGTCATCAGGTTCTAGCGGATCGTCGGTGAGCGACTTCAATCCGCCCGCCCTGATCGCTCTCGACACCTTCTCGCTAACAACAACAACAACAGGTGTCGTGACACAACGAAGCATCTCGGCCTGAGTATCGAAGTCGGCGGAGATCAAGTTCATCAGCAGCCGTTGGTAAATGTCCTGCTGGTTGTTGATGCCGTGGGCTCTCATCACGCGCTGGAGGTCCGGCTTGAACACACCGGCCACCTCGATCTGGAACTTGCCCACACCGAGCGCGGCATCCTTCAATGCGGCTTTCTCCCGCTTCCTTCGCTGCTTCAGGGCTTCCGCCGTCGGCTGCTGTTCCTCGGCCATGGCCTACCTCTTCAATTGCACTGGCCGGTAAGTCGAGCCAGGTCTGTCGTCGGCGCTGGTGCGCTCGGGCAATCCCAGTGCTTGCACCACCTCCACGGCGAACAGGTCCACCAGTATTTTTTTGAATGGCAGGCCCATGCTTGGCTGACAGGAATTTATCTGAGGGAATTTCTGATGTGCGGACATAGGGGATCCTTACCGGTATATTTGGCAGTTTGAAAAAGGAAGACGAGATGTCGTTTAAAACGGTTGTGGTTGCTTTATCAGGAACTGCAGGGGTGATTTCGGCCGGGCTTTGGATCTGGTCTGCACGAGCTCACGTTCCATATGAGTCAAGGACGAATCCGGACGGCTCTCCTGTTGGAGTTCTCAGTGATGGCAAGACCGATTTCATCAGCACTTGGAACAAGCAATCACAACTGAGCGCATGGGCAGCAATCGCGGCCTCCTGTGCGGCTGGGCTACAAGCTATTTCGCTATTTCTGAATGACTGAGGTCGCTGATATTTTGAGTATCCGTCAATGTAGGTAAGGAAAGATTGGCGGCACCCTCCATAACTGGAAACTACGTATTATCTGTTGGAATTGGGCTGCGAATTAAATATTATTCGTTCGCGAGAATTTAGGGGAAAGTTGATTATGTATGCGCTAGTTACGATGGCTCTTGTGGTGGCTTTGTTTTTTGCAATTGCTAGTGCTATTTATTTTTATAAGTTGGCAAGTAATGGTGCTCGCGATTTGCAGGTCGAGCCGTTCAATCAGTTTTTAGTTGCTGCGTTTGCATCTGCTTTTGCATTGTTTATATTGTTTTTATTTTATCTGTTTGTTGGTGATGGTTTTGAAATAAAAAATAATATGGGGCAGGTTGGGGATTTCGTCGGAGGGCTAACTAACCCTGTCTTAAGTTTCATCGGGCTTGTAGTGTTGCTTAGAACTACATTAATTCAAACTAATGAAGCTCGCAAAACATCAGTAATTATGCTTGAGCAGCAAAAGCTGTTTGAGCAAGAGCGGTTTGAATCAGCTTTTTTTATCTTGCTTGAAAGGTATGAAACTGCTGTAGAATCACACTTCAGGTTGAAAGATGACAAAGATAAACTCACTCGTGGATTGAGGGTTCTGCAAGACCTCAGAAAAAAGCGAATAGAGTTTGACGGTTTGCCGATAAAAACAAGGATTAAAGAAGTTTATGCGCACGTCAAAATGGTTCTAAATCCTGACAGACACAAAAAGATTATAATGCGTGTATGGCAGGTTTTTCATTATATTAATAGATCAAAATTACCGCTGGACAGAAAAAAATATTATTTTTTAATTTTGATTGATTCAATGGAGCCATGCGAGGTGGTTATATTTCTTTCTGCCGCATTTTTGAGTAGGACGCATAGGAAGAATGTAAGGCTTTATTCGCCGTCAAATCATTTACATCCTCAATTTTTTGTTACTGAAGTTGTTCATGAGTATTTCAAAACGCCGAGACTCTGAGTCGAAGCGCTAGTTTTTTTGTATGGATATCAACATTTCGCCAATAAGCGCGACCACTTTTCAGAAATGATGATTTCAGGTCGCGACATGTTGGCGAAGCGGTCGGAGTCTTCGGCTGGCGCGGCGGCCAGGTTGATCAGAAACGTCGAAACAGTCTCCTGCCATTCCTCGAAGCCGTGGCGTTCGCCCAAGACCTGCAACGCATCATCGAGCGCTTTCGAAACAATCAGCGTGCGCTTCTCGGCGCCGATCCGTTCGAGCAGGGCCTTCTCCTTTACGCGCTTGTCCCGCTGAATATCCGCGTTGCTCTTGGCCATGGAGTGGAAAAACTATTCCGGTTACCGGGTGCTGCGCACCAGGCGCACGACCGAGGGTGATTTCGAGATCAGCGCGCTGCAATACGAGCCGAGCAAGTTCGCTTTCGTCGACACCGGCGCCCGTCTTGAAGAGCGGCCGATCAGCGTAATTCCGATCACCGTCGTTCCGGCGCCGGCCAGCGTAACGCTGTCTTCGACCTCCGCGGTGTCGCAGGGTCTCGCCGTGGCGACGATGACTATCACTTGGCCGGCGGTGACCGGTGCGGTCGGATATGACGTGGAATGGCGCAAGGACAGCGGCAACTGGATCAAGCTGCAGCGCATCGGCACCACGAGCGTGGACGTCGTCGGCATCTACGCTGTGCGATCCAAATGCAAATAATTTGGATTCAAATTGAACTGTCAGCCTTGCATCGAATCCAATCAGAACATGTCCAGGTGTTTCGCTGATTTTTAGCGGGGAGCTTCGAATGGGGAGGCGAGCGATGATCAAGTTCTTTGCGGCTTACCTGTTCGTCTGCCTCTTGCTTCAGTGGACGGTAGTGCAAGCGTCTCCGTGGATTGCATCTCACGTGCTGCTCAGGTGGATTCTGTAACCTGACCTCAAGCGCTGTTCCGCGGCTGTCACGCCGCCATTCAGGCGTAGAATGGAACGTGCTATCTCATCCAGAAGAGTCGACCATGATCGCCGACCCGGTAAACAAGCCATCGTCCGGCACCCAAACCGTTTGGGATCAATTTTTCGCGCCGCGCTGATTGCCGAAAGCAATCTGACCGCCCCGTTTTCGGTGGCGCTACCCATGAAGACCGACAGAATCTGTTGATCGAGAGGGCCAGGGCCCTTGCCGACAAGATGATGGAAAACAGAAGGTAACCAGAGCCCAGCCATTGCGCTGGGCTCTGTTCATTTGGCCTTTCACCGATGCGTCAGGCGATCAGCTCGACCTTGCCCGTCGCCAGACGATACACACCACCCACTATTTTCAACTTGCCGCTGCCGAGTGCATCGGTCAGTAGCGGTGTGGCGTTCTTGAGGCGCTCTACCGAGTTCTTGACGTTTTGCGCGGTTGCGTTTGCCACCAGGTCTCCGGGTTGTTTGATCACTTGTTCGATCGAGGGCTTGAGTGCGTCCGTCAGTTTCGGGATTTGTCCGGGGAAGACGGTGTGATCCTTGACGGCTTTTATGCCGGCCTCAATGGCGCCGCAGCTTTCGTGTCCCAACACCAGAATCAACGGTGCGCCAAGCACGGCGACGCCGTATTCCAGGCTTGCCAGGCCTTCATCCGTGACGAAGTTGCCGGCGACGCGGATCGCGAAGAGGTCGCCTCGCGCGGTGTCGAACGCGTATTCGGGAGCGATGCGCGAGTCGGAGCAGCTCAGTACTGCCACGAACGGGTTCTGGCCGGAGACCAGCGCTTCGCGTTCGTCCTTGAAGTCGTGGGTTTCCGAGTTGCCGCTGACATAGCGTTCATTGCCAGCCATCAGTCTTTTCAGTGCCTCATCCGGGCTGATGACGTTTTTCGGTTTGGGCGGCGTGGAGGTTTTCTCGGCTGCCTTAAGGATCCGATCGGGGAGGGCGCCAGCCAGGAGCAGTGCGCCGGCTCCTAATCCGGCAAGACGGAGAAAACGACGACGTTCATTATTGTTGGAGGCAGGGTTGGAGGTAGGGTTTGAAGCAGAGTTTGAATCACATGATTTACACATGATTTTGTTCACTCAGGTCTATGCGGTGGGAATTACTGCGGTTGGGGGCAGTGCGGACGCGAGAACATGTCGCACTGGCGTATTGGAGTCTAGTTGGACTCTGTAACGCGATGTCTTGGGCGACCTGCGGTGCAGATCGGTACGTATTTGTTAATCATTGACCGAATGCAAGTCAGCCCTTGATGAGCTACTACTGACAGGCTTGATCACATGGTCCTGACAGGAGTTACCCAATGCTGGCTCACTGGCTTCTTGCGGCGCTTCACCTATTGGCATTCGGTCTGGGGTTTTGGGCGGTGTTGACCCGAGGTACGAATTTCCGGCGCCTGGCGACTGGCGCAGGGCAGGCTCGCAGCGTGTTGATCGCTGACAATCTCTGGGGGATTTGCGCGCTGATCCTGTTGGTCACCGGTGGTATGCGCGCTTTTGGCGGGTATGAAAAGGGTACGGATTATTACCTGCACCAGCCGTTGTTCCACCTGAAGATGACACTCTTCGTTTTGATTTTGCTGCTCGAAGTGGCGCCGATGGTGACGCTGATCAAATGGCGGGTGGCGCTGGCCCGCGGCGCGGCAATCGACACCGGGCGCGCGACGCTATTCGCACGGATCAGTCATGTGGAGGGTTTGCTGATGTTGCTGATGGTTATCGCGGCCACTGGCATGGCGCGTGGTTTCACGTTCGGTTAGACAGAAGAGTTGAGGCGGGATAGGGCTTTGCGGCACATGAATCTTTAGCCAGCCGTCGTTGCAGGGCCAACGGGCTGGCTACTGACTGCACCAGGATTCAAGGGGTCGGCGGTTTCGCCGGAGCGGTCAGGCCAGCCTGAATGCGCTGATAGATTTCTTCACGATGCACCGCAACGTCCTTTGGAGCGTTGATGCCAATCCTGACTTGCTGACCGCTTACGCCGAGGATGGTGATCGTAATGTCATCACCAATATTTATGCTTTCACCGACTTTGCGGGTGAGTATCAGCATGGTCTTCTCCTTAATTGCTTCGTGGGGCACCTGATTCGGACAGTGCAGAAGTCGGTGGTATGTATAGATTAGTGCGAACTCTCACGGTTTGGGTGCCTCTTTCTGACGCGCAGATACAGCATTAATTCCCAAGGCGTAACTATACAGAGGCCGCATCCATCATTCTCGTTGTTTTGCGCCCATTTTGCGGCACTCGGGAAGTATCCATGAGTGCTAAAATCCGCGCTTTTAGCCTTCAGAGGAAAACGCTGTGCGCAAAATGGTCTTGGTAATGGCGGTATTGGCACTGGCGGGTTGTGGTGATGACAAGCGTACCGAGGCACCCAAGCCCGCGCCGGCCACGCAAGTCGCACCGGCTCAGGCGTCGGCACCGCAATGGGATCTGGAAGTGCGCGGAGCGACGCCCCAGGCTGTGAGCGACCTGAGCGGCTGGATGATCGAGCACCAGTTCATGGCCAATGTCATCCGGGAAGCCGATGGCAAGACCCGAATCCTGATGGGCCCTTACGCCTCGAAAGCTGAAGCCGAAGCCAAGCAGGCAGAAGTGAACGCAGCGATCGTGCGGGCTAAGAAACAGAATATCGAAGTGCTGGTTCTGGAACGTCCTGCGGCTCAGTAAGGCATTGACAGCAGCGTAGAGTCAGTAAAAACACAAAGGCCTCGGAAACAAATCCGAGGCCTTTGTGTTTTCAGGCGGCGGTCAGCCGCAGGTTTTCATGTCGACGGGACCGACAAACTCGTTGCCGCGTCCCATGACGCATGCCACGCGTTGATTGCGTTGACGTTCCCAGGCCTGGGCCGGATAGGTCTTGTTCCAGGCCTCATACAGTTGCCGATCCTGTTTCGACAGGCGCAACCCATACTGCTTGCTCATGTAGAAATAAGTCCGGGCGATCATCCCGCGAATGGATGGGCGCGGCATGACCTTCTTCGCCTTGAAGTCGATCTGAGTCAGGCACGAACCGTACTGACCCGATTGCTCCGGCAGCCAGCCAAAGCTGAAATTACTCCGATCGCCGTTCACCTCACCTATGCTCGGCACCAGGTTGTGCAGGTCGGCCTCGGCCTTCTGATAGACCGAATCGTAGCGTGTGCAGTTCTTGCGTCCGCCTTCCTGCCAGCACTGGCGCTGATGGCCGATCTGCCAGGCCGGGACAATGTGTTCCCACTCGATGCGGGCCGCGCGCTTGGCATTCTTGCGCGGCACATAACCGCAGGCCGCCAGGTTGACCTTGTTGCCCGTGTACTTGCAGCCGCAATAGAACTCGGTGGACTGAGGCGCATACAGTTTCCAGGCGACTTTCTTGGCTTCAGTGAAGGTGCGCGGCGCCTCGGCCTGGGCGCCCACGGTGAACAGCAAAAACAGCAAACTCAAACAGCGGACACTCTTCAACTCAATCTTCCTTCGGCACAACCCAGAAAACCTGCACACCGCCGTCGTCGCGATAGGCGAGGGTGACGTTGTCGTTTTCATCGATCTCTTCGAGCAGGCGCTCCCATTCATCCATCGGCTCGTCCGGCAGGCGGAAAATCAGCGCGGCCTTGGCTTTTTGAGCGGTGGGGGAGTTGATGATTTTCTGAACGCGCAGGCCCATGCGGACATAGGCATCAGCGGAAGCGGAAGTGGAGTCCATCGAATTATCCTTATTAAGCTGTACGTGCATACAGTATTTAACTGTAGGCATTTTCGCAACTGCTTAAAATTCAAGAGAATCCTCTGACAGCAACTTTTTCCATTCGATGTAGGACAACGAGAATTTTTTTGCAGGAAGGTGCCACTCGCCAAGGCCGGCGAGTGGCGGAACCGGTGCCCGAACGGAATCGCTCGGGCGAGGGCGAATCAGTATTCCCAGAACATCCGCTGCAGCTCTTTGCTGTCGTTGGTCTTGGTCAGGGCGACCATCGCCAGGATGCGAGCCTTCTGCGGGTTCAGGTCATGGGCCACGACCCAGTCGTACTTGTCGTCAGGCTGCTCGGCGTTGCGCAGTACAAAGCCGCCGGCGTTGACGTGGGAAGAGCGGATGATTTGCACGCCGTCCTTGCGCAGTGCCTGCAGGGTAGGGACGACGCGCGAAGAGACCGAACCATTGCCGGTGCCGGCGTGGATGATGGCCTTGGCACCCGATTGAGCCAGTGCCTTGTAGGCGGTGTCGCTGACGTTGCCGTAGCCGTAGGCGATTTCCACGTCGGGCAGGCTCTTGATGGACTTGATGTCGAACTCGGAATCCATGGTGTGACGCTTGGCCGGCAGGCGGAACCAGTAGGATTTGCCTTCAACCACCATCCCCAGCGGACCCCAGGCGCTCTTGAAGGCCTCGGTCTTGATGTTGACCATCTTGCTCACATCGCGACCCGACTGGATTTCATCGTTCATGGTCACCAGCACACCTTTGCCGCGCGCCTCTTTGCTGCTGGCCACGGCCACGGCGTTATACAGGTTGAGCATGCCGTCAGCCGACATGGCCGTACCCGGGCGCATGGAACCGACCACGATGATCGGCTTGTCGGTTTTTTCCACCAGGTTCAGGAAGTAGGCGGTTTCTTCCAGGGTGTCGGTGCCGTGGGTAATCACGATGCCATCGACGTCATTGCTGTCGGCCAGTTCCGCTACGCGACGGCCCAGTTGCAGCAGGTTTTCATTGGTGATGCTCTCGGAGGCGATCTGCATCACCTGTTCGCCGCGAACGTTGGCCAACTGGCCCAGTTCCGGCAAGCCGGCGATCAGTTTGTCGACGCCGACTTTCGCCGCTTGATAGGTCGCGCTGTTGGCGCTGCTCGCCCCCGCGCCGGCAATGGTGCCGCCGGTGGCAAGGATCACCACGTTGGCCAGTTTCTGTTGGGTTTCGGCTTCTTTTGCCTGGGAGGCAGTCGGCAGTAGCAGCAGGAGGGCGAGGGCACCCGGAAGGATGGTTTTGAAAGCAGATGTCATTATTTTTCTCTCTAGTGGTGACGGTGCAGATGCAGGTTCATCTAGATGCGCCCAAACGAATCTGAACGTTTGGAGGCATTGTTGAAGAGCAGGATCTGTACCAGTCACATCCTGTGTAGAGAAAAGCGTTTAACTGACTGATTTGTTTGTGTTTTTAAACAAACTGAAAGAAGCGCTGCGAGCCTGCTCCGTCCGGGTTTCCGACCGCACGCCGCGATTTCGTTCGGCTCCCCGAAAACATCTTTGTAAATCCTTGCTAAAGAAACCGCTGCCTTGGCCGATGCCGCTGTAAAGGATCTTTTTATCAGGAAGTTCACATGTCGCTGACTATCGGTTTTCCACAAGCATCGGTCATCAATATCGGCGGCAAGCCTGCTTCGACGACCGACACCTTGAGTGAATCGACTTCGGACACCGCCGCGCAAAGGTTGGGGGTGGAGGAGGAGGAATCCACCATTCTGGGCAAGGACATCAACCGCACCGAGAAAGCCGAAAGCGCCGACAGCAACCAGAGCCCGACCGTGAAGGAACTGCTCAAGCGCATGCGCGAACTGCAGGAGCAATTGCGCGAGCAACAGCAGCAACTGGCGGCGACTCAGGCCGCGTCGTTCCCGACGCCGGAAGCGAAAACCACAGCGATCATGGCGATCCAGGCGCAGATCATGTCGACGACTGCGGCACTCATGCAGGTGGTGGCCAGTCTGGCGAAGGAATTGGCGGGCTCCGGAAACGTCGTCAACACTACGGCATGATGTACGTTCGTCTCCCGACTTCGACAGGAGCAATTCCTGTCGTTGACAAATTTCGACAAGATTCGCATAGTTCGGTCTACGCAAACGTTTGCGAGATGTTTCCGGTGAGCAAAAGCTGCCGGTGAACACCAAGCAGTTTACGTCAGCAAGCGTTGCTCACAATAATCATAAGACCGGAGTAAATCCATGAAGCTGCCATTCGCTGGACGTCTTCTCGCTGTCGCTATGCTGGCTGCCGCCTCCGCCGCGCTGCCAGTCTCTTCCGCATTCGCCCAATCCCCGGAAAAACCCAAAGTCGCGCTGGTCATGAAATCCCTGGCCAACGAATTCTTCCTGACCATGGAAGACGGCGCCAAGGCCTACCAGAAAGACCACTCCGGCGAATTCGAACTGATTTCCAACGGCATCAAGGACGAGACAGACACGACCAACCAGATCCGTATCGTCGAGCAGATGATCGTTTCCAAAGTCGATGCGCTGGTCATCGCGCCCGCTGATTCCAAGGCCATGGTGCCGGTGATCAAGAAAGCGGTGGATGCCGGTATCACCGTGATCAACATCGACAACCAGCTCGACCCTGCGGTACTCAAGAGCAAGAACATCAACGTTCCTTTCGTAGGCCCGGATAACCGCAAGGGCGCGCGCCTGGTTGGTGACTATCTGGCCAAGCAGCTCAAGGCCGGTGACGAAGTCGGCATCATCGAAGGCGTTTCCACCACCACCAACGCCCAGGCCCGCACCGCAGGCTTCAAGGATGCGATGGAGGCGGCGCAGATCAAAGTGGTTTCCGTGCAGTCCGGTGACTGGGAAATCGACAAGGGCAACAAGGTTGCCGCGGCCATGCTCAGCGAATACCCGCAAATCAAGGCCCTGCTGGCCGGTAACGACAGCATGGCGGTCGGCGTGGTTTCCGCCGTGCGCGCCGCGGGCAAGGCCGGCAAGGTGCAAGTGGTCGGCTACGACAACATCAATGCCATCAAGCCAATGCTCAATGACGGTCGCGTGCTGGCCACGGCCGATCAGTTCGCTGCCAAGCAAGCGGTATTCGGCATCGAGACTGCTCTGAAGATCATCAAGGGCGAAAAAGTCGACAGCGCCAATGGCGTGATCGAGACGCCGGTAGAGCTGGTTACCAAGTAAGCCTCTGGCGACACACTGGCGCTCGTCCGTCCGGGCGAGCGCATGGAGAGTTTTATGTCCGTTCATGCCCCGAACGCTGTCCTGTCGGTCAGCGATATCGGCAAGACCTATGCCCAACCGGTTCTGACCGGCATCGACCTGACGCTGATGCGCGGTGAAGTGCTGGCGTTGACCGGTGAAAACGGCGCCGGCAAAAGTACGCTGTCGAAGATCATTGGCGGGCTGGTCACGCCGACCACCGGCCAGATGCAATTCCAGGGGCAGGATTACCGCCCCGGCAGCCGTACCCAGGCCGAAGACCTGGGCATCCGCATGGTCATGCAGGAACTCAATCTGCTGCCGACGCTTTCGGTGGCGGAAAACCTGTTTCTCGATAACTTGCCCAGCAACGGCGGCTGGATCAGTCGCAAGCAATTGCGCAAGGCGGCAATCGAAGCCATGGCCCAGGTCGGGCTCGATGCCATCGACCCGGACACCCTGGTCGGTGACTTGGGCATCGGTCACCAGCAAATGGTCGAGATCGCCCGCAACCTGATCGGCGATTGCCACGTGCTGATCCTCGACGAACCGACCGCGATGCTCACCGCCCGCGAAGTCGAAATGCTGTTCGAGCAGATCACCCGCCTGCAGGCCCGTGGCGTTTCCATCATCTATATCTCCCATCGCCTCGAAGAACTGGCCCGGGTCGCCCAGCGCATTGCGGTGTTGCGCGACGGCAATCTGGTGTGCGTCGAGCCGATGGCCAATTACAACAGCGAGCAACTGGTCACGCTGATGGTCGGTCGCGAGCTTGGCGAACACATCGACATGGGCGCGCGCAACATCGGCGCCCCGTTGTTGACGGTCAAGGGCCTGAGCCGCGCCGACAAGGTGCGCGACGTGTCCTTCGAGGTGCGAGCCGGCGAGATCTTCGGCATTTCCGGTCTGATTGGGGCAGGGCGCACCGAGTTGCTGCGCCTGATCTTCGGCGCCGATTCCGCAGACAGCGGCACCGTGGCGCTGGGTTCGCCCGCGCAGGTGGTCAGCATTCGCTCCCCGGTGGATGCGGTGGCTCATGGCATTGCCCTGATCACCGAGGACCGCAAGGGCGAAGGCCTGCTGCTGACGCAATCGATCAGCGCCAACATTGCGCTGGGCAACATGCCCGGCATTTCCAGCGGCGGATTCGTCAATCAGGGCGATGAAACGTCCCTGGCCCAGCGCCAGATCGATGCCATGCGCATCCGCAGTTCCGGCCCGGCACAGTTGGTCTCGGAACTGTCCGGCGGCAACCAGCAGAAAGTAGTGATCGGCCGCTGGCTGGAGCGCGACTGTTCGGTACTGCTGTTCGACGAACCGACCCGAGGCATCGACGTCGGCGCCAAGTTCGACATTTATGCACTGCTCGGCGAGTTGACCCGCCAGGGCAAGGCGCTGGTGGTGGTGTCCAGCGACCTGCGCGAATTGATGCTGATCTGCGATCGCATCGGCGTGTTGTCGGCGGGGCGCCTGATCGACACCTTCGAGCGCGACAGCTGGAATCAGGATGACTTGCTTGCCGCCGCATTCGCCGGCTACCAAAAACGTGATGCGCTGCTCAACGAAGCAGCGCCTGGGGACATTCGATGAAAACCGCATCTTCTGCCGGCAAACGCAGCGGCAATTTTTATGGCCTTGGGACTTACCTTGGCCTGGCCGGTGCGTTGCTGGCGATGGTTGTGCTGTTCTCTATCCTGAGCAGCCATTTCCTGTCCTATGACACCTTCAGCACCCTGGCCAACCAGATTCCCGACCTGATGGTGCTGGCGGTCGGCATGACCTTCGTGTTGATCATCGGCGGCATCGACCTGTCGGTGGGCTCGGTGCTGGCGCTTGCCGCGTCGACGGTCAGCGTGGCGATTCTCGGCTGGGGCTGGAGCGTTCTGCCGGCGGCTCTGCTGGGTATGGCGGCGGCTGCTCTGGCCGGCACCATCACCGGTTCGATCACCGTGGCCTGGCGCATTCCGTCGTTCATCGTGTCCCTGGGCGTGCTGGAAATGGCCCGTGGCGTGGCGTATCAGATGACTGGCTCGCGCACCGCTTACATTGGCGATGCTTTTGCCTGGCTGTCCAACCCGATCGCCTTCGGTATTTCGCCGTCTTTCATCATCGCCTTGCTGATCATTTTCATCGCCCAAGCCGTCTTGACCCGCACCGTGTTCGGTCGTTATCTGATCGGCATCGGTACCAACGAAGAGGCGGTACGTCTGGCGGGTATCAATCCCAAGCCCTACAAGATTCTGGTGTTCAGCCTCATGGGCCTGCTGGCCGGGATCGCGGCGCTGTTCCAGATTTCCCGCCTGGAAGCGGCGGACCCGAACGCCGGCTCCGGCCTGGAACTGCAAGTGATCGCCGCCGTGGTGATCGGCGGCACCAGCCTGATGGGTGGTCGCGGTTCGGTGATCAGTACTTTCTTCGGCGTGTTGATCATTTCGGTGCTGGCGGCGGGGCTGGCGCAGATCGGCGCCACCGAGCCGACCAAGCGCATCATTACCGGCGCGGTGATCGTGGTCGCGGTGGTGCTCGATACTTATCGCAGTCAACGCGCAAGCCGGCGGAGCTGAGTCATGGCAACAATCAAAGATGTGGCGGCACTGGCGGGGATTTCCTACACCACGGTTTCCCATGTGGTGAACAAGACCCGGCCGGTCAGCGAAGAGGTGCGGATCAAGGTCGAGGCCGCGATCAAGACCCTCGACTACGTGCCCAGCGCGGTTGCCCGGTCGCTCAAGGCCAAAACCACGGCCACCATCGGTTTGCTGGTGCCCAACAGTCTCAACCCGTACTTCGCCGAACTGGCCCGGGGCATTGAGGACTACTGCGAGCGCAACGGCTATTGCGTGATCCTCTGCAACTCCGACGACGACCCGGACAAGCAACGCAGCTATCTGCGCGTGTTGTTGGAAAAGCGCATCGACGGGCTGATCGTTGCATCAGCCGGCGGCGATAGCGGATTGGCCGAAGGCCTGGCGGGTGTGCGTACGCCGATGGTGATCGTCGACCGCGGACTGGAAGGCGTCGATGCCGATCTGGTGCGGATCGATCACGAATACGGTGCCTACCTGGCGACTCGGCATCTGCTGGAGCTGGGCCATCGCGACATCGCCACCATCAGCGGTCCTGCAGCCACCAGCGTGGCGCAGATGCGTCTGGCCGGTTTTTGCCGGGCATTGAAAGACGCGGGGCTGAAAGTGCCCGCCGAACGCATGGTGGAAAGCGACTTCACCAGCACCGGCGGCTACAACGCTGCCGCTACGTTGCTGGAAGGCAAGCCGCCGAGTGCGATTTTCGCCGCCAACGACATGATCGGTATCGGCGTTTTGCGGGCCGCCGCCGAACGCAACATCCGCGTCCCGACGGAACTGTCGGTGATCGGCTTCGACGATATCCAGATGAGCCGTTATGTCTACCCGGCATTGACCACCGTGGGGCAGTCGATCCTGCAACTCGGCGAGATGGCCGCCGGCGTGCTGCTGCGCCGGATCGCCACGCCGGCCCTGGCTACCGAGCAACGAATCGTGACGCCGAGCATCGTGATGCGCGAATCGACTGCGCCGCTGGCCGGTGTGTTCACCGAATACCGCTAAAACCGAATGAATGAGTAGTGAGAAATGCCAGCAAAAGTAGTGGTGATAGGCAGCCTGAACATGGACCTGGTGACCCGGGCGCCACGGCTGCCGCGAGGCGGTGAAACGCTGATCGGCCAGTCGTTCGCCACGGTATCGGGCGGCAAGGGGGCGAATCAGGCCGTGGCCGCCGCGCGACTGGGAGCGCAAGTGTCGATGGTCGGCTGTGTGGGCAGCGATGCCTATGGCGCCGAGCTTCGCGCGGCCTTGATGGCCGAGCAGATCGATTGCCAGGCGGTCAGCACCGTGGCCGGTTCCACCGGCGTGGCGCTGATTGTGGTCGACGACAACAGCCAGAATGCGATCGTGATCGTGGCTGGCGCCAACGGCGAACTGACCCCAGCCCTGATCGGATGCTTTGATCAGGTCCTGCAGGCTGCCGATGTGATCATCTGCCAGCTGGAAGTCCCTTATGCCACCGTGGGCCACGCGCTCAAGCGCGGTCGGGAGCTGGGCAAGACCGTGATCCTCAATCCGGCGCCGGCCAGCGGTCCACTACCGGCGGACTGGTACGCCAACATCGATTACCTGATTCCCAATGAGAGCGAAGCGTCGGCACTCAGCGGCCTGCCGGTGGATTCCCGGGAGACGGCTGAAACAGCCGCGACGCGCCTGATCGAAATGGGCGCCGGCAAAGTGATCATCACCCTCGGTGCCCAGGGCGCGCTGTTCGCCGATGGCCAGCGCTTCGAGCATTCTCCTGCGCCGACGGTGAAGGCGGTCGATACCACCGCCGCGGGCGATACCTTTGTCGGTGGTTTCGCTGCCGCGTTGGCCAGCGGTAAAAGTGAAGCCGAGGCGATCCGTTTCGGGCAGGTCGCCGCCGCATTGTCGGTCACCCGGGCTGGCGCGCAACCCTCGATTCCTACCTTGTCCGAAGTCCAGGCGTTCAATACACCATGAAAAAGACTCCCTTGCTCAACGTCGCGTTGTCGCGACTGATCGCCTCCCTCGGCCACGGCGACAAAGTAGTGATCGGCGACGCGGGGCTGCCCGTGCCGCCGGGCGTTGAACTGATCGACCTTGCCCTGACCCATGGCGTACCGGATTTCATCGGCACCCTGAAGGTCGTGCTCAGCGAAATGCAGGTCGAAAGCCATGTCCTGGCCGAGGAAATCCTGCAGAAGAAACCGACGGCCCTGGTGACCTTGGACGAGCTGAATGTCGAAGGTGCGCTGGGTCGGCGCGAGTTGCTCAGTCACGAGCAGTTCAAGGTGCTCAGTCGACAAGCAAAAGCGGTTGTGCGCACCGGTGAATGCCAGCCGTACTGCAACATCGTGCTGGTCGCCGGAGTGACGTTCTGACGGATTGTTGTTTTCCATTTTGCGCAAGGAGTGCGCCATGTATCGTTGTGCCCGCAAACTGCATCACCTGTTTCGGAGTCTGCTGCTTTTGTCCCTGATGACCGCCACTGGCGCCCATGCGGCGGAAAAAATCGATCTGATCATCGACACCGATCCTGGTGCCGACGATGTGGTGGCCTTGCTGTTCGCGCTGGCCTCGCCGCAGGAGCTGAACATTCGTGCGCTGACCACCGTTGCCGGCAACGTGCGCCTGGACAAGACTTCGCGTAATGCGCGGCTGGCGCGGGAGTGGGTAGGGCGCGAGGACGTGCCGGTTTACGCCGGCGCGAAGAAACCGATGATGCGCACTCCCATCTACGCCGAGAACATTCATGGCGTGGAAGGGCTGTCGGGCGTGCCTGTCCATGAACCGAAAAAAGGCCTGGCGGAAGGCAACGCCATCGATTATCTGATCGATACGCTGATGGCGGCCAAGCCTCACAGCATCACCATCGCCATGCTCGGGCCGCAGACCAATCTGGCGCTCGCATTGATCCAGGAGCCGGGCATCGTTCAAGGCATCAAGGAAGTGGTGATCATGGGCGGTGCGCACTTCAACGGCGGGAATATCACGCCGGTGGCCGAGTTCAACCTGTTCGCCGATCCGCAGGCGGCCGAGGTGGTACTCAAGAGTGGCGTCAAACTGACCTATCTGTCGCTGGACGTGACCCACAAGATCCTCACCAGCGAAGCTCGCCTGAACAAGATCGCTGCGCTGAACAATCACGCCAGCAAGCTGGTGGTCGATATTCTCAATGACTACATCAAAGCCGACATGGCGCACTACGGCATTCCGGGTGGCCCGGTGCATGACGCGACGGTGATCGCCTATCTGCTCAAGCCCCAGTTGTTCACCGGGCGCGAGGTGAACGTGGTGGTCGATAGCAGTGAGGGCCCGGCGTTCGGCCAGACCATCGTCGACTGGCACGACGGCCTCAGGGCGCCGAAAAATGCGTTTTGGGTCGAGGGCGGCGATGCCGATGGTTTCTTCGATCTGCTGGTGGAGCGTCTGGCGCGGTTGAAGTAGCAGGTTCTTATGCCGGGTCCGCTATGCGACACTGGGTCTTTGAGGACTTTTCAAGGATTGCGCTGTGCAGATCGATCTGAACAACCCTGACGGCTTGACCCTTGAAGCCGTGCGTCAAATGCTCGCGTCGGCCAGCGACAATGAGCACACGCAACTGCGTGTGACCAAGGGTGGCATCGCCTATATTTCATCGGGAGTCGTCGGCGGCACCGATATCGATGGCTTGCTGTTTCGCCTGGAAACCTGGGCCAAGGGCTCGGGTTATGTCGGCCGGGTCGCCGCCAGCGACGAGGTCTGGGTCATGCAGATTTTCAATGCGCTGAAGCAGAATTGGCCCAAGCCGGCGTTCGACTATATCGACGTCTATTGAGCGCTGTTCATATTCAGTCACGATTGCAGTGTGAAGGGCGGGGCGATGGTCAGGCAAACTCGCCGTTTATCATCGATAACGGCCTGTGAAACCAATCGCCGTATTGGCGGTCGCAAGATCTCAGCTTATCTCTGGAAATAAGGAGGCTTCATGCCTTGGAAGTTCGCGTCATTGGGTGCTTTGTTGGCCGTTGCCATGCTGTCGGGCTGCAGCACGGGTACATCCGAGTCGACCACAAACCCTGAAACGACGACTGACTCGGGTCATAGCCGTTGTGAGGCCAAGGCGGCCGAATTTGCCGTTGGCAAACAGGCTTCGCCCGAACTGCTGGAGCAGGCGCGTACCCGTTCCGGTGCGCAAATGGCCCGGTTCCTCCAGCCTAACGACATGATCACGCTGGAATACCGTTCCGACCGTCTGAACCTCAACACCGATGCCAGTCGGGTCGTGATCCGCGTCAACTGCGGCTGATCATCCGGACGTTTGCATCACCCACAAAAAACCCCGTCACATGGACGGGGTTTTTTAGTGCGCCTGGAAATTACTCTGGGCGAACTTGAGCAGCTTGCATACCCTTTTGGCCTTTCTCAGCCACGAAGGATACGGTTTGGCCTTCTTTCAGGCTTTTGAAACCGTCGCTTTCGATAGCTTTGAAGTGTACGAACAGGTCGTCACCGCCACCTTGAGGAGTGATGAAGCCGAAGCCTTTTTCATCGTTGAACCATTTAACGGTGCCGGTTTGGCGATTAGACATGGTGTATCTCCAAGAAACATATATTTTCAGTAGTACTGTGCTGCTCAGGCCAACTGGGCACACCCGGGTATCATAGTCGAAATGTTCGCTTTGGGAGCCCCCCGAGGCAGCTGTTTGCCCTACAGTCGCACATTCTTTGTTGCCCGTTATCGCTGAAAGCCCCGTTTTAAAAGGCTTTCAGCCGAACGTAAAGACGATAAAAAAAGCTGTAAAACCTGCATAAATCACAGGAAAAATGACCTTTCCGGGACTTTTTCCCCTCGGAAAACCCGTTTGCAGGCTCGGTCAGGCTTATTTTTTCGCCGGATTGTTGGCCTTGCACTTGCTGATCTGGGTCAGGGCCTGTTGTTTCAGGGCGTCACTGGCCTGGTTGTCCATCAGGGCCTGTAGGTCCTTGGCCGGGTACGATTTGATCGCGTCGGCCCCGCAAGCGCAGTGGGCTTTTGCCGCGGCTGCACCGATCTGTTGCTCGGCAGCCTGGGTGCACTGCGCCATATACTTCTCGCGCTCGCCCTTGGGCCAGTCGGCGTGGGCGGCCAGCGGTAGCGACAGAACGATAGGTGCGACTACAGCGAATAAACGATTCAGACGCATGCCGGGATGCTCCTTGTGGGTCAATGTCTTGTTATCTGAGGGGTAAAGCGGCGATCTAGTTCATCACTCTGGCATAAAAACGCCGGATTTGCGCCGTCGCCAACCTTCGCGCCGCCACGACCGTTCATCTGTGCTAGGATGCTGCGCTCGGGCGCTTGCAGGCGCCGGTCGACCTTCAGTCCCGGCCGCGGCAGAAACCCGAATAATCCTGATTTGAATCCCAGTCACTCTGGTTCGGTTTCCGGTTGGCCGCAAGGCTCCTGCCGCTGTAAGGCAGGCGTTCGTCATTGAATGGCCTGGATCGGATCTTGTACTGGCTCATCCCAACCCACGTGACCTTTGGTAGGGGTCACCACTAGGAGAGGAGGCGCCATGCCAACTATTACTCTTCCCGACGGCAGTCAACGTTCATTCGACCACCCGGTGTCCATCGCCGAGGTCGCCGCATCCATCGGTGCGGGTCTTGCCAAGGCCACCGTGGCCGGCAAGGTCAATGGCAAGCTGGCCGACGCCAGCGACATCATCGACAGCGACGCTACGCTGCAAATCATCACGCCAAAGGATGAAGAGGGGCTGGAGATCATTCGTCACTCCTGCGCTCACCTGGTTGGCCATGCGGTCAAGCAGTTGTACCCGACCGCCAAAATGGTCATCGGTCCGGTCATCGACGAAGGCTTCTATTACGACATCGCCTACGAGCGTCCTTTCACTCCGGACGACATGGCGGCGATCGAGCAGCGCATGCAGCAGCTGATCGAGAAAGATTACGACGTGATCAAGAAAGTCACTCCGCGCGCCGAAGTGATCGAAGTGTTCAAGGCCCGTGGCGAAGATTACAAGCTGCGTCTGGTCGAGGACATGCCGAATGAACAGGCCATGGGCCTGTACTATCACGAAGAATACGTCGACATGTGCCGTGGCCCGCACGTGCCGAACACCCGCTTCCTGAAATCCTTCAAGCTCACCAAGCTGTCCGGCGCCTACTGGCGCGGCGATGCCAAGAACGAGCAATTGCAGCGCGTCTACGGCACCGCATGGGCTGACAAGAAGCAGCTGGCCGCCTACATCCAGCGCATCGAAGAAGCGGAAAAGCGCGATCACCGCAAGATCGGCAAGCGCCTGGGCCTGTTCCACACCCAGGAAGAAGCGCCGGGCATGGTGTTCTGGCACCCGAACGGCTGGACCCTGTATCAGGTGCTCGAGCAGTACATGCGCAAGGTGCAGCGCGACAACGGCTACCTCGAGATCAAGACGCCTCAGGTCGTTGATCGCAGCCTGTGGGAAAAGTCCGGCCACTGGGCCAACTACGCCGACAACATGTTCACCACCGAGTCGGAAAGCCGCGACTACGCCATCAAGCCAATGAACTGCCCTTGCCACGTGCAGGTGTTCAACCAGGGCCTGAAGAGCTACCGCGAGCTGCCGATGCGCCTGGCCGAATTCGGTGCCTGCCACCGTAACGAGCCATCGGGTGCCTTGCACGGCATCATGCGCGTGCGTGCGTTCACTCAGGACGATGCTCACATCTTCTGCACTGAAGAGCAGATGCAGGCCGAATCTGCCGCCTTCATCAAGCTGACCATGGATGTCTACGCCGACTTCGGCTTCAAGGACATCGAGATGAAGCTGTCCACTCGTCCGGAAAAACGCGTCGGTTCCGACGAGTTGTGGGATCGCGCCGAAGCTGCCCTGGCCGCAGCCCTCGATAGCGCGGGCCTGCCGTACGATCTGCAGCCGGGTGAGGGTGCGTTCTACGGTCCGAAGATCGAATTCTCGCTGAAAGATTGCCTGGGCCGTGTCTGGCAGTGTGGTACCCTGCAGCTCGATTTCAACCTGCCTGTCCGTCTGGGTGCCGAGTTCGTATCCGAGGACAACAGCCGCAAGCATCCGGTGATGTTGCACCGGGCGATTCTTGGCTCGTTCGAGCGTTTCGTCGGAATTCTGATCGAACACTACGAGGGTGCATTCCCTGCGTGGCTCGCGCCGACGCAGGCTGTGGTGATGAATATCACTGATAAACAGGCAGATTTTGTCGCCCAGGTAGAAAAAACTCTCAACGAAAGCGGGTTTCGTGCCAAGTCTGACTTGAGAAATGAAAAGATCGGCTTTAAAATCCGCGAGCATACCTTGCTCAAGGTTCCCTATCTCTTGGTTATTGGAGATAAGGAAGTCGAGACGCAGACTGTCGCTGTGCGCACTCGTGAAGGTGCTGACCTGGGCTCGATGCCCGTCGCCCAATTCTCCGAGTTCCTCGCGCAAGCGGTTTCCCGGCGTGGTCGCCAAGATTCGGAGTAATTATTATTAAGCGTGATATGAGACAAGATAAACGAACTGCACCGAAAGCCCCGATCAACGAGAATATCTCGGCACGCGAGGTTCGGTTAATTGGCGCTGACGGCGAGCAGATTGGCATCGTCTCGATTGATGAAGCGCTTCGTATTGCTGAAGAAGCCAAGCTTGATCTGGTAGAAATTTCCGCTGACGCAGTCCCGCCTGTTTGCCGGGTGATGGACTACGGCAAATCGATCTTCGAAAAGAAGAAACAGATTGCAGCGGCGAAGAAGAACCAGAAGCAGATTCAGGTAAAAGAAATCAAGTTTCGTCCAGGGACGGAGGAAGGGGATTACCAGGTAAAACTACGCAACCTGGTACGTTTCCTGAGTGACGGGGACAGGGCCAAGGTATCCTTGCGATTCCGCGGCCGTGAGATGGCCCACCAGGAGCTGGGGATGGAACTCCTCAAGCGAGTTGAAGGTGACTTGCTCGAGTACGGTTCGGTCGAACAGCATCCTAAGATGGAAGGACGCCAGCTGATCATGGTCATCGCCCCGAAAAAGAAGAAATAATCAACAGGGCACGGCAGGCCTTCTGATTATGTTTATCAACTGAATGCGGAGTATCCGAACATGCCAAAGATGAAAACCAAAAGTGGTGCAGCTAAGCGGTTTCTGAAAACTGCTAACGGCATCAAGCATAAACACGCTTTCAAGAGCCACATCCTGACCAAAATGTCGACCAAGCGTAAGCGTCAACTGCGCGGTAGCAGCTTGCTGCATCCGTCCGACGTGGCAAAAGTCGAGCGCATGCTGCGCCTTCGTTAATTTTAGTCAAGAATAGAGGAAGTAACTCATGGCTCGTGTAAAGCGTGGCGTCATTGCCCGTAAGCGTCACAAAAAAATTCTGAAACTTGCTAAAGGCTACTACGGCGCTCGTTCGCGCGTATTCCGTGTTGCCAAGCAAGCGGTAATCAAGGCAGGCCAATACGCCTACCGTGACCGTCGTCAGAAAAAACGTCAGTTCCGCGCTCTGTGGATCGCTCGTATCAACGCTGGTGCTCGTATCAACGGTCTGTCCTACAGCCGTTTCATCGCCGGCCTGAAAAAAGCGTCCATCGAGATCGACCGTAAGGTTCTGGCTGATCTGGCAGTGAACGAAAAAGCGGCGTTTGCTGCGATTGTCGAGAAAGCTAAAGCCACCTTGGCTTAAGTACCCCCGACAGTCACCCGACCTCACCTCTGTGGGGTCAGGTGTTAAACGTCATAAATAGGGGAAGAGCCTTCAAGCTCTTCCCCTATTTCGTATCTGGAGTCTGTACATGGAAAACCTGGACGCGCTCGTCTCGCAAGCACTAGAGGCTGTGCAAAGCGCTGAAGATATCAATGCCCTGGAGCAAATCCGGGTTCACTACCTTGGCAAAAAGGGTGAATTGACTCAGGTGATGAAGACCCTGGGGAATTTGCCGGCAGAAGAGCGCCCACAAGTCGGCGCGCTGATCAACGTTGCCAAGGAGCGTGTCACAGAGGTTCTCAATGCGCGCAAGGCGTTGTTCGAGGAGGCCGATCTTGCGGCCAAGCTCGCCGCCGAATCCATTGACGTGACCCTGCCTGGCCGCGGCCAGACCTCTGGCGGTCTGCATCCGGTTACCCGGACTCTGGAACGTATCGAGCAGTTCTTCACCCGCATCGGCTACGGCATCGCCGAAGGCCCGGAAGTCGAAGACGACTATCACAACTTCGAGGCGCTCAACATCCCAGGCCACCACCCGGCCCGGTCGATGCATGACACCTTCTATTTCAACGCCAACATGTTGCTGCGCACCCATACCTCGCCGGTACAGGTCCGCACCATGGAATCGAAACAGCCGCCGATCCGCATCGTCTGCCCAGGCCGTGTGTACCGCAGCGACTCAGATATCACCCACTCGCCGATGTTCCACCAGGTCGAAGGCCTGCTGGTCGATCGCGATATCAATTTCGCCGACCTCAAAGGCACCATCGAAGAATTCCTGCGCGTGTTCTTCGAAAAAGAGCTGGCCGTGCGTTTCCGTCCTTCGTACTTCCCGTTCACCGAGCCATCGGCTGAAGTCGACATGGAATGCGTGATGTGCAGCGGCAAAGGCTGCCGTGTGTGCAAGCAGACCGGCTGGCTGGAAGTCATGGGCTGCGGCATGGTTCATCCGAACGTGCTGCGCATGTCCGGGATCGACCCGGAAGAGTTTTCGGGCTTTGCCTTCGGCATGGGCGTCGAGCGTCTGGCCATGCTGCGTTACGGCGTGAACGACTTGCGTCTGTTCTTCGACAACGACTTGCGGTTCCTCGCGCAATTTCGCTAGTCGTAACGAATTCTTAGGAGAGCAGGATGAAATTCAGTGAACAATGGCTGCGTGGCTGGGTTAGCCCGCAGGTAAGTCGCGATGAGCTGGTTGCTCGTCTGTCGATGGCCGGTCTCGAGGTCGATAGCGTCACTCCGGCCGCCGGCGAATTCAGCGGCGTGATCGTGGGTGAGGTGCTGAGCACCGAACAACACCCTGATGCCGACAAGCTGCGTGTTTGTCAGGTCAGCAACGGCTCGGAGACTTTCCAGGTCGTGTGCGGCGCGCCAAACGTGCGGCCAGGCCTGAAGATCCCGTTCGCCACCCTCGGTGCCGAACTGCCGGGCGACTTCAAGATCAAGAAAGCCAAGCTGCGTGGCGTTGAGTCCAACGGCATGCTGTGCTCTCAAGCCGAACTGCAAGTGGGCGAGGGCAACGATGGCCTGATGGAACTGCCGGCGGATGCGCCAGTGGGCCAGGACATCCGTGAATACCTGAAACTGGACGATGCCAGCATCGAGGTCGACCTGACCCCGAACCGTGGCGACTGCCTGTCGCTGGCGGGTCTGGCCCGTGAGGTCGGCGCACTGTACGCCGCTCCGGTAACTCGTCCCGTCGTTGACGCGGTACCGGCTGCGCACGACGAAGTGCGTCCGGTCGAAGTGCTGGCACCTGCTGCCTGCCCGCGTTACCTGGGTCGTGTGATCCGTAACGTCGACCTGTCCAAGCCAACCCCGCTGTGGATGGTTGAGCGTCTGCGTCGTGCCGACGTGCGCAGCATCGACGCTGCCGTCGACATCACCAACTACGTGATGATCGAGCTGGGGCAACCGCTGCACGCCTTCGATCTCGCCGAAATCAACGGCGGCATCCGTGTGCGCATGGCCGAAGAAGGCGAGAAGCTGGTACTGCTCGACGGTCAGGAAGTCAGTCTGCGTAGCGATACGCTGGTGATCGCCGACCACACCCGCGCTCTGGCGATTGCCGGCGTCATGGGTGGCGAGCACAGCGGCGTCAACACCGCGACCACGCGCGACATCTTCCTGGAAAGCGCTTTCTTCGATCAGATCGCCGTCGCTGGCAAGGCCCGTTCCTACGGCCTGCACACCGATGCCTCGCACCGTTACGAGCGTGGCGTGGACTGGCAGCTGGCCCGTGAAGCCATGGAGCGCGCCACTGGCCTGCTGCTGGAAATCACCGGTGGCGAAGCCGGCCCGATCATCGAGACCGTCAGCGAGCAGCACTTGCCGTCAGTTGCCCCGGTCACCCTGCGTGCCCAGCGCATCACCCAGATGCTGGGCATGGAAATGGATTCGGCTGAAGTCGAAAGCCTGCTGAGCGGTCTGGGTCTGGTCGTCACGGCTGAAGGGGCAGGGCAGTGGCGCGTGGAAGTGCCGAGTCATCGCTTCGACATCAGCCTGGAAGTCGACCTGATCGAAGAACTGGCTCGTCTGTACGGCTACAACCGTCTGCCGGTTCGTTACCCGCAAGCGCGTCTGGCGCCACAAGCCAAGGCTGAAGCCCGCAGCGATCTGCCCGAGCTGCGTCGTCTGCTGGTTGCCCGTGGCTATCAGGAAGCGATCACCTACAGCTTCATCGATCCGAAACAGTTCGAGCTGTTCAACCCGGGTGTCGAGCCGTTGCTGTTGGCCAACCCGATTTCCAACGACATGGCGGCCATGCGTTCGTCGCTGTGGCCGGGTCTGGTCAAGGCGTTGCAGCACAACCTGAACCGTCAACAGGATCGCGTTCGTCTGTTCGAGAGCGGTCTGCGTTTCGTGGGTCAGCTGGAAGGCTTGAAGCAAGAGCCGATGCTGGCGGGTGTCGTTTGCGGTAGCCGTCTGCCGGAAGGCTGGGCGCAAGGTCGCGACGTGGTCGACTTCTTCGACGTCAAGGCTGACGTGGAAGCGGTACTGGGCTTCGCCGGTGCACTGGATGCGTTCACTTTCGTACCGGGCAAGCACCCGGCGCTGCACCCGGGTCAAACCGCGCGCATCGAACGCGAAGGTCGTCTGGTCGGTTTCGTCGGCGCCATCCACCCTGAATTGTCGAAAACCCTGGGT
This sequence comes from Pseudomonas sp. REP124, assembly GCF_020164475.1. Lineage (GTDB taxonomy): Bacteria > Pseudomonadota > Gammaproteobacteria > Pseudomonadales > Pseudomonadaceae > Aquipseudomonas. The sequence continues at coordinate 7,779 of NZ_JAIQWX010000011.1, read as the reverse complement.
CTGGATCGTCCGGTTTTCGTTTTCGAGCTGGTTCTGGCGGAAGTGGCGTCGGGCAAAATGCCGAAATTCCACGAGTTGTCACGCTTTCCTGAAGTGCGTCGTGACCTTGCACTGATTGCACACCAGGACGTTGCAGCCTCGGCTGTACTGGACGTAATCCGTGAAAATGCAGGCGAATGGCTGACAGACCTCAGGCTATTTGACGTGTATCAGGGTAAAGGCATTGATCCTGATAGAAAAAGCCTCGCCGTCGGCTTGACCTGGCAGCATCCATCGCGCACTCTTAATGACGATGAGGTGAATTCCACAACGCAAAACATCCTCACCTCGCTCGAACAAAGGTTGAACGCCACGTTAAGGAAGTGACGTATGGGGGCTTTGACGAAAGCTGAGATGGCGGAACGTCTGTATGAAGAGCTGGGCCTGAACAAGCGGGAAGCCAAGGAGTTGGTCGAACTGTTTTTCGAGGAAATCAGGCACGCTCTTGAAGACAACGAGCAGGTCAAATTGTCCGGTTTCGGCAATTTCGACCTGCGGGACAAACGCCAGCGGCCTGGCCGCAATCCGAAAACCGGGGAAGAAATTCCAATCACGGCTCGCCGTGTGGTCACCTTTCGTCCAGGGCAGAAGTTGAAGGCCCGAGTTGAGGCTTATGCTGGAACCAAGTCATAACGACGAGCTTCCCGTCATCCCAGGCAAACGCTACTTCACCATTGGTGAAGTCAGCGAGCTGTGTGCGGTAAAACCACACGTGCTGCGCTACTGGGAGCAGGAGTTTCCTCAGCTCAACCCCGTCAAACGCCGCGGAAACCGCCGGTATTATCAGCGCCAGGACGTGCTGATGATCCGGCAGATCCGCGCGCTTCTTTACGATCAAGGATTCACCATCGGCGGCGCACGCCTGCGCTTGTCCGGCGATGAAGCCAAAGACGACACCACGCAATACAAACAAATGATCCGCCAGATGATCGCTGAGCTCGAAGATGTTCTGGTGGTCCTCAAGAAATAAAATTACTGCTTTTAAATACTTCCAGTTTTCAAAAGCTTGCGATATATTCTTGAGCGTTCTTCGAGGTGAAGAACAGGTTTCACGCCTAGTCGGGGCGTAGCGCAGTCCGGTAGCGCACTAGCATGGGGTGCTAGGGGTCGAGTGTTCGAATCACTCCGTCCCGACCATATTTTTCAAATGACTTAGCCGAACTCTCATCAGTTCGGCTTTTTCATGTGCAGGGAATTTTGCAGGGGATTCTGTTTTCCTCCTCAGAATGGCCAGAGCTGGCCCACCTGATTCAGTCGCTGACACTTTGTTTGCTTCAAACGTGTTCGTGGTGAGTGGAGGCTCCGATACAGTTCTGTCCAGCCAGGGCACCGAACAACAGACCGAACGATGGTCGAGAACCGGGACGAAGCATCTCTCGGTGCTTTGAATGCACCATATCGGGGGAGTGGATCGAATCAGGATTGGCTAAAGTCGCGCAGCTCCACCTCTCTGCTGAACCGATCTGTCAGAGATCTTTTGATCGTGCGCATGCACGCTTTTCAGGATATGGAAATTCTATGAAAATCACTAAAACCCTATTCGTCGCCTCGTGCTTTATTGGCGTATCGCTGCTGAGCGGCTGTGCGGCCAAAGTGAAAAGCGGTGGCACCGAGTCGCTTGCCATTCCTGAATCAGCTAAACACAACCTGATTGTAAATTTCCAAGGTAACAACAAGGTTCAGCAGAATGAGGATTGGCCTCGTCTGAAGCAAGAGTGGACCGAAGCTCTGCACAACGAAGCAACTCGTGCTGGCTATAGCCTTCTGGATACTAAAGCTTCTATCCCCGCTGACAAAGACGGCGTAGGCATCAGGATCAACGTGACCAACTTTCGATACATCACCCCGGGTGCGCGCTATGGTGCGGGCGTGATGGTCGGTAACGCCTGGGTTAACTCCAGCGCGGATTATTCAGATATTAAGTCGGGACGCCTTATTGGCACTCGGACTTACGACACTTCGTCGTCTGCTTGGGAGGGAATCATGTCAGCCATGACCAAGGAGCAGGTTGAAGCTATCGCTCAGCAAATCATCAGCGATATCAAGAGCGCTAAAGCTAAGTAAGCTGATGTTCAATGACTAGCCCAATCTGAAAAGGTTGGGCTTTTTCATGTCTAAAAAACGCTTAAGCCTCACCTCCCTGAATACCTATTGCCTTCGACGAATCTGAATGTCGCCTTGCTCATACTGCAGATAGCCGGTGTAAGGAAGGAGAATCGTGTCTGCAATACCGGAAACTGCCATGTCCAGAACAATGGGCGGTGCGGCCCAGTGAGGGCCCGACCGGGCTGGTCCATTCAAATTGCAGAATTGATAAGCGGCGCCGCTGTAGGCGCGAGGGATAGTCTGGCAATTTGACTTCCACCTTGCCAGGTTGTCGCTGGCGCCTTCCTCGTCCGTCAGCGTTTTGATGGTGCCGCAACCTGATACTGCCGCGGCGAGACAAACTGCGATCCATAGCTTCATGCGTGTCATCCATTTCGGTTCGGGCATGAATGATAATTTGCAGTCCCATTGCCTCGCCATCTAATGGACCTCTTCATGCTTGGGGTAAAGTGATGCCAGTTGCTACAGCAGTGGCACTTGGAGAGATCACTTCACGATTCAGCGGGCGATCATATGGGGTAGCAGAAAGTCGTCAACGAGGCATCCGAAATGCCCCCGGTTCCAGCTCAATCATGCGACGTTCCAAGTCGTCACAAACCGTCTTCCGGAAACTTCGACCATGCCAAACAAACTCACAAAACCCCCACCACCCGCCACTGCCGCCGAAATCGAGCGCGCCATCCAGGCTTTGAACACAATGGCCGAACGTCTCTGGGGCAACGGACGCGAGGCCGAGGCGAAGGCGTTGCTTGATGCCCTGGATGCGCTGAATCGGGCGTTGGACAGGATCAGGATTGGTGAGAGTCGCAGGGCGTTGACGCTCCACTGAACAGATGGTTGGGTCGCGAGTCGGGTGATGTCTGCACTGAACGATCCAACGTGATGTAGTCTTCCGGGCGATTTGCTCACAGGAAGGATGGAAATGGCTCACTCACTCCGATACCAGGTAGGAGAATCCGTTCGCACGATTGAGACGGAGATCGGGAAGCTGCTGGATTTGGCTGCGACGTTCAAACAAGCAGGAAACGATGAGTTGGCGGAGGCGGTCTCGATTCAGGCGCACAAGCTGCTTGAGGCTTCGGTTGCACTCAGAATGGCGATGGCGGATTGAATGCTCTGGATCGATCAGGCATGCGGTCATTCTTCCCGCATGCTTGATCGATGGGTCCGGCTGCGCTGGTAACTCATCAACCATCACACCTCGCTGACTTTCACCCAGCGCTCCTCCCGCGCAGCCAGACGAATCGCCGTCGCCAATCGTTCCACTTCAAAGGCCTGCTCGAAATCGGTGCCGGTCTGTCCTTGACCGGCCAAGGCCATGATCAGCTCGTGCACTTCCAGCGTCTTCAACTCGTTGTAGCCCAGCTGATGCCCCGCTGCGGGACTGAACGCGGCGTAACCGGGCAGGTTCGGGCCGGCCAGCAATCGCTGGAAACCCTCCTGTCCGACGCGACACAGACGTAGTTCATTCAAGCGTTCCTGATCGAATGACAGGGTGCCCCGGGTGCCACTGATCTCGAAACTCAGGTGATTCTTGTAGCCGTGCTTTAGCCAACTGCTGCTGAACGTGCCGCTGGCACCGCGAGTAAAACGCAGCAATGCATGGACCTGATCGTCGACGGCAATGGCACGCAGTTCCTGGCTCCCGGCTGTGGCCGGACGCTGACCGTGGACGGTCTGCAATTGGGCGCAAACCGCTTCCACCTCGCCGAGCAGATAGCGCGCCATGGCCAGCAAGTGGCTGCCCAGATCCGCCAGCGCGCCGCCCGCGTGCCCCGCCTCGCAGCGCCACGACCAGGGTGATGCGGGATCGGCCATGAAGTCTTCGCTGAATTCGCCCTGAAAACTGACGATTTCGCCGAGTTCACCGCTCAGGATCAGTTCCCGGGCCAGGCCGATGATGGGATTGTGCTGGTAGTTGTAACCGACACGGGTGACCAAGCCCGCATTTCTGGCCGCCAGGTGCATGGCGTTGGCCTGTTCGAGGCTCACCGACAGCGGTTTTTCACAGTACACAGGCTTGCCCGCGGCAATCGCGGCCATCGCCATCGGGTAGTGCAAATGGTTGGGGGTGGTGATGGCGATCAGGTCGACTTTCGGGTCGTCAATCAAATGCTGCCAGTCCGCATAGGCCTGCTCAAAGCCCCAGGCCTGGGCGCAGGCTTGCGCGCGGGTCGGGTTGGCGTCGGCCAGCGCGGCGAGGCGAATTGTGAAGGGCAGTTCGAATGCCGCACTGACGTTGCGGAAAGCCAGGGCGTGGGCACGGCCCATGAAGCCTGTACCGATAAGTCCGATTCCGAGTTCGCGCATGACGGGAGCCTTTTGAATGTTCAGTTTCAGAAGGCTCATTTGTAGAATAAAAATTCCCTCTATTCAATTAATAGAAAAAATATTTACAAAACGTCATTCAATGTTCCACCTCTTCAGTCTTCGAACCCCACCTGCTCGTGAATCTCATCGACCTTCAGTTCCAGTCGATAGGCCACGGCGATGAACAGCGCCTGGCACAGACACAGAGTCGCACTCAATGAACGGAACGCGAACGAACTGCCTTCGTTGACCAGCAGCAGAGTGTTGGCGCGTTTGGCCAGAGGCGAGAGATTGCTGTCGGTGATGATCAGGGTTTTCGCCTGATGATGCTGGGCGATGCGCAGGCAGTGCTGGGTTTCCTTGCCGTACGGGGTAAAGCTGATGGCGATCACCAGGTCGTTGGCGCGCACGCTGCGCATCTGCTCGCGATAGGTGCCGCCCAGGCCCGACACCAGGTGGATGCGCTTGTTGGTGTGCTGCAGGTTGTAGACCAGATAGTCGGCGACCGCGAACGAGCGACGCACGCCGACCACGTAGATGTTGTCGGCATTGACCACCAGGTCCACAGCCTTTTCGAAAGCCTGGTCATCCAGTTCCTGTCCGAGCCGTTCGATGCCCGACAGGGTGGCATCGATGCACTCGCGCGCCAGGTCGCCGCCGCTGGCTTTCTGCGACTTGTTGGCAATCAGGCTGCGAATGCGCTGCTGATAGTTCTGCACCGGCGTGGTTTTGTGGGTATACGCCTCGCGGAACAGCGCCTGCATTTCGCTGAAGCCGCTGAAGCCGAAGCGCTGGGAGAACCGCACGATGGCTGACGGGTGTACTTCGCACTCGCGGGCGATGTCGCTGATGCGGTCGACCATGATCCGATCGCTTTGCTGGCTCATGTAACTGGCGATGCTTTTGAGCTGGCGTGGCAGGCTTTCGTATTCGTTGGTGATCAGTTGCAACAGGCGCTCGGCGTTGATCGGGGGGCTGACGAGATCGCTGTCTGACGTGCTCTCGGTCGAAGCCGGCTGATCGGTGCGGGACATAGGGAATCCTTCTGGCTTGTTCTTATGGGGACGATGCTGTGCGTCGTCCCCTGACAATAGGTTGGCTGTGCGCAGTCTACAGGCTAGGCCCGGACAAAATCTTGAGCTTGCGGGCAGGGCTCGGTTGCTGAAACGATGCACCGCGCCAGCTTGGCTTGAATCGAAGTCTATTGGAAAAAATATTCCACGTAAAAAATAATTGGAATAATTATTGATTTATCGTTTCCGCTCGTTTTAGTCTGATTCCACCAAGCGTGTGCGACACGTTGATCGTCGTGAACGCAGGCTGATAAAAACAACAGGAGCCAGCATGGGCCAGACTCGTTTTGCCAGTGGACGTCAATTGGATCTGATTTGCCTGGGGCGTCTTGGCGTCGACCTTTACGCGCAGCAAGTCGGGGCGCGACTGGAGGATGTGAGCAGTTTCGCCAAATACCTCGGTGGATCGTCCGCCAACATCGCTTTCGGCACCGCGCGCCTGGGGCTCAAATCGGCGATGCTGAGCCGGGTGGGAGACGATCACATGGGACGCTTCTTGCTGGAGTCCCTGGCTCGGGAGGGATGCGACATCAGCGCCGTCAAGGTCGATCACGAGCGCCTGACGGCAATGGTGCTGCTCGGTCTCAAGGACCGCGAAACCTTCCCGCTGGTGTTCTACCGTGAAAACTGCGCCGACATGGCGTTGCGCGCCGAAGACATCAGCGAAGCCTATATCGCCTCCAGCAAGGCCTTGTTGATCACCGGCACGCATTTCTCCACCGACGGCGTCTACAAGACCAGCGTCCAGGCGCTGGAATATGCGCACAAACACAACGTCAAACGGATTCTGGATATCGACTACCGCCCTGTGTTGTGGGGGCTTGCCGGCAAGGCTGACGGCGAAACCCGGTTTGTGGCCGACCAGAGCGTCAGCCAGCACGTGCAGAAAATCCTCCCGCGCTTCGATCTCATTGTCGGCACCGAAGAAGAGTTCCTGATCGCCGGCGGTGCCGGGGATTTGCTCACCGCACTGCGCAATGTCCGCCGATTGAGCGAAGCGACCCTGGTGGTCAAGCTCGGTGCGCAAGGTTGCACAGTGATTCACGGGGCGATTCCACAACGGCTCGAAGACGGTGCGATTTATCCTGGCGTGCGAGTCGAAGTGCTGAACGTACTGGGCGCCGGGGATGCCTTCATGTCGGGCTTTCTAAGTGGTTGGCTGGAGGATGCCAGCGATGAGCGCTGCTGCCAGTTGGCCAATGCCTGCGGTGGCCTGGTGGTTTCACGCCATGCCTGCGCTCCGGCGATGCCGACCCGCGCCGAACTCGATTATCTGTTCAGCAGCCCGGTGCCGATCACGCGACCGGATCAGGACGCCACCCTGCAACGCCTGCATCAGGTCAGCGTGCCGCGCAAACAATGGAAGCAACTGTTCATTTTCGCCTTCGATCATCGCCGGCAACTTGTGGAGCTGGCGCAAAAGGGCGGGCGCGATCTCAACGCTATCTGCGAACTCAAGCAACTGTTCATTACGGCCGTCGAACGGGTCGAAAGCGATTTGCGCGAACAGGGCATCGAGGCTGACGTCGGCCTGTTGGCGGACCAGCGATTCGGTCAGGACTCGCTGAACGCCGCCACCGGTCGTGGCTGGTGGGTGGCGCGGCCTGTGGAGGTCCAGGGCTCCCGACCGCTGGCGTTCGAACACGGGCGATCGATCGGCAGCAATCTGATTGCCTGGCCACAGGAGCAGATCATCAAATGCCTGGTGCAATTCCATCCCGACGACGAGCCCCTGTTGCGCCTTGAGCAGGAGGCCCAGATCAAGGGGCTGTACCAGGCCTCGCAAGTCAGCGGTCATGAACTGCTGCTGGAAATCATCCCGCCCAAGGACCACCCCTCGACGCACCCGGACGTGCTGTATCGCGCGCTCAAGCGACTCTACAACCTGGGCATCTACCCGGCGTGGTGGAAGATCGAAGCGCAAAGTGCCGAGCAGTGGAAGCAACTGGACGATTTGATTCAGGAGCGCGATCCGTACTGCCGTGGCGTGGTGTTGCTGGGCTTGAACGCTCCGGCGACGGCGTTGGCCGAAGGGTTTGCGCAAGCCAGCAAGAGCCGGACCTGTCGCGGTTTCGCCGTGGGCCGCACGATCTTCCAGGAGCCGAGCCGCGCGTGGCTGGCCGGTGAGATCGACGATCAAACGCTGATCCGCCAGGTGCAAGGCATCTTCGTTGAACTGATCGATGCCTGGCGCAGTGCCCGGAGCTGAACATTTCAGATACATGAACACTGATCCTGTGGGAGCGAGCCT
>NZ_JAIQWX010000109.1 GCF_020164475.1 Pseudomonas sp. REP124 | reverse complement strand
TCTCACAGGGGTCATGCGATTGCCTGGCGCACTGCGTAAAGAACGAGGAAATGCACGGGATAGAGCGCATACGCCCACCTGCGCATGGGCAGCGGTTTTACGTCCTGTGCATGTCGCAAAAGGAACATCCCCAGCCATGGCGCAATCAGACAAGTGGCAACCGCCGCCATCGCCACGTGATTGCCCAGGCGAATGGAGTAATACAGCACCTGCCACTGATTGGCGGCCAAACACACCACCCCCGGCAGCAACACGAAAATCCATGGACGACCAATCACCAGCAACATCGCCAGCGGCAACATCACCCCGAAGAAGCCAAACATCAGTTTTGACGAGAACACCGCCGCCAACACGACAGAAGCGACAGCCAATAGTCGCATTTGAAGATTAGGGTCCTGCCAGCCGCGAGCCACCAATAGGCCCAACACGAGGGTTGGCATCACGTTGAGCGTGTCGGGATTAGGCAAGAACAACCGATAGGGCATTTCGCTGACCGCGCTGAACAGCACCAGCCAGCACAAATAGCGCCACTGTCCGCTGGACTTGACCGGCGCCCGCGCCAGATTGACCGCCATCGCCAGGCAGAACCACGGGAACGCCAGGCGCCCCGGCACATACAGCCAGTCGGCGGAATAACCGATGTATCGCAGGTGATCGAGCACCATGCACAGCAGCGCCAGCCATTTGAGCAAATCCAGTGCATGGTCGCGTTGCTTCAAGTGCATAGCCCTTAAGTCCAAAGACACGTGCATAATTGCCCGGCTTCTGCGTAATTTTCTGACACCGACATCCCGTGTACTCCCCGGACGATCTTCGGCAGAGTGCGCCCCCTTATTGACCACGAGACGCTTCACCATAGGCGTCTCGATCACGGAAAGCAGGCCATGACCGACAAGAGCCAACAATTCGCCAGCGACAACTATTCCGGTATCTGCCCTGAAGCCTGGGCCGCCATGGAACAGGCCAACCATGGTCACCAGCGCGCCTATGGCGACGACGAGTGGACTGCCCGCGCGTCCGACGATTTCCGCAAGCTGTTCGAAACCGACTGCGAAGTGTTCTTCGCGTTCAACGGCACCGCTGCCAACTCCCTGGCCCTGTCGTCGCTGTGCCAGAGTTACCACAGCGTGATCTGCTCGGAAACCGCCCACGTCGAAACCGACGAATGCGGCGCCCCGGAGTTTTTCTCCAACGGCTCCAAGCTGCTGATCGCCCGCACCGAAAACGGCAAGCTGACCCCGGACTCGATCCGCGAAGTCGCCCTCAAGCGCCAGGACATCCACTACCCCAAGCCCCGCGTCGTGACCCTGACCCAGGCCACCGAAGTGGGCAGCGTCTATACCCCGGACGAAGTGCGCGCCATCAGCGCGACCTGCAAGGAGCTGGGCCTGCACCTGCACATGGACGGCGCGCGTTTTTCCAACGCCTGCGCGTTCCTCGGCTGCTCGCCGGCTGAGCTGTCGTGGAAGGCTGGTGTCGATGTGTTGTGCTTTGGCGGTACGAAAAACGGCATGGCGGTGGGCGAGGCGATCCTGTTCTTCAACCACGATCTGGCCGAGGACTTCGACTACCGCTGCAAACAGGCCGGCCAGCTGGCATCGAAAATGCGCTTCCTGTCTGCCCCGTGGGTCGGCATCCTGGAAAACGACGCCTGGCTCAAATACGCCCGCCACGCCAACCACTGCGCGCAATTGCTGGCTGAACTGGTCAGCGACATCCCGGGCGTGGAACTGATGTTCCCGGTACAGGCCAACGGCGTGTTCCTGCAACTCTCGGAACCGGCCATCTCCGCCCTCACTGCCAAGGGCTGGCGCTTCTACACCTTCATCGGCAAAGGCGGCGCCCGCTTCATGTGCTCATGGGACACCGAAGAAGAACGCGTACGAGAACTGGCCCGCGACATCCGCGAAGTCATGGCCTGACACACCACATACCCACTGTAGGAGCGAGCTTGCTCGCGATGGTGGCCAACGATGACGCGGGGCACCTGACACCCCGCGGCGCTCTCGGGCTCATCGCTAGCAAGCTAGCTCCTACAGGGGGAACGGGTGTTTCCGGATTTTGTGAACACCACAAAACCCTGTGGGAGCGGGCTTGCCCGCGAAGGCGGCGCGTCAGACAACATCAATGTTGACCATGCCACCGTCTTCGCGAGCAAGCCCGCTCCCACATTAGTAACGGGTGTACCGAATTTTTTGGATTAATACTCGATCCGCACATCCCCCTTCGGAATGCTGCAGCACGACAGGATGAACCCTTCGGCTTCGTCGTCTTCGGTGATCCCGCCGTTGTGGTCCATCTCCACTTCCCCGCCCAGCTTCAGCACTTTGCAGGTGCCGCAGATGCCCATGCCGCAGGCTTTCGGGATCATCAGGCCGACCTTCGCAGCGGCGGCGTGTACGGTTTCGCCCGGGGCCACGCGGATGCTCTTGCCGGAGGCGGTGAATTCCACTTGATGCAGGTCCGCGGCGTCGACTTCCGGTGCGTCTGCCGCCTGCTCGGCGTGTTCCACGGCATCGGCGCGCGCTTCTGGCGGGGTCGCACCGAAGGATTCTTCGTGGTAACGCTTCATGTCGAACCCGGCACCTTCCAGCAAACGCTTGACGGCAGTCATATACGGCGTCGGGCCGCAGCAGAACACTTCGCGCTCCATGAAGTCCGGTGCCATCAATTCGAGCATCCGGTGGTTCAGGTATCCGCGATAGCCGGCCCAGGGCTCACCCATGCCGTGCTTCTCGCAAATGATGTGCAGATTGAAGTTCTCGATCCGCGACGCCATGTGCTCCAGCTCACGGTGGTAGATGATGTCTTTGGGCGAACGAGCGCTGTGGATAAACACCATATCCACGTTGCCGTTGGTATCGTAGAACCAGCGCGCCATGGACATGACCGGTGTGATACCGACGCCACCGCTGAGGTAGAGCACCTTCGGCGCGGTGAAGTCCATGGCATTGAACAGACCGACCGGGCCGTGCACCGCCAGTTCCTGGCCTTCGTGCAGCGTGTCGTGCAGCCAGTTGGAAACCTTGCCCCCCGGTACGCGCTTGATGGTCACCGAGAAGCTGTACGGCACCGACGGCGAGCTGGAAATGGTGTACGAACGCATGATCGGCTGGCCTTCGATCTCCAACTCCAGGGTCACGAACTGCCCTGGCTTGAAGAAGAACATGATCGGCTGGTCGGCCATGAAACAGAAGGTGCGCACATCCCAGGTTTCCTGGATGACTTTGACGCAACGGACAATATGTCGGCCATTGGCCCAGGTCTGGGTGGTTACCGGGTTCAGGAAGGTGTTGGACATGCTTGTTCTCCACAGCCGACTGTCGGCCTCATGATGGCGATTCTGCGTATAGCGTGAACCATCCATTTACCTATCTGCGACATTCACATGCTTATCGCGACCAGCCCCCAACCACCGGGGCTTGCGCGTCGGGAACAGATTGCACCATGTCGCCCATGGATAAGGTTCTGGCCTGCGCCGGCCCCACACTCGCCTCCAACAGGACAACCGTTTTCCCATACCTTGCGTTGCAAACCTGATCAGCCACTTTTCGCGGCCACGCAGATGGCCTTGAGGACCTACACGATGGACGTCACTACTACCTTGAGCCTGGGCGATCCGCTGGAACCCGCACGCAAGGCCACCGCCCAGATGCTGCAGGAGCGCGAGCGCACCTTCTCGCTGCCGCAGCCGTTCTACACCGACGAGCGCCTGTTCGATATCGACATGCAGGAGATCTTCCAGAAAGAGTGGTTGATCGCCGGCATGACCTGCGAAATCCCGGCCAAGGGCAACTACATGACCCTGCAGGTCGGCAAGAACCCGATCATCGTGATCCGCGGCGCCGACGGCGTCGTGCACGCCTTCCACAACGTCTGCCGTCACCGCGGCTCGCGTCTGTGCACCAGCGACAAGGGCAAGGTCGCCAAGCTGGTCTGCCACTACCACCAGTGGACCTACGAACTCGACGGTCGCCTGCTGTTCGCCGGCACCGAAATGGGCGCTGACTTCGACATGAAGCAGTACGGCCTCAAGCCCGTGAACGTGAAAACCGCCGGCGGCTACATCTTCATCAGCCTGGCGGAAAACCCACCGGCCATCGATGAGTTCCTGGCGACGCTGACTCATTACATGGAACCGTACGACATGGAAAACACCAAGGTGGCGATTACGACCACCTTGATGGAAAAGGCCAACTGGAAACTGGTGCTCGAAAACAACCGCGAGTGCTACCACTGCAACGGTTCGCACCCTGAATTGCTCAAAACCCTGCTGGAATGGGACGACGTCACCGACCCGCGCGCCGACCAGGCGTTCAAGGACCACGTCGCCGCCTCCGCCGCCGCCTGGGACGCCGAGAAGATCCCTTACGCCCACGCCAGCTTCGGCCTGCGCAACCGCATCGTGCGCATGCCGCTGCTCAAGGGCACCGTGTCGATGACCATGGACGGCAAGCAGGGCTGCGCCAAACTCATGGGCCGCATCAAGAACCCGGACCTGGGCTCGATGCGCATCCTGCACCTGCCGCACTCCTGGAACCACTGCATGGGCGACCACATCATCGTGTTCACCGTGTGGCCGATCAGCGCTCAGGAAACCATGGTCACCACCAAGTGGATCGTCCACAAGGACGCCGTCGAAGGCGTGGACTACGACGTGGAACGCATGCGCAAGGTCTGGGACGCCACCAACGACCAGGACCGTCGCCTGGCCGAAGAAAACCAGCGCGGCATCAACTCCACGGCGTACCAGCCTGGGCCGTACTCCAAGACCTATGAATTTGGTGTGGTGAACTTCATCGACTGGTACAGCGGTCGCATGCTCAACAACCTGGGGGCCGAGCCTGCGCCGTACCTTAAAGGGGTTGCGGTTAGCGGTTAAGACTGACGGGTAGAAACCGAGGCTCGTGCGTTGAACGCACGAGCCTCAGTTTTTTTCAGGCCAGTGGTATGACCGTGATCTTGTTCCACTCCGATTCTGTTCCATCCCTAAATCTGCACTGAACACCAAATATCATGGGTAAGCCGACGAGCAGGTTGTTGGCTGTATGGCTCATTGCGCTGAGTGGCGTCGAATCTCCGCTCGGAAATATCTTGAATGTGTAACCCAGGACGTTTTCTGCATTGTTTCGAGGGGGACCCCAGGCAAAGGAAACGCTGCGGTTTGAATTGTTCGTCACGTGGAAATCAGAAGGAATAGTCGAACCGCTCATGGTTTTGAAGGTGGCCGTGGCCGGGTCGGATCGCTCTCCGCTGCTACTGACTGCAAATACAACGAACGTATAGTCTGTATTGGTGGATAAGCCATCAACAATGACATTTCGTTCGGCAGTCGTTTTTTCCTGTTGACCTTCCAGGTAATAAGCATAAGTAATCGAATTACCCGCGGGTGGCAGCCAGCCAATTTGAGCGGATATTGTCCCGGCACTTACGGCAATTTTAGTTGGAGCGCCCGGTTTATCAGGAATCTCCGGTCCACCGCTGGCGGTCAAAGACGCCGTAAGTGATAAATTCCCATGATGGTCAATTGCCCAAATCCTGATGGGATACGTCGCTTCCGAAGCCAACTTCGATACCGGAAATTCGTTTCTGGATGCGGGTACTATGAACGGCGGTTTTTCACTGACCGATATCGCATAGCTTGCGACATCCGTACTTGCTGACTTGTCCCAACTTAAAACCATATCCGTATCAGTCTGCGAGGCAATTTTAAAATTACTTGCCGGCAAAGGCTTGGTCACGTCGACATCGAGACTGACCACAACCTGCTCAGACTCTTCTCCCGTATTCATGATAAAGACGCGAGCCTTGACGATGAATTTATCGCCGGGCATGGCATAGTCTTTGTAAGTGGGCGGATAAGTCGGATCAAAAGGAATCAAGGGCAGCGGAACACTGTCGGTGATGAACTGCAAGGCAATTTGCATACCCAAAGGTAGAAGAATAGGGATGGAGTCCCAAGTGATTACCGCATTAAACAAATTGGGGTCCCAATCGAGTGGTATGTAGTCGATTCTAGTATTCTGAAGACGTGGTAATGGAGGACGATTCAGGCCTGTCCATTCGGAGTAGTTGCCATTACGATCCTTGGCACGGACTTCAATTAAATAGGATTGATTTGGAGACGTGTTATGAAACTCGTATGAAAGTGCGGCAGTGAATCCCTGATACACATCGTTGATCCTGACTTCATAACCTGCAACTCCGACGCCGTTGCCGTCAGATGACGCGGCCCACTCGACTTTGATTGTTGGATAACCAAATCGGGCGAACTTCAAGTCCGCCGGATTAGTAGGCGGGACGCTATCCTGAGTTAGATCCACGGACGAAGAAAAATCTGACACATTACCCGCCATATCGACCGCTCGTACTTTCAGCGGTCCATTGACCTTATTAAAATCCTTAACCAACAACTCCGTACCGCTCACGGTATAAATACGCGCACCATTCTGGAAAATCTCATAATAGCGAACAGCCGTATCGTCTTTGGAGGCATCCCAGTAAAAGCGTGTCGTGTTTTGATAATAGTCTTGCTTGGCGCCTTCGTCGGTTAACCTCTGCTGCCGGACAATAAAACCGGTAGGGGCGCTGGGTGGAGTCTTGTCTCGCCCCATTTGCAAGTTAAGTGCAATGCATCGGTCTACCACACCGATACGAGAATCCGCCCTCTGAATAAAGTCGGCCATAACAATATTGACTTTACGACCACTATCGGAAAAAGGAATCGTTCGAATTGGATGATTGGCGGGGAGGTGTTGAGGCCCTCCATCTATACCGCTCTTGTACACTGTCGAACTTAATGCCCAGGGAAAGTTGAGCGGAGGCGACCTCATCGCTTCGACAACCATTTCCTCGATGCCGGCCTCGCTATAGTCGTCGTGATTCCAACGATGACCAATCAAGTCCCATAAAAGTGCTCTTTCAGGTTTGTCTACGGGCCACTTGTCTGAAGCCCCATAGTCAAACGCCAGAATAATGTTTTTCCCCGGGTATTCCGTATATATCTGCTGCATTGTTTTACCCAATGCAACCCTTGGTAATAAAAATGATTTCAGAGTTTCCAGATGTTTCAAGACCCGCTCAAGACTGTTGAAAGCATACTGCGTACCTTTGTCGTATGAGTGAAAATCCAGAACGACAATTTCACCCGGGTTTGCTCTGCAAAAATCGAGGACATCACTGATCAGGTGCTGCAACAGACGATTACCCCAACTGCCATGCTTGAACTCGATTCTTTCTCGAAACTCGATATGTGGCGCATGGTTACCAACCACTTCGCCATAGCTATTATCCTTCATGCGCAAATCCACTACGCGAGCACCCGCGTTCAGTTGAGCTGAAAACCGCCCATCCTGGCACGCCGTCCATTTTTCGCCGATAAAGTCGATTGCCCCCTTATCAGCGCCGGAGTTATGGGCACTGGGCAATGCCAGTTGCCACAACATCAAGTGACTGATGTCATTAAACATATCAGTCATCCAACGACTGTAATTGATATTGCGCTCACCCAAGGGGACGGAGGCAGATTCCAATGCTTGGGTATTAGGATCGGAGATATGCTCGCTGGTCATGTCGAGTTCCTCGGAAGACGGTATTGATCACAATGCAGTACTTTTCCCGTTTCCGTAACTAGCAGAAATGATAGTCGGCTGCGTACTACAGCAACACAAACGCTTAGATGAGCACACAATACGCACCCGCGCCACTATCAGAACTGCTAGTGGCGCACCTCCCAATACCCGCTATTATCGATCGAGCGATAAAAACTCGACGATCACTCCCTTCCCGAAATTTGAACCTGACATGATTACCTGCTAAATCACGAGGATTAAGTTATGTTGATAATTCCTACAACCGCAGAAAGAAAAAATCTTGCGAATAAACTCACGCAAACCAACCGGCTGGGTTCTTTCACCGCCACGCTTGAAGTCGAGCCCTTTGATTACAAGGCACAGTTTGGGTATCTAAGGCTCGACGATCTGAAAAAATACAACATACAGGCATACATAGACTCGCCAGAACGAATGTTTAACTTCGCGATCTTCCTTCCCAGAGGCGCCGTAGAAGGAACGGTCAGAGTCAGCACAAACCCATATAGTGATACAACCGCCTATGCGGTTTATCTTGCGGCTTTCGACGGCGGAATCAAATTTTTCATCGGCAGTAGTGGATTCGTAAAATATAAGTACTATCCGGCAGAGGCACGTATTGAAGGGGATTTTGAATACAGGTGTGTTTTGGGAAAAATATTCAAGGGATCTTTTAACGTCAACGAAGAGTGATAACGGAAAGATCTTGGGCCTAATCGGCGGCTGGCCAGCCAACCTTGTCAGGCGAAGACAATCACCTGTACAAAATATGAACGATTCCCCTGAGTACCAAGCCGTAGGCGGCTCCCAGCCTTCAGCAAACAAGTTATCCACACCTCCACCCACAGCAAATGGGGACAACTGTGGAAAGACTGCAAATTTTCTCCACAAAAACTGAAGAAAATCCGTGACTTATTCAAATGGACGGATTTCCCCAGCACTTGATCATTAATTGAACAAACCTCTGAACATCACGTAATACGTGCCCCCCAGCGCGTGGCGAACACCTTATCCACAGAAGCACCAACAGACTTTGGGGGAAACTTCAGATGTGTTGTGGAAAAGCGCTGCAGACGTTGAATTTGCTGTGTTTGTGAGGCGCAGAGAGCCCCATAAAGGCACTTTTGAACAAATTTTAACCAACCCTTTGAAAGTCACGGATTACAAGGCCTGTAGCGGTAAGCGAACATCTTATCCACAGAAGCGCCAACAGAGATTGGGGGCAAGTCCGGCTGCTGGAGCCCACTTATCCTCTGAAAAAACCTTTGAAAAACCGCAGTTTAGGCTGGTTGTTTTTTGATCTGAAGCCTGCAAGCCCTGATCTGCAAGGGCTCGAGCAAGGGGCAAACACGTTATCCACAGAAGCGCTAACAGGGATTGTGGGTAAACTCACTGAAAAGTCCGAATCCATCACACCTTGTTAAAACACGAGCGCCCCGCGTCGATATCCAGGTTCAGCTCGAAATCCTCGAACGCCCGCCATCCCAGCAGCACCGACGGCACATACCGTCCCTTCACCCAGGACGGCGGGATGGTGAAGCCGGGGTAATACTTGTAGGTGATCGGCAGGCTGTGACCGGGCAGGTTCAGTACGCCCTTGAAGGATTGATAGCGCTGCCGGTCGGCGATATCCAGGCGTGAGGCCCCGGGAGTGAGGGTTTGCACGACATTGACCTGCTGGCCGGGCAAGGCGGAGGTGAGGTAGTCGATATTGCCCGTATCGACGATGGCCTGGGTGTTGCGGTTATCCAGGCTGGCCGTGATGGTCAGTCGCTGGTTGAGGTCCATGCGGGTGTAGGTGATCGGCGAGTCGCAGCGCAGAGAAGGTGCGGGATTGAGTTCCAGGGTCTTGCGGGTGATTTTCAGCCGGCCCAGTTTGCTGATCAGGTCCAACCCCAGCAGGTTGTCCCTGTCGCTTACAAACACCAGCACGTTCCTGAACTCGCTTGAACCGATTTTCAGCGACTCAATGACCCCAAGCCGGGCCGACAGGTTGCTCTCGCCATAAAACGTGCTGTAGGCGTAATGGGAGTCGCTCAGCAGCTTGATGCCCATCAGCTTTGCGGTATCGATGTTGACCCGGGTTTGCGGCGCGCCGGTGTCGAGGACGAAACGTGCCGAATGACCGTCGACCGCGCTGACATCGATGAAGGGCAACACCTCTTGCGCGACGAAGCGGTCGTTGGCGTATGGATGAATCTTCAGCACTTCGCGCTTCGACGCGCGCTTTATCGTGAAATCGCCGGTGGCGCGCAGGGTCGCGAGGGATTGCTCGCCGAACATCGAAAAGAGAATGTTCAGTTCCGGGTCAGCCTTGATCGCCCGAGCGTGTCGGCGCTGAACCGCCAGGTAGAAGTCCGGCAACTGGTTGGCAGCCTTGAGCTCGAACATCCGGGCGATCACCGTCACCGAGCAGTCGAGGTTTTTCCCGGGTTCCGGCACCAGCTCGCAGCGCTCGCGCAACTGCTTCAGGGAGGCTTTCTGCCCCTGCTCGGTGGCCAACCATTGATAGAAACCAGGCTCCGGCAAGAGACGCGGCTCAGGCGCGTTCGGCCGGGTAGCGGCCGGTAATCCCGTCGACACCAGGGCAACCCAGGCAAGGAGCAATCCCATCAGCGGCTTCATGGCCAACCCACTCATAAAAACCAGGTTTTATGAACAAGCGCTGAACCTCTGAAAGCTCCTTTATCCCGTGATGCACCCTGACCAGCGCACATTGAAAATGTAGTGCATTGGGATGAGATGTGCCTGATGTCGGCGACGCTTGGACGGTTCAGTTCAGCAATATTGCCGTTTTCGTCTGGAATGATCGGACCAGGTTTTTTCTCGATAACAACCTCTGCAAGTTGTACGCCTGGTGCGTCCACCTTCGCAGAATCACTCCAACCTACGATTCCTTTGAGGTTAGTAACTACTGTCGTACCCAATACGCCGCTTTCATAAGCGGCCATCAATGGACCCGCGAAACGAATAAAAGCGCCAAGGATCAAGAACCCTGTGCCCGCAGCTCCAACGAAGGGTGCGACCGGTACCTCAAAAACTCCAAGCATTGCCCCGGTGAAACCCGCAGTGATGCCCAACCCACCGGTTTGCAGGCCAATCTTGCCGATTTTCGTGACAGGTGGTGTCGCGACCAGTAAGGCTGCCGCAGCGGTGCCCTGCAATGTGGCCGCTAATATCTGTTGCGCGAGCACCACTGATTTACCTGTGGGATCCCTGAAATTGAGCGGATCTCCCTCGCAGTACGCATACGCATTCATCCCCCCTTTCCCAAACGGGCTCAACGCGTCCGGCCTGTGAAAGCGCCTCAGCACCGGGTCATACACCCGATGCCCCTTGCCCAAGTGATACCAACCCATCGGTCGCTCTCGAAGTTGCCCGGTGAACCCCAGGTGCGAGCCTGCCGCGAGCCGGCTGCTCTGCTCACCGTAAAGGGTGTGGACGAAGGGATTCGGACCTGTGCGATCCAGTTCGGCGTGAACACTGTGTTGCAGGTCGGTCGCCAGCAGCAGGGTTCGCGTGGCGGCGTGTTGAGAGGAACGGGAAGCAGGCATCGACGGCGTCCTCTTAGAGGCGTTTCGGCTGTTCGATACCGTAGCAAAGCGAATTGAAAATCGACACTAGCAGAACTGATAGTCGCCCTGGATGCTGGAAAACCCTGTAGCAGCTGGCGAAGCCTGCGTCCGGCTGCGCAGCAGTCGTAAAACCTGTCCACCGGATCTACCTGGCACACCGCGCTGCCGGGATTGACGACTGCTGCGCAGCCGGACGCAGGCTTCGCCAGCTGCTACAGGGATCGTGCCGGGTTTTAGGGGCGATACATCAGGTAGGCCTCGCCGGTGACGCGGATCATCGGGTGGGGTGTGATCTGGCAGGTGTCGACGATGCGAAAGCCGTGGCGTTCGTAGAAGCGGCGGGCGCCGGTGTTGGCGGCGTAGTCGATCAGGCTCAGGCCGTTGAGGCCCAGCTGGTTGGCGCGGTCGTAGGCGTAGGCGAGGAACTGTTTGCCCAGGCCCTGGTTGCGCCAGCCTTCGTGCAGCGCGAGGCTGGAGATATAGAGGGTGTCGGGGATTTCCATGGTGGCGTAGGGCGCCAGCACCGGGTCGGTGACCGGTTCGGCGAACGGGTCGTGGCGCATCACGTAGCTGTGCAGCATGCCGATGACCTGGCCGTCTGCCTCGGCGATCAGGCAGTTCTGCCAGGAGAAATCCACGCCGTCCCGGGCGTAGCGCAAGGCGCCGACGTCGAGCAGGTTCTGGCCGGGTTCGGCGATCTGGCTCCAGATGTAATCTGAAGCGCCTTCGGAAGAAATCTGGAACAGGCGCGCAATCTCCCGCGCATCGCTGCGCTGGGCGGAACGGAATTCAACAGTCATGGAGGTCCTTTGTGGGAGCGGGCTTGCTCGCGAATACGGAGTGTCAGTCACCCAAGATGTAGCTGACACACCGCTTTCGCGAGCAAGCCCGCTCCCACATTTTGATCTGTGGATAAATGAAAATCAGCGAACCACGCCTTCCTCAACCAGCAACTTGAGAATCGCCTCAGCCCCCGCCTGCGCAGTCGCGCCCTTGAGCACTTGCCCGCCACCGCCACTGGCCTTGGCCGTTGCCGCTTTCATGCGGTCGGCGCCGCTCTTGGCCTTGATCACCTTCAGGCGCTTGGGCCGTGGCTTGGCTGGTTGCAGGGTCGCCACCGCCAGCAATTCATCGTCCACCACTACCACATCATTGGCCTGCAATACCCCGCGTCGGGCCGGGCCGTAGGCACTCTGGCGTGGTTTCGGCGCGGCGTTATCCACAGTCGCGAGGAACGGCAGGCGTACTTTGAGCCGACGCCGCTGACCACGAGGCAAGGCTTGCAGCACCAGCGCCGAACCGCCGTCGATGGATTCAACCTGAGCCAGACCCACCACCAGCGGCCAGCCCAGACCTTCGGCCAGCAGGAACGGCAGCATGCCCGAGCCCTCGCCGGTTTCCGCCTGGCTACCGGTCAGCACCACCTGGGCACCGGCATCGCGCAAGTAACTGGTCAGCGCCGACAGCGCATCGGCGCCCTCGGGCTGTTCCAGCACGTGCAGCTGTTCCAGGCCCATGCCCAGATAAGCCCGCAGCGCAGGCTCGGCGACGTCGCCGGCATGCAGCACCTGCAAGTTATCCCCAGCCAGTTGCAGACCCAGTTCCACCGCCCGCGCATCCTGTTCCGCGCGACGCGGACGACCGGAAGTCGGGTGGGCGCCGATGGACACCAGGCTGATGATTTTCGTGCTCATAACCCTTTCCTTCCCTTAAGCCGCATCGCGCTTGGCGTCGTTGCGGTAAGCCTCTACCGCCGCGATCAAGGCTCGAAGAATCTCGGCGCTCTCGCCGATCACCGACAGGTCGGCCCGTTTGATCATGTCGCAGCCAGGGTCGAGGTTGATCGCCACCACCTTGTCGCAGGCGCCGATGCCCTGCAGGTGCTGGATCGCCCCGGAAATCCCAACCGCCACATAGACCCGCGCAGTGACCCAGGTACCGGACGCGCCGACCTGACGGTCGCGGCCCATGAAGCCGTCGTCCACCGCCACCCGGGACGCGCCTTCGGTGGCGCCCAGCGCCGCGGCAGTCTGGTGGAACAGGTCCCAGTCCTTGACCCCGTTGCCGCCGGAGAAGATGAACTCCGCTTCGGCCATGGGAATCGCTGCCGGGTCCACAGCCACCGCGCCCAGATCCTCGATGCGCGACAAACTGCGCGCGACGGCTGTGGATAACTCCACCGGCAATGCTTCGTGACGGGTCTCGCTGACCGGCTCGGCGCATTCGACGGCGCCCAGGATCAAGCGCGCCAGCGGCCGGGCCAAATCCTGCAGACCGGCACCGGCACGACCCGTACAGGTCTCGTCCTTGACCTGCCAGACCCGTGTGGCCGGGCGTTCGCCCAGGGCCGCGGCAAAACGGCGGCCCAGTTCGCCGCCACCGGTGCGGCTGTCCGGCAGCAGCCAGTGCCGTGGATTGAACTGGTTATCCACAGCCCGCAGGCCCTGGACCCGTTGCTCCGGTGCATAACCGCTGAATTCTTCGCCTTCCAGCACCAGCAGGCGGTCGACGCCCGCCGTGGCAAAGGCGTTTTCCTTGTGCTCGCCGAAGACCACCGCCAGCACCGCGCCGTCCTTGCCGGCCAGCTGATGGGCCAGGCCCAGCAAGTCGCGGTCGTGGCTGCTCAAGCGGCCACCGACCATGTCCGGCACCACGCTGATGTAGAACGCAGGTTGCGCCACCTGATGCAGCGGCAACTGCACTTCAACGGCGGCCGAGCGCTTGGCCGTCCCGCCCTGTTGCGCGCCGCTGCGGTCGATACGCTTGATCCCGTTCGGCCCGATGAAACCGATGCCGTGGAGGTTCTTGCGGATGACGCCGTTGGGCCCCATCCAGCTGTGTTGCGCCGGTTGCATGGCTGCGTGCAGCGGATGCAGCCGGTTACGGGCGATCCATTCGGCGCGGGGGTCGCGGCGGATAATGTCGCTCATCAATGCACCTCCGCAGGTTCGCGTTTGGTCGCCGAGGCGGACTTCGGCGCATCTTCTTCAAGCAGCGCGTCAGCCACCAGTTCGGCAATGTCCTTGATCAACGGCCGGGGTTCGACCACACCTTCGAGCATCGCGGTGCACTGTGGGCAACCCACGGCCACCAGTTCGGCGCCCGTCTCGCGGATGTCTTCCATACGCATGTCGGGAATACGCTGCTTGCCGGGAATGTCGGTGATCGGCGCACCGCCGCCACCGCCGCAGCAGCGCGAGCGGAAACCGGAGCGTTGCATTTCCTTGACCTCGATGCCGAGGGCGCGCAGTACCTGACGCGGCGCCTCGTATTCGCCGTTGTAGCGGCCCAGGTAGCACGGGTCGTGATAGGTCACGCTGTCGCCCTTGTGCTGGCCGAGGTTCAAGGCGCCCGCGTCGATGATTTCCGCCATGTAGGTGCTGTGGTGCTGCACCAGGTAGTTGCCATCGAAAGCGCCGTACTCGTTTTTCAGCACGTGGAAGCTGTGCGGATCGCAGGTGACGATGCGGTTGAAGCTGTATTTGGCCAGGGTCTGGATGTTGCGCTTGGCCAGCAACTGGAAGGTCGCTTCGTCGCCCAGACGACGGGCCACGTCACCGCTGTCGCGTTCTTCGAGGCCCAGCACCGCGAAGTCGATTTTCGCCGCCTTGAGTACTTTGACGAAGGCACGCAGGGTGCGCTGGTTGCGCATGTCGAAGGCGCCGTCGCCGACCCAGAACAGTACGTCTGTGGACTTCTTCTCGCTCATGAGATTGAGGTTGAGGTCCGCTGCCCAGTTCATCCGCCCGCCCGGGGCGAAGCCGCCCGGGTTGTCGGTGGCGATCAGGTTTTCCAGGACTTCGGCGCCCTTATTCGGGGTCGCGCCTTTTTCCAGGGTCAGATGGCGACGCATGTCGACGATGGCATCGACGTGCTCGATCATCATCGGGCATTCCTCGACGCAGGCGCGGCAGGTGGTGCAGGACCACAGGGTTTCGGCATCCACCAGACCGTTGACGATCGGTTGATGCGGGTTGCCGCTGTGTTCGCCGATCGGCTTGCCTGGATACGGACTGCCGGCGAACTTGGCATCGCTGCCGCCGGCCAGGCCGACGACCATGTCCTGAATCAGTTTTTTCGGGTTCAGTGGCTGGCCGGCGGCAAAGGCTGGGCACGCTGCTTCGCACTTGCCGCACTGCACGCAGGCGTCGAAGCCGAGCAACTGGTTCCAAGTGAAATCCTTGGGTTTTTCCACGCCCAGCGGTGCAGCCGGGTCATTCAGGTCCAGCGGCTTCAAACCAGTGGAACGACCACCGCCGAAGCGCTCGGAACGACGGTGCCAGGCCAGGTGCAGGGCACCGGCGAAGGCGTGCTTCATCGGGCCGCCCCAGGTCATGCCGAAGAACAGTTCCGACACGCCCCACAGCACGCCAATGCCGAGGATCGCCGCGAGCAGCCAGCCGCCGAAGTTTTCCGGCAGGATTCCAGCCACCGGCAGAGTCAGCAGGAAGAACGAGGCAGAGAACGCCAGCAGGCTTTTCGGCAGGCGCATCCACGGACCTTTCGACAGGCGCGAAGGCGGGTTGCGACGACGCAGGTAG
This sequence comes from Pseudomonas sp. REP124, assembly GCF_020164475.1. Taxonomy (GTDB): domain Bacteria; phylum Pseudomonadota; class Gammaproteobacteria; order Pseudomonadales; family Pseudomonadaceae; genus Aquipseudomonas. The sequence continues at coordinate 6,067 of NZ_JAIQWX010000109.1, read as the reverse complement.
ACGAAGATGGCACCGACGAACATCACTGCCGACATCAGCAGCAGCGCGTAACCGAGGATGCGGTTATGCAGGCCGAAACCGTGCACCAGGATCGCCAGCACGATGGACGCCACCGCGCCACCGGCCGTGGCCACGTGGGTGTTGGCGATGTATTTGTCCCGCGCGACAACATGGTGCAGATCGACCATGTAGCGCTTGGGCATGGCGAACAGGCCGCCGATCAGATCGACCTTCGAGGCCCGGCCCCGACGCCACATGGCCACCCGCCGCAGAGCGCCGAGAACCGCGAGGCCCAGGGCGGCGAACAACAGGATTGGAAGAAGGGTGTTCAACATGGTGAAGCTCCCAAAGACCGCAGGGTGTTGCAGGTCGAGATGCCTTACTCGGGTTCCTGTGGGAGCGGGCTTGCTCGCGAATGCATTCTGTCAGTCACATCTTCGTTGACTGACCCACCGCTTTCGCGAGCAGGCTCGCTCCCACAGGGTCATGTGCAAGCCTTTAGAAGTCTTTGCACAACCGCAGCGCGTCATAGATGGCCGCATGCACGTTACGCTGGGCCACGCAGTCGCCGATGCGGAACAGCAGGTAACCGTCGCCGTCCTGCTCCAGGCATGGCTGAGGCTTGATCGCGAACAGGGCTTCGACGTCGATCTGGCCCTTGTTGCGCGAACCTTCCTTCATCGCGTAGTAGATTTCCTCGTCCGGGCGCACGCCGTTTTCGATGACCACCTGGTCCACCACCCGCTCCTCTTTGGCGCCGGTGTATTCGTTTTCCAGCACCGCCACCAGCTTGTCGCCTTCGCGGTAGACCTTCTCCAGCATCATGTCGCCGGTCATGATCACTTCTTTCGGGTACATGCTGCGGTAGTAGGTCGGGAACGACGTACCGCCGATTGCCACGCCCGGTTTGATGTCGTCGGTGACGATCTCGACCTGGCTGCCTTTGTCGGCGATGAAGTCGGCGGTGGACATGCCGGTGAACTCGCAGATGGTGTCGTAGACCAGCACGTTCTTGCCCGGTGCGACCTTGCCGTCGAGCACGTCCCAGCTGCTGACCACCAGGCCTTCAGCCGCGCCCCAGTGCTCGTTCTGCTCGATGAACGGGTGACCGCCAACGGCCAGCACCACCACATCCGGACGCAAGTCCATGATGGTCGGCGCATCCGCCGCGGTGCCCAGGCGCAGGTCGACTTTCAGGCGCGCCAATTCCAGCTGATACCAGCGGGTGATACCGGCGATCTGGTCACGCTGCGGCGCTTTCGAGGCCGTGGTGATCTGTCCGCCGATGAATTCCTTCTTCTCGAACAGGGTCACGTCGTGGCCACGCTCGGCGGCAACACGGGCGGCTTCCATCCCCGCAGGGCCGGCGCCGACCACCACCACCTTGCGTTTCTTGCCGGTGGTTTTTTCGATGATGTGCGGAACGCCCATGTATTCACGGGAGGTCGCCGCGTTCTGGATGCACAGCACATCCAGGCCCTGATACTGACGGTCGATGCAGTAGTTGGCACCGACGCATTGCTTGATCTGGTCGACCTGGCCCATCTTGATCTTGGCGATCAGGTGCGGGTCGGCGATGTGAGCGCGAGTCATGCCGACCATGTCGACGTAACCGCCTTCCAGAATACGGGTGGCCTGGTTCGGGTCCTTGATGTTCTGCGCGTGCAGCACCGGAACCTTGACCACTTCCTTGATACCGGCGGCCAGGTGCAGGAACGGCTCCGGTGGATAACTCATGTTCGGGATCACGTTGGCCAGGGTGTTGTGGGTATCGCAACCCGAGCCCACGACACCGATGAAATCGAGCATGCCGGTGTCGTCGTAATACTTGGCGATCTGCTTCATGTCTTCATGAGAGAGACCATCGGGGTGGAACTCGTCACCGCACAAACGCATGCCCACGCAGAAATCGTCACCAACCTCGGCGCGCACGGCTTTCAATACTTCCAGACCGAACTTCATGCGGCCTTCGAAGGTGCCGCCCCATTCGTCGGTGCGCTTGTTGACCCGCGGGCTCCAGAACTGGTCGATCATGTGCTGGTGCACGGCCGACAGTTCCACGCCGTCCAGGCCACCGGCCTTGGCGCGACGAGCCGCTTGCGCGTAGTTGCCGATCACCCGCCAGATTTCTTCAGGCTCGATGGTTTTGCATGTAGCGCGGTGCACCGGCTCACGGATGCCCGACGGCGACATCAGGGTCGGCCAGTTGAAGCCGTCCCAACGCGAGCGACGGCCCATGTGGGTAATCTGGATCATGATCTTGGCGCCGTGCTTGTGCATGGCGTCGGCCAGATTCTGGAAGTGCGGAATGATGCGGTCGGTGGACAGGTTCACCGAGCTCCACCATTCCTGCGGGCTGTCGATGGCGACCACGGACGAACCGCCGCAGATCGCCAGGCCGATCCCGCCCTTGGCCTTCTCTTCGTAATACTTGACGTACCGGTCGGTGGTCATGCCGCCGTCGGTCGCGTAGACCTCGGCGTGTGCGGTGCTGATCACGCGGTTACGGATGGTCAGTTTGCCGATCTGGATCGGCTGGAACATTGCTTCGAAAGCCATGGCGGGTTCCTCGACTTACAACGGCTTGACGGTGAACAAGCCGTCTTCGTGGCCCTCTTCGGAGCCACCGTAGACTTGTTCGGCCACGGTGCGGATCTTGCTGCCACGGGCGGCGAGGATCTGGTCCATCGCGCCGGCAAACCAGCCGGTGAACATGTAGTCGACCTTGCGTCCGACCTTGCCGTACACATAGACGAATGCCGAGTGTTCGAGCTTGACGCTGGCGGTGCCTTTGTCGAGGTCAATGTCCTGGATCTTGAACAGGCCCCAGCCGCGCTGCGACAGGCGCTTCATGTAGTGCTCGAACACCGCGACGCCTTCCAGGCCGTGGCATTCGGCTTCTTTTTCACACCAGTGCCAGGCGGACTTGTAGCCGGCCTTGTAGAGGATCTCGGCATAGGCTTCGGCGCCCAGCACTTCCTCGATGCCCATGTGGTTGTTGACGAAGAAATGACGCGGCACGTACAGCATCGGCAGGGCGTCGGAGGTCCAGATACCGGTCTCACTGTCGACTTCGATAGGCAATTGCGGGGCGATCTTGGCCATGGAAACTTAACTCCAGAAGAATTTTGGTGTTGCCCCCTGCTCGAATGGCAGGGGGAAAGGATTCAGAAGTGCTGCGGCTTACTCGCCCCAGACGTCTTTCAGGACGTTGACCCAGTTTTCGCCCATGATCTTGCGCACCACGCGTTCGGAATGGCCGCGCTTGAGCAGGGTTTCGGTCAGGTTCGGGAACTCGCCGACGGTGCGAATGCCCAGCGGGTTGATGATCTTGCCGAAGCTGGTCAGACGGCGGGCGTAGCCCTTGTCGTGGGTCAGGTATTCGAAGAAGTCCTGGCCGTGCCCCTGGGTGAAGTCGGTGCCGATACCGATGGCGTCTTCGCCAACGATGTTCATGGTGTATTCGATCGCTTCGGCGTAGTCGTCGATGGTCGAATCGATGCCCTTGGCCAGGAACGGCGCGAACATGGTCACGCCGACGAAACCACCGTGGTCGGCGATGAACTTGAGTTCTTCATCGGACTTGTTGCGCGGGTGAACCTTCAGGCCCGACGGCAGGCAGTGGGAGTAGCAGACCGGCTTTTTGGATTCGAGGATGACTTCTTCGGAGGTCTTGGAGCCGACGTGGGACAGGTCGCACATCACGCCGACACGGTTCATCTCGGCAACGATTTCACGACCGAAGCCCGACAGGCCGCCATCGCGCTCGTAGCAGCCGGTGCCGACCAGATTCTGGGTGTTGTAGCACATCTGCACGATGCCCACGCCCAGCTGCTTGAAGATCTCGACATAGCTGATCTGGTCTTCGAAAGCGTGAGCGTTCTGGAAGCCGAAGAGGATGCCGGTCTTGCCCTGCTCTTTCGCTTTGCGGATGTCGGCGGTGGTGCGTACCGGAATCACCAGGTCGCTGTTTTCGCGGATCAGTTTCTGGCTGGCGGCGATGTTGTTGACGGTGGCCTGGAAGCCCTCCCACACCGACACGGTGCAGTTGGCCGCGGTCAAACCGCCCTTGCGCATGTCTTCGAAAAGCTCACGGTTCCACTTGGCAATAATCAGCCCGTCGATAACGATGCTGTCGGCGTGCAGTTCGGCTGGGCTCATCAGGCTGTCCCCTTATTGGCGATTCATGCGCCGAATCGTCTGCCGGCGCTTTGGAGCCAGCATATGCCTCGGTGCCTTGGCAGCCGGGTGCAAAAACGACAGACGAATTGCCGAAAGCGTCAATCCGCGACAAAGGGTCGTCGCCAAGAGCGATTCGCGACCTGTTCAAGGTCGCCCGCATGGGCCAGAATTCCCCGCATCTCTTGATGTAGGGCGACTTGAATGAAATCGATCTTGCTGGCTTTGGCACTGATTGCGACGGGCGTAACGGCTGCGGAAGAAGCCGACGACAACCCCTGCGACAAAGTCGAAAACGACGTCCAGACCCTGGAATGCTCGGCGTTCAGCAAAAGCACCGCTGAAGACCTGCTGAACGAAAACACCAAAAGCCTGAACGAGCGCATGCAGTCGCTCTACGGCAAGAACCCGGCGCAACTGGCCGACATCACCGCCAAAATCAAAGCCGCCCACCAGCAATGGCAAAAAACCCGCGACGCCGACTGCGCCATCGAAGCCTTCCCGGCTACGGCCGGCAGCAAGGCCTTCACCATTGCGCAGAATGATTGCGTGGCGCGGATGAGTGATGATCGGTCGGAGTTTCTGGAGTCGATTGGGCAGGAGTGAGGCCTGAGAGTCCGTCGAAAGCTGGCACCTTTGCCAGCTTTCGGTCTTCTGAAATTCCGATTTCCTACGCACTCCGCAGACTCAACCTACAGCATTCCTACCACCTCGCTTCAGGCCGTCTGCCACGGGCAACATCCCGACATGCATCGTTAATAGGCCGACAGAGAAATATAAGCAAAGATTGGAAAATCTTATAAAAGACTTATATTCTCTCATGAACAGTATTCACTGGACTCGAAAGGCCGTTAAGCAGCTCCTGAAATTGCACTCCGCCCACCAGGTTCAGGTCCGTGATGCGGTCACGGCGCTGACTGACATGCCATACGCAGGCAACGTCAAACCACTGGTCGATCATGCCTACGCCTATCGGCTCCGGGTGGGCAACTACAGGGTCATGTTCAATTGGGATGGGGCAATCAGAGTGGTCAGTATTCAAGAGGTCAAAAAACGCGATGAACGCACCTATTGACGTTCAAATCATCAACGACGCAGAGGGAAATCCTGCATTCGTTGTCATCCCCTACGCGCAGTATGTGGCGCAGAAGATCGAACCCGATCTGATCCCCCATGAGGTCGTCAGCCGCATCGTCGATGGCGCAACCCCGATCCGTGCCTGGCGCGAACACTTGAACCTTACGCAGGATGAAGTGGCCAAACGCATGGGCATCTCCCAACCGGCTTTTGCCCAGCAGGAAACCGTGGCCAAGCCGCGCAAGGCGACTCGCGAAAAGATTGCCGCGGCATTTGGCATCACGGCCAATCAGCTAGAGCTGTAAGCTGCGCACAACCATTGGTGAAAGGGATCTACATGAAAATCTGCGGCATCGAAATCAAAGGCAGCGAAGCGATCATCGCCGTGGCCATGCTTGAAGGCCAGACGCTGAGCCATGTCGCGCTGGCTACCAAGAAAATCGCCCTGGACGATGACGACGAAGCTGCGAACGTGAAGGTTTTCGCGGCGCAGGTTGCTTCGTTTGTTCGCGAGAATTCGATAGATCGAATGGCGATCAAGAAGCGCAGCAAGAAGGGTGAATTCGCCGGTGGGCCGACGACGTTCAAGATCGAAGGGGTTTTTCAGTTGTTGGAGAATTGCGAGGTGACGCTGTTGTCGCCGCAGACCATCAATGCGCAGGCGAAGAAGCATGGTTTTGAGCTGCCGGAGACACTGAACAAGTATCAGCATGAGGCATATAAGGCAGCCTGCTCGGCCTTGTTGAAAAAGTAATCCCAAACGCCGCTGTACAAATGTGGGAGCGGGCTTGCTCGCGAATGCGGTGTGTCA
>NZ_JAIQWX010000108.1 GCF_020164475.1 Pseudomonas sp. REP124 | reverse complement strand
GCCACCGCGAATCCATCGGTTTGCCCCGGAGAAAAGCAATGACCGACACCCCAATGTCCCCCGCCGAATTCGAGCAGGCCCTGCGCGCCAAGGGCGCCTACTACCACATCCACCACCCCTACCATGTGACGATGTACGAAGGCCGGGCCACCCGCGAGCAGATCCAGGGCTGGGTCGCAAACCGCTTCTACTATCAGGTGAACATCCCGCTCAAGGACGCCGCGATCCTCGCCAACTGCCCCGACCGCGAAATCCGTCGTGAGTGGATTCAGCGCCTGCTCGATCACGATGGCGCGCCGGGTGAAGACGGCGGCATCGAAGCCTGGTTGCGCCTGGGCCAGGCGGTCGGTCTGGACCCCGATCAACTGCGCTCCCAGGAACTGGTGCTGCCCGGCGTGCGCTTCGCCGTGGACGCCTACGTCAACTTCGCGCGCCGCGCCAGTTGGCAGGAAGCCGCCAGCAGCTCGCTGACCGAACTGTTCGCGCCGCAGATCCACCAGTCGCGCCTGGACAGCTGGCCGCAGCATTACCCGTGGATCGACCCCGCTGGCTACGAGTATTTCCGCACCCGCCTGGGCCAGGCCCGGCGCGATGTCGAGCACGGTCTTTCGATCACCCTTGAACACTACAAGACACGCGAAGGTCAGGAGCGCATGCTGGAGATTCTCCAGTTCAAACTCGACATTCTCTGGAGCATGCTCGACGCCATGAGCATGGCCTACGAACTGAACCGCCCGCCCTATCACAGCGTGACCGGGCAACGGGTCTGGCACAAAGGAATCAGCCTATGAGTTTCGATCGCAGCATGACCCCGAGCTGGCGTCCTGGCTACCGCTTCCAGTACGAACCGGCCCAGAAAGGCCACGTGCTGCTGTATCCGGAAGGCATGATCAAACTCAATGAAAGCGCCGCGCTGATCGGCGGCCTGATCGACGGCGAACGCGATGTCGCCGCGATCATTGGTGAACTCGACAAGCAGTTCCCCGGCGTGCAGGAACTGGGTGACGACATCGAGCAATTCATGGAGGTCGCCCGTGCTCAGCACTGGATCGAACTTGCCTGATTGCGCGTCGGACAAGTTACCGCCCAAACCGGAAATCGGCCTGCCGCTGTGGCTGCTCGCCGAGCTGACCTACCGTTGCCCACTGCAATGTCCGTACTGTTCCAACCCGCTGGATTTCGCCGGGCAAGGCAAAGAGTTAAGCACCGAACAGTGGATCAAGGTGTTTCGCGAAGCCCGGGAAATGGGCGCCGCGCAACTCGGCTTTTCCGGTGGCGAGCCGCTGGTGCGCCAGGACCTCGCCGAGCTGATTGCCGAGGCGCGCAAGCTGGGGTTCTACACCAACCTGATCACCTCCGGCATCGGTCTGACCGAGCAGAAAATCAGCGATTTCAAGAAGGCTGGCCTGGACCATATCCAGATCAGTTTCCAGGCCAGCGACGAGCAAGTGAACAACCTGCTGGCCGGTTCGAAAAAGGCCTTTGCGCAGAAGCTGGAAATGGCCCGCGCGGTCAAAGCCCACGGCTATCCGATGGTGCTGAACTTCGTCACCCATCGGCACAACATCGACAAAATCGACCGCATCATCGAACTGTGCATCGCCCTCGAAGCGGACTTCGTCGAACTCGCCACCTGCCAGTTCTACGGCTGGGCCCAGCTCAACCGCGTGGGGCTGCTGCCGACCCGGGAGCAACTGGTGCGCGCCGAACGCATCACCAACGAATACCGCGCCAAACTCGAAGCCCAGGGCCATCCGTGCAAGCTGATCTTCGTCACGCCGGACTACTATGAAGAACGTCCGAAGGCCTGCATGAATGGCTGGGGCAGTATTTTTCTGACAGTGACACCGGACGGAACCGCACTGCCCTGTCACGGCGCCCGACAGCTGCCGGTGCAGTTTCCCAACGTGCGCGACCACAGCATGCAACACATCTGGTACGACTCGTTCGGCTTCAACCGCTTCCGTGGTTACAACTGGATGCCCGAGCCCTGCCGTTCCTGCGACGAGAAGGAAAAAGACTTCGGCGGCTGTCGCTGCCAGGCCTTCATGCTCACCGGTGACGCGAGCAATGCGGACCCGGTGTGCAGCAAATCGCATCATCACGACGTGATCCTCAACGCCCGCGAAGAGGCCGAGCACGCCACTCAGTCCATCGAACAACTGGCCTTTCGCAATGAACGAAATTCACGCCTCATCGCCAAAAGCTGAACCCTTGACTGCCGCCAGGGCCGTGGCCGCCGGCATCGATTTCGCCGAATTGCAGGCAGGCCCCCTGGGCCTGTTCTGGAACGAATATCGACCGGAGGACGCGGCCTGTCGTATCTGGCATTGGCGCGACAGCGTAGCGAAATGTCTGACACCGCTGGGCTTCAGCGTGCGCAGTCGGGTGTACGAATATGGCGGTGGGGCGTTTTGTCTGACAGGCGACGGTGTGGTTTTCGTCAACGAGGCCGACCAGCAGCTGTATCGGCAATCACTGAATAGCGACACGCCCGAAGTGCTCACCAGCGGTGTGTGTCGTTACGGTGATTTGCAGTTCGCCAATGGTCAGGTGTTGGCGGTCGAGGAGAACCGCGATCGGCATCGACTGGTGGCTATCGATCTGGCTGACGGCAAGCGTCATCTGCTGGTCGAAGGAGCTGACTTCTACGCCGCCCCGACCCTCAGTCTTGATGCAAAACGCTTGGCCTGGATCGAATGGAGTCGCCCGGATCAGCCGTGGACCGCGACCCGCTTGATGGTTGCCGAAGGTCTCGATGACGGTGACTTCGGACCCGCCCGCTGCATGGCCGGCGATGACGGGCAGGAATCTCTGCAACAACCTCGATTTGATGCCAGCGGCCGGTTGTTCTGCCTGACCGATCGTGGCGGCTACTGGCAGCCCTGGATGGAGTCGGAAAACGGTCTGAGCCCTTTACCGAGCAAGGCAGCCGACCATGGCCCCGCGCCCTGGCAACTCGGTGGCTGCACCTGGTTGCCGCTGAGTGAAGGCCGCTATTTGGCGAGTTGGACCGAAGGCGGTTTTGGGCGACTGGGATTGTGTGGTGCCACGTATGAAGAATTCGCCGGCGACTACAGCCGCTTTCGCAGCCTCGCCCTGGATGAGCGTTTCATTTACTGCATTGCCGCATCACCCATCAGCTCTTCAGCAGTAATTGCCATTGATCGCCAGAGCCGGCAGATCAAGGTGCTGGCCGGTGGTATCGCGCCACTGCCCGCCGAGCAGATCAGCCGTCCGCAAACCCTGCGCTACCCCAGCGGCGCGAGCGAGGCTCACGGCTTCTTCTACCCGGCAATGACCGGCGATGCGCAACCGCCGCTGGTGGTGTTCATCCACGGCGGCCCGACCTCGGCGTGCTATCCGATGTTCGATCCGCGCATCCAGTACTGGGCACAGCGCGGATTCGCCGTGGCCGATCTGAACTACCGTGGCAGCAGCGGCTATGGCCGCGACTATCGACAGGCCTTGCATTTGAGTTGGGGAGACGTCGATGTCGAAGATGCTTGCGCGGTGGTCAGGCACCTGGCCGAACGCGGCCTGATCGACGGCGAAAAAGCCTTCATCCGCGGCGGCAGCGCCGGGGGATACACCACGCTGTGCGCGCTGGCCTTCCACAATGTTTTCCGCGCCGGCGCCAGCCTCTATGGCGTCAGCGACCCTGTGGCGCTGGGCCGGGCCACCCACAAATTCGAGAGCGATTACCTGGACTGGCTGATCGGCGACCCCGTAAAAGACGCAGAGCGCTACGCCTCACGAACACCGCTACTGCACGCGAGCAACATTCGTGTGCCGATGATCTTCTTTCAAGGGGAACTGGACGCCGTTGTCGTGCCACAGCAGACCCGGGACATGGTCGACGCGTTGCTGAACAACGGGATTCTGGTCGAGGCACATTACTACGCCGAAGAGCGCCATGGCTTCCGCCAGGCCGGCAATCAGGCCCATGCGCTGGAGCAGGAGTGGTTGTTTTATCGGCGGGTGATGGAGCAGGGAGATTGATGCCGGAAATTGTGGTGCGCCAATCGCGAGCAGGCTCGCTCCCACAATTGATCTCGGATGTGCTCACTTGTTGTGGTCACTGAAGATTCAATGTGGGAGCGAGCCTGCTCGCGATAGCGATCTATCAGGCCCCGCCAACCTCAACGCTTGGCGATGATGTAAACCGCATGCACGATCCCCGGAATGTAACCGCACAGCGTCAAAAGAATATTCAGCCAGAACGCCCCGCCAAATCCCACTTGCAGAAACACACCCAGCGGCGGCAAGAGAATGGCGATGATGATGCGAATGAAATCCATGGGTTCAGCTCCTGATTGAAGTCGGCTTGTGCAAGCCATACATGCAATCGACCTGCGCGGTGGGTGAGGGTTCAGCCAAGTGAATCAGGCCAGAATTTCCAGGCCATGTTTCTGAACGATGCTCAACAACTTCAACGCCATGCCACTGGGGTGTTTATCCCCTGCTTCCCATTGTTTGACGGTGGAGGGGCTGGTGTTCAGGTAGCGGGCGAATACAGGCTGACTGACATTGTTGCGCTCGCGCAGAGCCTTGATCTGTTCTGGTGAGATTTCATCCGGAACCGTAGCCAGACATGACTCATCGAATTCGCGCATGGTCGCCTTGCTGATGGCTCCGATGGCATATAACGCACTGGCGGATTCGTGGACCGACTCTAATGCTTCACTTTTGAATTTTTTACTCATGGAATATCTCCATTAAATCCTTCGTATCCAGCAAGTACTGAACTTGCCACTCTGTCAGTTCCTGATAGAACTTCACCATTTTTCGGAACCCCAGCAAGTCGGCATGGGTGATATTGCTCAGGTCTTTCTTGGCATAAAGGTATTGGTAAACCCAGCAACCTCCACCTTTGGCCAAAACAATCGACCGATGCCGATTGGCATTCAAACGCTTCTTCCAGACCCCTCCACCGAGATCCACCGCCTGCCCCTTGAGCATCTCGGCGAACGCTTCTCGAAGCTCGTCATCACCGATCCACGCCTTCGCCGCCTGCATTGCAAAACGTTTTGTCTTGAACAGCCTCGGTAACATTGGCATCCCTTCCAAAAACATACCACCCAGTGGTATAGAACTCAAAGGCATCACAACAACAAAATTGTTGCGATGGCACCGACGCTCCTTGCCGACGCTCCGCTAAAAAGCCATTTTTCCCCCAACCACTCAAGCCGAAATTGCCTTTTGCAAAACCCGGCCACAAAAAAACGCCCCACGCCAAAAGAATCAGGCATGGGGCGTGCGTTATACCGCGAGACGGTTCGGGTGTTGGGGGCAGGCTGTCAGCTCAGACGGCGATGCCTTTTCGGCACTGCACTTGCGCGGTGCGCACTCGGGAAAAGGCGCGGGCCAGGCGCAGGAGCATTTCGTCTATGTTGGCCTTGCTGACGGTCAGTGCCGGGGTGAAGCGCAGGCAGTCGGGTTGCGGGGCGTTGAGCAGCAGGCCTTCGTAGAGTGCGGCCTTGACCACGGCGTCGGCGCAATCGTCGGACAGGGTCAGGCCCCAGAGCAGGCCTTGGCCGCGCAACTCTCCGTGGCCGTAGCGATGGGACAGGCGCTGCAGACCTTCGCGCAGGTGCTGGCCGGTCTCGGCGACATGTTGCAGAAACGCCTTGTCCTGCACGCTGTCGAGCACGGCCAGGCCGGCAGCGGCCATCAATGCGTTGCCATGATGAGTGCCGCTCATTTCGCCCACGTCGAAACAGCAGGCCTTGCCCCGCGCCAGCAATGCCGCCACCGGCACACCACCACCCAGCCCTTTGCCGAGCACGAGGATATCGGCGCGGATGCCGTAGGACTGTTCCGCGAGCAGGGTGCCGCAGCGACCGATGCCGGTTTGCACTTCGTCGAGGATCAGCAGGATGCCCAGTTCGCGGCACAGGCGTTCGACACCCTTTAGGTAGTGCGCCGTGGCCGGGATCACCCCGGCTTCGCTCTGGATCGGCTCGAGCAGGATCGCCACCGTCCGCTCATCCACCGCCGCATGCAGCGCCGGCAGATCGTTGAACGGCACGTGGCTGAACCCCGGAAGCTGCGGCTCGAAACGGTTGATCTGCGCCGAACTGTCCGACGCTGAAATCGTCGCGATGCTGCGCCCGTGACAGGCATTGCTGGCAACGATAATCCGCGATGCGCCACCGCGATGCTGTTGACCCCATTTACGCGCCAGCTTGATCGCTGCCTCACAGGCCTCGCTGCCGGTGTTGAGCAGATGCGCCTGATCACTGCCGGTGCTGCTGCACAGGCGCTCGGCGAGGTTGAGCATGCCGCGGTTATGCAGGCCGAAACCCGGATTGATCAGCGACTGGGCCTGCGCGGTGATTGCATCGACCATGGCCTTGGGGCTGTGGCCGAGGCTGTTGGCCCCGCCCCCTTGAGAGAAATCCAGATAAGCGCGGTCTTCGCTGTCCCACAACCAGGAACCCTGGCCACGGACGAACACCTGTTCCGGCCGCTCGACACTGGGCATCAGGCATTCGCTGGAAAGGTTGTCATGCCCGGAGGGAAAAGAAGCATCCGCCACCAGATCATCCAGACTCGGCGAATGACGACGCAGGCTGAACAGGTTCATTGGCTCAGCCCTCGTTGCCGATTTTTGTCTTGCCTATGTAAACACCATCGAAACAAACGGTATTCATCGCGCTCTGTGGCCCTGTAAGCCATGTGATTACGGTTAGACTAGGCTCAGACAAGGCGCTGAGCCATTTCGATTTGCGAGCATTTTCGATAAGTATCTCTTATGGATTTCAAGCAACTCCGCTATTTCGTCGCGGTGTATGAAGAAGGCCACGTCGGTCGCGCCGCCGAACGCCTGTCCATCTCCCAGCCGGCGTTGTCCCAGCAGATCCGTCATCTGGAACAGACCCTGGACGTCAGCCTCTTCGAACGCAGCAGCAAACGCCTGTTGCCGACCCTCGCTGCCCATACCCTCTATAACCACGCCCTGCCCTTGCTCGACGGTCTGCAACGAGCGCGCGAAGCACTGGGCAACTTCAAGGGCCAGGCGCTGCGCACCCTGGCCATCGGCGTTTTGCAGACCGTGCACACCAGCCTGGTGCCGCAAATGCTCGAACGCCTGCGTCAGGAGCAGCCGCATCTGGTGGTGCAGATCTACGAGTTGTCGGGACTGGACATCGAACGCCGGCTGCTCAATGGCTCGCTGGATATCGGCATCAGCTACCTGCCGCCGCGGCAACCGGGGCTGCATGGCGTGATGCTGTACGAGGATGAACTGACCCTTGTCATCCCGGCGGATCATCCGTTGCGGGAGTTCAAGAAAGTCTCCATGAGCCAGGCTGCCGAGCTGCCGATGCTGCTGTTGGGCGAAGAGTTTCAGGTGCGGCAGATCTGGCAGGCGCAACTGACGAACCTGGGCCGTCGACCCCAGGTGCAAGCCGAGCTGAACAACATGGCCGGGATTCTCGGCAGCCTGCCGCACACGCAATTGGCCACCGTACTGCCCGGCCGCTCACAAAAGGCACACGGCAATAAGGAACTGCTGTGGAAACCACTGACCGAGCCACGGGTGCCATTGAAAGTCGGGCTGGTGTGTCGGGATGTGCAACGGCAACAGGCATCGATGGCCTTGCTGCGTAACTTGCTTGAGGAGGTGATGAATCGGCCGGACGACCGCCTTGAATCGCGCGCCTGAACGCTGAAGACTTTTTCGCAGGCATAAGAAAACCCCGCCGAAGCGGGGTTTTGCAGACTGTTTCCCTGACATCCATTTCACTCCGCCGCCCTGGCAGAATCCTACGTGTCCGTGTTGTTGCTTTGCGCTTCCTGCGCTACGTCCATGTGAAGTAGATTAGCCGTGGATCCAATTGGCTACTATGGGAGAAAAGCATTACGTCATGTAAGAGAATGCTTACATGACGTTACATCCTCAGAATTGCGCTGCATCCAACAGGAACAGCGACTCGCTACCGGCCTTCACCGACGCACTCAGGGAATGAATCCGCGGCAGCAGGCGGGCGAAATAGAACCGCGCCGTGCCCAGTTTGCTCGCGTAGAAATCCTCCTGCGCCTCTTTGCCCAACGCCGCCTTGGCCATCAACGCCCACATGTAGGCATACGCGGTGTAGCCGAACGCTTGCAGGTACTCCACCGACGCCGCGCCGATCTCGTTCGGGTTGGCTTTCGCACGGTCCAGCAACCAGGCGGTCAGTTCGTCGAGAGTAGTCACCGCATCGTTCAGCGGCTTGGTGAACTCGGCGAGATCAGCGCTGGCAGTTGCGGTGAAGTGACGGATCTCGTCGGCGAACAGCTTGTAGAACGCCCCGCCGCTGCCCACCACCTTGCGCCCCACCAGATCCAGCGCCTGAATGCCGTTGGTGCCTTCGTAGATCTGGGTGATACGCACGTCGCGCACCAGTTGCTCCTGGCCCCACTCACGGATGTAGCCGTGACCGCCGAACACTTGCTGACCGTGAACCGTGGTTTCCAGGCCCAGATCGGTCAGGAACGCCTTGGCCACCGGGGTCAACAGGGCGACCAGATCTTCCGCGCGCTTGCGCGTTGCGGCGTCTTCGCTGAACTTCGCGGTATCCAGTTGCATGGCCACGTAGGTGGAGAACGCACGGCCGCCTTCGTTCGAGGCTTTCATGGTCAACAACATGCGACGCACGTCCGGGTGGACGATGATCGGGTCGGCCACCTTGTCCTTGTTCTGCGCGCCGGTCGGGGAACGGCTCTGCAGGCGGTCGCGGGCGTACTCGATGGCGTTCTGATAAGAACGCTCGCCGCTGGCCAGGCCCTGAATCCCAACACCCAGACGCTCGTAGTTCATCATAGTGAACATCGCCGCCAGGCCCTTGTTCGGCTCGCCGACCAGGTAACCCACAGCTTCGTCGAAGTTCATCACACAGGTCGCGGACGCCTGGATGCCCATCTTGTGTTCGATCGAACCGCAGTTGGCCGGGTTGCGCGCGCCCAGACTGCCATCGGCATTGACCAGGAACTTCGGCACCAGGAACAGCGAAATGCCTTTCGGACCCGCCGGTGCATCCGGCAGTTTGGCCAGTACCAGGTGGATGATGTTTTCGGTCAGGTCGTGCTCACCGCCGGTGATGAAAATCTTTGTGCCGCTGACCTTGTAGGAACCATCGGCCTGAGGCTCGGCCTTGGTGCGGATGATTCCCAAGTCAGTGCCGGCGTGCGGCTCGGTCAGGCACATGGAACCGGCCCAGATACCGGCGTACATGTTCGGCAGGTAAGCCGATTTCAACTCTTCGCTGGCGTGGGCGTTGATCGACAGGCAGGCACCGGCGGTGAGCATCGGGTACAGGCCGAACGACAGGCTCGCGGAGTTGACCATCTCTTCGACCTGGGCCGACACCGCCTTGGGCATGCCCATGCCGCCGTAGGCCGGATCGCCGCCGACACCGACCCAGCCGCCTTCGGCATAAGTCTGATAGGCCTGTGGAAAACCGGCCGGCGTGGTGACGGCACCTTCGGCCCAGTGGCAACCCTCTTCGTCAGCCGCGCGGCTCAGGGGCGCGATGCTTTTGCTGGTGACCTTGCCGGCCTCTTCGAGAATGGCTTCAACGGTTTCGGCGTCGACGGTATCGGCCAACGCCGGCAACTCGGCCCAGAGTTTGGCGACCTCGAAGACTTCATTGAGGACGAAGCGCATATCGCGCAGGGGCGCTTTGTAGTCAGCCATGGCAAACCTCGCAAGATCTAATACAGGTATTCACAGGAAGGGTATTAACGATGGGGCCGAGTGTACCCCAACAACTTTTGCGACACATAGGGTCGACACATGACTGTTTTGTTATTTTTAGTCATCAGCAGAAATCGCAGCCCACGACAGCAAAATCCTTTAGGAACTGCCGCAGGCTGCGATCTTTACAAACATCAACTGCTTAAAGGGCAAACAACTCCGCCGGCAACTGCATCAGGCAATCACTGCCCGCCTCGATGGCCGCCCGATGCGCTGCGGTGCGCGGCAACAGTCGCTTGAAGTAGAACTCGCTGGTCGCCAGTTTGCCGCGGCAGAAATCCGCATCGCCGCTGCCGTCGTCCAACTGCGCCTGCGCCACCAGCGCCATCCTCAACCACAGGTAGCCAAGGATGATGTAGCCGCTGAACATCAGGTAATCCACCGACGCGGCACCGACTTCGTCGGGATTTTTCATCGCGGCCATGCCGATCCCGGTGGTCACCTCGCCCCACTGCCGATTCAGCTCGTTGAGCTGCGCCACATACGGCGCCAGTTGCGGGTGACCGGCATTGGCCAGGCAGAACTTGTGCACGATCTTGGTGAAGCCGCGCAGCAACTTGCCCTGGCTGCCCAGGACTTTGCGCCCCAGCAGGTCCAGCGCCTGAATGCCGTTGGTGCCTTCATAGATTGGTGCGATACGGCAATCGCGCACCAACTGCTCCATGCCCCATTCACGAATGAAGCCGTGGCCGCCAAACACCTGCATGCCGTGGTTGGTCACTTCCAGGCCGGTTTCGGTCATGAACGCCTTGCAGATCGGCGTGAGGAACGCCAACAGGTCTTCGGCTTCCTGACGGGCCGTTTCGTCCGCACTCAGATGGGCGACGTCCAACAGCTGCGCGGTGAAATAGGTCAATGCGCGGTTGCCTTCGTTGAAGGCTTTCATGGTCAGCAGCATCCGCCGCACGTCGGGATGGACGATGATCGGGTCGGCGGCTTTTTCCGGGGCTTTCGGGCCGGTCAGCGCGCGCATCTGCAAGCGCTCGTTGGCGTACTTGATCGCCCCCTGAAAGCTCGCCTCGCCCAGGCACAAGCCCTGCATGCCGGTGCCCAGCCGCGCGTGGTTCATCATGGTGAACATGCAGTTCAGGCCCTTGTTCGCTTCACCGATCAAAAAGCCCTTGGCCCCGTCGAAGTTCAGCACGCAGGTGGCCGACGCCTTGATGCCCATCTTGTGTTCGATGGAACCGCAGGACACGCCATTGCGCTCCCCGGCGTCTCCCGCGGCGTCGGGCAGGAACTTGGGCACGATGAACAGCGAAATGCCCTTGGTGCCCGCCGGTGCATCCGGCAGTTTGGCCAGCACCAAGTGAATGATGTTGTCGCTCATGTCGTGCTCGCCGGCGGAGATGAAAATCTTGCTGCCGGTGATCGCGTAGCTGCCGTCAGCCTGAGGCACGGCGCGGGTCTTGATGATGCCCAGATCGGTGCCGCAATGGGCCTCTGTCAGGCACATGGTGCCGGTCCACTGACCGGCGGTGAGTTTGCTCAGGTAAGTCAGTTTCTGTTCTTCGGTACCGTGGGCGTGGATGGCCGACATGGCGCCGTGGGTCAGGCCGGGGTACATGCCCCATGAGGTGTTGCTGGAAGCGACCATTTCGCTGATCACCAGCCCCAGTGAACTCGGCAAACCCTGACCGCCGTAAGCCGGATCGGCCGCCAGCCCGTGCCAGCCGCCCTCGACATACTGTGCGAAAGCCTGTTTGAAACCGGCCGGTGTGGTCACCACGCCGTTATCGAAATGGCAGCCCTCTTCATCGCCACTGCGGTTGAGGGGCGACAGCACGTTTTCGCAGAACTTCGCGCCTTCCTCGAGGATCGCGCCGATCATGTCCGGGCTGGCGTCATTGGCCCCCAGCGTGGCGTAGCTGCTGTGAAAGTCGAAGACGTGGTCGATCAGAAAGCGCATGTCGCGCAGGGGAGCTTTGTACTCGGGCATGGTCGTTTCTCCGTCGGCAGATTTTTCCAACCTACTGCTGGCAACCACGCCCCACAATCACAGTCCAGACGCTGAATGCGCCATCATCACTCAGCCGTAGCGGCATCCATTCGCACGGCGCCGCGCCGCGTCTGCCCGAACGCCATCACGCAGTTACGCCCCGCGCCCTTCGCGCTGTAGAGCGCCTGGTCGGCGGACTTGAGCACTTCTTCCGGCGTGCGCTGTTCGATCCGCTCGGCAACGCCGATGCTGACGGTGACCGACACGCTGGAAGCCGCAGAGCCGGTACGCCGCTGACGCCCCTGGTTGTCATCCTGCGGACGGTTCTCCTGATTGCGCAGGTGAATCAGGTAGGTGGCGATGGACTCGCGGATCACCTCCAGATGCGGCATGCACTCTTCCAGCGTCTTGCCGGCAAACACCAGGGCGAACTCCTCGCCGCCATAGCGATACGCCTTGCCGCCGCCACCGATCTTCGACAGTTTGCTGGCCACCAGTCGCAGCACCTGGTCACCGACATCGTGGCCATGGGTATCGTTGAATTTCTTGAAGTGGTCGACGTCACTCATCGCCAGCACATAGGTGCGTCCAAGGCGCTGCATGCGTTCGTTCAATGCACGGCGGCCGGGGATTCCGGTGAGCTCGTCGCGGAACGCCATCTGATAGGCCTCATGGGCAACGGCTGCGGCGATCATCAACATCACCTGGCTGCACATGATGTTCAGGGTGAACGGCAGGATGAAAGTTTTCGGCAGCATCCAGAACAGCCCGAGCAACCCGACAAGCTGCGCGGCGTGCAGAGGCCGGGGATTGCGCCAGTACTGCCAGGCCAGCAGCAGGAAGGCCGCGATGAACACCGGATAAGACAGCTGAATCAGGCTCATCCAGGCGCCATGCAAGGCCGGCCAGCGGATCTCCGACAGCCACATCAGCAATGCCTGCGGGTAACTCTGCTCCAGCCCCAGCGCCACGCTTCCCACCGCCAGCAACACCGCGAAACGCGCGACCATGTCCTGGAACAGGTGCGTTCGTTCCTGCCAGGCAGCGAAAATCCCGAACAGCAGCGGCAACAACAGGCAACACAAATGGAAAACCACGGCGGCGTCTTCGCGCACCTTGCCGTTGTCGCGGTAGAAGTCGGTCTGGGTGTCGAGCAGGAAATAAGCGGTGTACACCGTGACCATCAGAAACAGTTCGCGCTGACGGCGATAGACCGCGCAATAAGCACCGCCGAGCAGCAGCACCAAGGTCGGCAGCACGTTGAACAACGAGGTGAAGAAGACGTTGAGATCCTTGACGTAGGCGGCGGCAAGCCCCGCCAGCAACAGCAGCAGAGACGGCAGGAAATGACTGAAACGTACAGCGGAAGGACGCGGCAAGGGTAAAACTCCTACCCATCAGATCAATAGATGGCAATGTGCCAACTACTGTAACGGCAGAGGTCCGCAATTGCTGAGTGAATAAGTGAGGCATTTGTGAAAAAAAGCGTCACTGGCGACCATCGACCGCCAGTGACGTAAAGGGAAATTTATTGTGGCAGGTCGTTATTGAACGGTTGCAGTGGTCCTTCCAGCGCCGGGCGACCTTCGGCGCCGATAGGTTTGAGCTGGAATTCGGCGTCCTGGGCCTGGCGAGTGGTGATCTTCGGGCTGACCGGTTTTTGAACGACAGCGTTTTCATCGCCCTTCGCACCCTGTGCCAGCACCAGCGACGGATGATCGAACGGTGCCCGCTCCCACGCCACCCGCGGATCGGTCAGGCCGACCTCCATGAATTTCACCAGGGCATCGATCTCATCCTGAGTCAGGTTCAGTGGCGACATGTCCGGATCCAGGTTGGAGCCGTTGTGCTGATTGACCGCCGGGTGCTCGAAGCCGCTGGTGTTGCTGGCATCTTCGCCACGCCGGTCGCCGCCGCGGTTGTAGAACTCCATGACCTGTTGCAGCGTGGCGCGGCTGCCGTTGTGGAAGTAGGGACCGGTCAGCGCGATGTTGCGCAGTGTCGGGGTCTTGAACGCGCCATCGACCGAGTCACGGAAGTTGACGTTGGGTTTGAGCGTCGCATCGCAGGGGATCACCGCGCTCAACGGCGCCTCGAAGGTGCAGACATCGATGTCCAGCGAGTCCGGAATATTCCCGCCCTGCAGTTGGGTGTTGTACTCACGGGTGAAGGACAGCGGGTTGCCCCAGGCATCCGTCCCGCCGACTGCCAGATCTTCGGAGGTCGGACGTACGCCGGTGTTGTAGAAGCCGTTGTCATAGAGGGTGGTCAGGCCGTCCGCCATGACCATCCGCTCGATGCGTTCGCGAGGGTGGAACTGCAAGCGGCTGGCGGCATTGGTCAGCTCCGCGCCGCCGTGGCAATTGACGCACTTGCCCTTGCCCAGGAACAGATTCATGCCCTGCACCTGCTGCACGTTCATGGCTGTCTGATCGCCGTTCAGATAGGCATCCAGCGGCGCCTGGTCGGACACCAGCGTGGCTTCATACATCTGGATCGCCAGGCCGAAGAACAGCGGGAAGTTGGCCTCCATCTGGGTGTACGGCGCGCCGCCCACAAGCACCTGCTGAGTGGCGTTCCACAGCCGTGGCTGGAACGCGTTCTTGATCAGCTCGCGATAGGTTGGTCGACGAGCACCGGACACCGGGCCGAGCACCGAGTCGGTGGACGAGATCCGCTGCTGCTTGAGCATCAGCGTGTCGAGCATGCGCCGGCCGATGTCGGCAAAGGTGCGCCCGCCGCAGGACATTTCCACCGCACTGCCGGGAGGCCCGACCGCCTGGGAAGCGGCGGAGGCATCGTTGAGCGCCAGGCGTACCTTCTGGGCCACGCCGCTGCTGTCCTTGGTCACATAGATCCCGGCATCCGGGTCACGGTTGCCGAAGGGCGAGAAGCCGTTGAACACGTAGTTGGCCCGGCCATCCCAGAAGTTGCGCACATTGAACGCCGCGTTGATCACCGACGGCGCGTTGCGCCCGGTGCTGCGCCGCACATTGATGCCGCCAACCTGAAAGATCCCGTCCGGCTGCTGGGTGCACTTGTCGAAACGCGGCTGGTTGGGCTTGACGAAGTTGGCGTCGAACACCCCTTGGGAGCCGATCACGTCATCGCTGGAATAGACGATGGGCGAGTTGCGATCCTGCGGATTCGACAGCACATGGGTCGGGAAGTCGGCTTTTTTCAGCAGATAGTTTGGTCCGCCTTTACCCCCGGATTTGGTGGCGTAGGACGGTACGTCACCGGGAATTTCGGAGGCGGTGAAAGGCTTGTTGAAAATCGACGCGACGTTGGCGTGAGTGGTGGCCTGGCCCGGGTTGATCTGGTTGGTAGTGCGGTGATCGACCCCGGCGTGATAGTGGCAGGACGCGCAGGCGGTGGAGCTGTCACTGCCCACTTCCATGTCCCAGAACAGCGCCTTGCCCAGCAGGATCGCCGCCGAGCGATTGAGCACGTAGTCGGTCATCAGGTCGACCTTGCGCCCCCCTTCGGTGCCCGAGGGGTCAGGAGGCGTCATGCCGCGCAACGATTGCAGGCTGGTGACTTCCGGCACGGGAGGTTCAACCGTTCCCGGCGGGTCAGCCGCGAACGCGAAGTTCAGCGTAAGCCCGCTCATGAGCGCGCAAGCCAGAGGGATGGTACGCAGGATTCGCGAATGATTGGCCATGATCTTTCTCCCGGTTCAAGGCGGAGTTGCCAGGCTCCGGTTAACTATCGCGAGATGGATTCATGACCAGACATCTTTCTGCACGCGCTCGCGACAACTCCAAACGAAGTTATCGGGTGCAAGGCACGGCGACACTGGCGAAGTGCTCGCTAATCGTTGGCTATAAGTATTGGCTCGTCGCTCTGCGGCGACGCTTGATTGCACTGTAGTCGTTACAAAAGATTTCAGCAGCATATTTTTACAAATTTTATTTGATGATTCCGCCTCTCGTTAATTACCGCAACTTCGGGGATTGAACACCCCCATAACTGGGTAAAAACCCCCACAAAAGCCTATAGGCAAGGGGCCGAAGGCCGCATGCGACATTCGAAGCGGAGTTGGCAAAACAATTGCAAATCTCAAGAAAACCTCTTGACTAGTTAAAGCAATAACTTCCACCAAAGGATCATTAACTGGAGTGCTTATTCCCACTTCAATAACTAACGCTGCGCGTCATTTATATAAACAACGAAAAACCTGTAGGAGCGAGCTTGCTCGCGATGAACTAACAGGCAACGCTTTTTATCAGGACACCCGCGCTATCGCTGACTTCCATCGCGACCAAGCCCGTCCCGACAGGAAAGCAAAAAAAAAACGCCGCTCTTGAGAGAGCGGCGTTTTTGTTGAAGAACTGCGTTAAGGCTTAGTAGCCCAGTGCGAAGTCTTCTTCTTTCATGTCCATCAGGTTGTTGGCGCCCGACAGCATGGTTGCAACGTGAGTGCGGGTACGCGGCAGGATGCGCTGGAAGTAGAAGCGCGCGGTCTGCAGCTTGGCGGTGTAGAACGCCTCGTCGCTGGTGCCGGCAGCCAGTTTCTCGGCAGCCAGACGCGCCATGTCGGCCCAGAAGTAAGCCAGGCAGGCGTAACCGGAGTACATCAGGTAATCCACGGACGCCGCGCCGACTTCTTCGCGATCCTTCATGGCAGCCATACCGACCTTCATGGTCAGCTCGCCCCATTCCTTGTTCAGTGCAGCCAGCGGTGCGACGAATTCCTTGACGGCTTCGTTGCCTTCGTTGGTCTGGCAGAACTTGTGCACGATCTTGGTGAAGCCTTTCAGAGCCTCGCCCTGAGTCATCAGCACTTTACGGCCCAGCAGGTCCAACGCCTGGATGCCGGTGGTGCCTTCGTACAGCATCGAAATGCGGCTGTCGCGAACGTTCTGCTCCATGCCCCACTCGGCGATGAAGCCGTGGCCGCCGTAGATCTGCACGCCGTGGTTGGCCGATTCGAAACCGACTTCGGTCATGAAGGCCTTGGCGATCGGAGTCATGAAGGCCAGCAGTGCGTCGGCTTTCTTCTTCTCTTCTTCGTCCACACCGTATTTGACGATGTCGACCTGCTTGGCGGTGAAGTACACCATCGCGCGGTTGCCTTCGGCGAACGCCTTCATGGTCAACAGCATGCGGCGAACGTCCGGGTGCACGATGATCGGGTCAGCGGCTTTGTCCGGCGCTTTCGGGCCAGTCAGCGAGCGCATTTGCAGGCGATCGCGAGCGTATTTCAGGCCGCCCTGGAAGCCGATTTCGGCGTGGGCCAGACCCTGCAGTGCGGTACCCAGGCGTGCGGTGTTCATGAAGGTGAACATGCAGTTCAGGCCTTTGTTCGCCGGGCCGATCAGGAAACCGGTGGCCTCGTCGAAGTTCATCACGCAGGTGGCGTTGCCGTGGATGCCCATCTTGTGTTCCAGGGAACCACAGGACACGGCGTTGCGTGCACCGACAGTGCCGTCTGCGTTCGGCATGAACTTGGGCACGATGAACAGCGAGATGCCTTTGGTGCCTGCCGGTGCATCCGGCAGGCGGGCCAGCACGATGTGGACGATGTTGTCGGCCATGTCGTGTTCACCGGCCGAGATGAAGATCTTGGTGCCGGAAACCTTGTAGGAACCGTCGGCCTGAGGTTCGGCCTTGGTGCGCAGCATGCCCAGGTCGGTGCCGCAGTGCGGTTCGGTCAGGCACATGGTGCCGGTCCACTCACCCGAGACCAGCTTGGTCAGGTAAGCCTCTTGCTGCTCAGGGGTGCCGTGCTCGGAGATGGTGTTCATCGCACCGTGGGACAGGCCCGGGTACATGCCCCAGGACCAGTTGGCTTCGCCGACCATTTCGCTCACAGCAAGGCCCAGCGACTCAGGCAAACCTTGACCGCCATGCTCGACGTCGTGGGCCAGGCTTGGCCAGCCGCCTTCGACGAATTGCTTGTAGGCCTCTTTGAAACCAGTCGGGGTCTTAACGCCGGACTCGCTCCAGGTGCAGCCTTCAAGGTCGCCCACGCGGTTCAGCGGAGCCAGTACCTGCTCACAGAACTTGGCGCCTTCTTCGAGAATGGCGTCAACCATGTCCGGAGTTGCCTCCGCGCAAGCTGGAAGGCTCTGATAATGCGCTTCATAGCCAAGCAGTTCGTCACGAACGAAGCGAATATCACGCAAGGGGGCCTTGTAGTCAGGCATAGCGATAAACCTCTGCTGATGTAACCGGGAATGAGCGACCGTGTTGGATTGTTATGACGGTCAAACAGTTGTTTGAAACATACGTTTACGCCTAACCCTTGTCAAGCGTCGATCTTTTGCCGCTCGTCATCGCCTGCGCGCCAAACAAGGCGCACGGGCACGCAACGTCGTTGCCCGAGCAGCACGTCATTAAACAAAGAGTAGTTTGCAAATAAGGACTTACGATGAAAAACGCCGCGAAGATTCGCGGCGTCAGCGGTGCAGGTTCAGCGAATGAGTCAGGCGAAGGTATCGATCAGCGTACCGAGCACTTCATCGGAAGCCTTGGCGACTTTCGCCCCCAATTCCACCTGAAACTTGCCCTGGGCCATTTCCACCATGTTGCCGGTCACGTCCGATTGCTGGCTGCGATCGGTCGAACGCAGGCGCTCGGCCTGAACCTCGGAGGACTGGCTGGTGATCGAACGTTCGATAGTGTTGTTGGCGATCTGGCCGGCGGCTTGATCAACGCGGTTCTGCCCTGTCTGAATGGTGCTCAGACCGGCATAAAAAGCGGTGCTTCCTGAGATTTCCATGGGAGAACTCGTCCTTGTGGAGGATCAACAGCGCCCATTGAACCAGACCTGAGACTTAAAGGCCCGTCAAAAACACTAATGGCACAGTGCTTTTGCCATAGGCAAAATTTAATCAAGCAGGTCCAGCTGCAGATGTTCGGCCACCGCTTCCGGCGTGACGCCCTTGAGTTTAGGCACTCTTCCCAGGCACGGCGCCGGGATGCGTTCGGCCAAAGTCGCAAGGTTTTCTTCAAGGCGCGAAGTCTTCGGATCGATGATGTTGGCCACCCAGCCCGCCAGCTGCAAACCGTCCCGGGCAATCGCCTCGGCGGTCAGCAACGCATGACTGATGCAACCCAGGCGCACGCCGACCACCAGAATCACCGGCAGCCCCAACGCCATCGCCAGATCAGACAGATTGTCCTGATCGGCCAGGGGCACGCGCCAGCCACCAGCGCCTTCGATCAGGGTGAAATCGGCCTGCATGTCGAGAATCTGCCGCATCGGGGTCAAAAGCGACTGCACCGTCAGCGCCACGCCTGCCTCCCGCGCCGCCAGATGCGGAGCGATGGCCGGCTCGAAGGCCACCGGGTTGACCTGTGCATAAGTCAGCGGCAACGAACATTCCGCCAGCAGCGCCAGCGCGTCCGAGTTGCGCAGGCCCTTGGGCGTCACGTCGCAACCGGAAGCCACCGGTTTGCCCGCCGCCGTGCTCAGGCCCGCCGACCGCGCGGCATGTAGCAAACCTGCCGCTACTGTGGTCTTGCCGACATCGGTATCGGTGCCGGTGATGAAATAGGCTGCGCTCATAAGGGTTTCTCCATAACGGCGTACACAACCTGATAAGTCGCCGGCAGGCCCTGGGCCTGACGAAACTGCTCGTAAGCCTCAATCAACCCCAGAATCCGCGCCCGGCCAGTCAGTCCGCCCGGCCGTCCAGGATTGATGTTATGCGCGCCCAACGCCTTGAGTTCATGGGTCAGGCTGCGCACATCCGGGTAATGCAGCACGTGGGGCCGGGTCTGCAGACTGATCGCCTGCAAGCCGCTGGCCGCGCACAACTGTTGATACATCGCGAACTCGCGGAAGCGGTTGACATGCACCATGCCGTCCACCTGCCGCCAGCTGTCACGCAGTTCAAACAACGTGCCCACGCACAGACTAGCAAATGCAAAGATTCCGCCAGGCTTGAGCACGCGATGGGCTTCGCTGAGCACGCTGGCGAAGTCGGCGCACCACTGCACGGCGAGGCTGGAGAAGATCAGATCGCAGGTCGCATCGTGCAGCGGCAAACGCTCGGCATCGCCGGCGATGAAGTGCGTGGCGCCACCCAGTGGCCGTGCGTGATTGAGCATGCCTTCGGCGATGTCCAGCGCCAGTCCTTGTCCCTCGGGGAAACGCTCAGCCAGCGCACGGCTGAAATGCCCGGTGCCACAGCCAAGGTCCAGCCAGCGTCCCGGCACGAAATCTTCCGGCAAGCGGCTCAGCAACTGGCTGCCGACATCACGCTGCAACTCGGCCACGCTGTCGTAGCTCGATGCCGCGCGAGAAAAGGATGCCGCTACCTGACGCTTGTCGGGCAAGCCGCCTAGAAGCTGGGGATTGGATAAATCAGTCATCGCCGGACTCATGCAAGAAAGCGTGGATCGCCCCCGCCACACCGTGGGGGTCTTCCAGCAGGAACGCGTGGCTGGCCTGTTCAATCAGACCGATTTCTACATCCGGCAGCAGCGCCAGCAGGTCACCAGCCGCTTCGGCGGGTACCAGGCCATCGAGGCCGGCAAACAGGTGCAACTGCGGACCGCGAAAAGCCTGCAAGGCCTGTCGGGTATCGAGTTGGGCGAGCACTTGCAGCCCGCTCACCAAGGCCGGGGCCGGACTGTTGGGCGCACCGCCGAGCATCAGCCGCGACAATCCGCGCGAATCTTCGGCGCCTTGTGCACACAGCAGCGAAAAGCGTTTGAGGGTCGTGCGCGGGTCAGCGGCGCAGCCGGCCAGAAAGGCATCGAAAGTTTCGCCAGGCATCGCACTCGGCCACTGCTCGTGGCTGACGAAGGACGCATTGCTCGCCAGGGTCAGCAAGCCGCAGCAACGATCACCACGACGGGCCGCCAGTTGCGAGGCGAGCATGCCGCCCAGGGACCAGCCGCCGAGCCAGGCGTCCTGGGGGATCGTCGAGTCGAGTTCATCGAGCCATTCTTCAGGATCGCTCGACTCCAGCTCCGGCAACGGCTCGATTTCCACCCGCAGATGTTCGTCCAGGCCTTGCAGGGCCGCCGCCAGTGGCTCCAGTGGGGAAATTCCGAGGCCCCAACCGGGCAACAGAATCAGTCGATCACGCATCGTTTGGCTCCGGTCCAAGTTGTTTAAAACAATCGGCCAGTCCTTCTAACAATAGCTGCACCTGCGCTTCGCTGTGGGCGGCGGTCAGGGTCACGCGCAAGCGGGCGCTGCCGGCGGGTACGGTCGGCGGGCGGATCGCGGTCACCATCAGGCCGCGCTCGCGCAGCATCTGCGACAGGCGCACCGCACGCCCGGCGTCACCGATCATGATCGGCTGGATCGGCGTGAAGCTGTCCATCAATTCCAGACCGATCTGTTCGGCGCCGTGGCGGAACTGACGAATCAGCGACTGCAAATGCTCGCGACGCCAATGCTCGCTGCGCAGCAGTTCCAGGCTTTTCAGCGTGGCGCAGGCCAGGGCCGGCGGCTGGCTGGTGGTGTAGATGTAGGGACGGGCGAACTGGATCAGGGTTTCGATCAGCTCTTCGCTGCCGGCGACAAAAGCACCGGCCGTACCGAATGCCTTGCCGAGGGTGCCGACCAGCACCGGCACATCGTCCATGCCCAGGCCGAAATGCTCGACGCAGCCGCCGCCGTTTGCACCCAAAGGGCCGAAGCCGTGGGCATCGTCGACCATCAGCCACGCGCCCTTGGCCTTGGCTTCCCGGGCCAGTGCCGGCAGATCGGCGATGTCGCCGTCCATGCTGAACACGCCGTCGGTGACCACCAGGGTATTGCCGGTGGCTTTCTCCAGACGCGAGGACAGGCTTGCCGCATCGTTGTGCAGATAGCGACTGAAACGCGCGCCGGACAACAGACCGGCATCGAGCAGCGAGGCGTGATTGAGGCGGTCTTCGAGCACCGTATCGCCCTGCCCGACCAGCGCGGTAACCGCGCCGAGGTTGGCCATGTAGCCGGTGGTGAACAGCAGCACCCGCGGGCGACCGGTGAGGTCGGCCAGCGCTTCTTCCAACGCGTGGTGAGGGGTGCTGTGACCGATCACCAAATGCGAAGCCCCGCCACCGACACCCCATTTTTCAGCGCCAGCGCGCCAGGCTTCTATCACTTGCGGGTGATTGGCCAGGCCCAGGTAATCGTTGTTGCAGAAGGCCAGCAACGGCTTGCCATCGACCACCACCTCGGGGCCTTGCGGGCTTTCGAGCAGGGGTCGTTGGCGGTAGAGGTTTTCGGCACGACGGGCAGCCAGGCGTGCGGCGAGATCGAAAGACATGCAGGCCTCGGACAAGATCACACAACTCAAGGTGAGCACAGACCCTGTGGGAGCGGCGGTGCGACGATTCGGCTTGCTCGCGAAAGCGGTGTGTCAGTCGACA
>NZ_JAIQWX010000107.1 GCF_020164475.1 Pseudomonas sp. REP124 | reverse complement strand
GTAGGAGCGAGGCTTGCCCGCGAAGGCATTCTGAAAATCACCCCAAATTCTGTTCGGTCAACCGCTGCACCACCAACCGCCGATAATGCGACGGCGTCATGCCCTTGAGCTGCTGGAAGCGCCGGTTGAAGTTGGAGATGTTGTTGAATCCCGACTCGAAGCACACATCCGTCACCGGTTTGTCGCCATCGGCCAGCAGCTCGCAGGACTTGCTGATGCGCAGGCGATTGACGAACTCGATGAAGTTGCGCCCTGTGGCCTGCTTGAACACCCGGCTGAAATAGGTCGGCTTCATGCCCAGGTGCTCGGCCACTTCCTCCAGCGTCAGGTCCCGGGCGTAGTGGGCGAAGATGTAGTCCACCGCACGGTTGGTGCGGTCGATGTTGTGCTCGTCCGCGAGCTGCGAGGTGGTCGCGCCGGACAGCAGTTGGTAGTCGTCACAGGCCGCCAGCAACTCCAGCAGAATGAAAAAGTGCCCCAGGCGAGTCACGCCAGTGGTCTCGGCGATGCGTTGCATCAGGTCCATGGCCTTGCGGATGGTGGCCTTGCAGCGAAACTCGATGCCGTATTGCGCACGCTCCAGCAGCGGCGCCAGAGTCTTGAGTTCAGCGAACACCTGATAGCCGCTGTCGAACAGCTCATCGGTGAAGTTGACCAGCATGTCGCGCTTTTCCACCACCTCGTCCTCGGCCACCTGGCTGATCCAGTTATGGGGCAGGTTGGGGCCGGTGAGGAACAGGGTCTCGGGGTAGAAGTTGCCGATGTAGTCGCCGATGAACACCTTGCCGGAACTGGCGACGATCAGGTGCAGCTCGTACTCCTTGTGGAAATGCCAGCGCACCAGCGGGCAAGGGAAGCCGTGCTGGCGATAGATGATGGACAGGCCGTTGTGGTCGTCCATCAACTCGTAGGAAGGGTCGGTGATGCGTGCGGGTCGGTTCATGTCCGGGTGCTTTTTATTGTTATCGCTCGTTGATCGTACCGGTCAGGCGTCTTCCTTGAAGCGGTTTTTCGCCTCGATCCACTGTGCCATATATTGCGTGCTCTTGTGCTGGTGGTGGCGCAGCATGCTGCCGGTGAAGTTGTCGCGCCGGATCGCCGGCAGATCTTGCAGGCATTGCTCGATACGGTTGACCAGCGCTGGGCCATGAACGCTTTGCCGGTAACGCTTGGCCAACAGCGCGAGTCCATCGGCCTGGGCTTGCAGCCAGCGATCCTTGTCCTGATGCAGTTGCACGGCCTGCCCGGCGAATTCCCGGGCGCTGCGGGTGATCGCTCCCGGCCACGGCTCGTCGCCATGCATCGCCTCGGCGCCGATCGGTGTCGTGACATTGGGCGTGCCGCAGAGCATCGCGTCGACAATCTTGCCCTTGACCCCCGCACCAAAACGCAGAGGCGCCATGCACACCCGTGCCGCCGACATGACTTGCAGCGCGTCTTCGGCCCAGTTCATCACGTGAAAACCCTGCGCCGGGTTGTGCAGCGCGGTGGCCTTTGGTGGGGTATAGGCGCCGTAGATGTGCAATTGAGCCCCGGGGAGCTTTTCGCGGATCAGCGGCCAGATTGCGGTTTTGAGCCACAGCACCGCATCCCAGTTCGGCGCATGGCGGAAATTGCCGATGTGCAGGAAGTGCGCGCGGTCCTCGAAAGGTGCCGGAGGATCTTTCGGCAGATCGACCATTAGCGGGCACCAGTGCAGCAGGTCGCGCGGAACCTTGAACTGCTCGACCAGCAGATCGATTTCCACTTCGGAAATCATCAGGTTCAGGTCGCATCGGTAGATCGACGCGATTTCCCGCTGGGCCAGATCGGTGTCGGCCATGAACTCGAACTCTTCGCGCAGCGCCGGAGCGAACAGCTCGCTGAAGTCGTTGGCGTCGTCACTGGCCTTGAGGCGCTGCTTGAGCCGCTGGTGCCGGGCATCACGCAGGCTTTGCAGGTCCGAGCTCTCGAGTACCCGCAGAGCATTGGGGCAGTGTTTTTCCACGCGCCAGCCGAATTGCTCTTCCATCATGAAGCGATCGAACAGCACCACGTCCGGCGCCAGTTCGCTGATGAACGTGTCGAAACTGCTGTCGTTCAGCTCGATCGGCACTTCTTCGATGCCCAGCGCGCCGAGGTCCGCACGGTGTTCGCCGGAGCGGGCGGGGCTGCTGAAGGTAACGGTCCAACCCCGGTCCAGGAAGGATTCAAGGATCTGCATCATGTGCCCGCCGGCCGCGGAAGAGCGGGGCTCGGGCCAGACGTAGCCGATGACCAGGACGTGGGTTGGGCGGGGGTGGGTCATGAAGGGGTGGTTCCTTGAAGCTGAAAAGGCAGACGGTTAACAGATGGACCAGGCAATGAGTAACCTGTGGCGAGGGGGCTTGCCCCCGTTCGGCTGCGAAGCAGTCGCAAAACCTGAGTGCTCGGTTTTTCTGGAAAAATGCCGGGGCCGCTTCGCGCCCCAACGGGGGCAAGCCCCCTCGCCACAAAAGCTCTTCACCACAAAAGTAGGGTCGCTACAGAGTTCAGTAACACTCAGGCGTTATCGAGTATCCCCCTGACCTTATCCCGCAACTGATCGATCGAAAACGGCTTCCCGATCAAAAACATCCCCTGCGGTACATCGATACTCTCGGCATACCCACTGGCAAACAGGATCGGCAAGGTCGGCCGCAACGAACGTGCCTCGTTGGCCAGCTCCCGCCCATCCATGATCGGCAGGCCGACATCGGTCATCATCAGGTCGATGTGCTGGTTGACGTCCTTGAGAATCTGCAGGGCCTGCTCACTGCCGTCGGCCTCCAGCACATTGAACTCCAGTTCATCGAGCACATCGACGATCAACATGCGCACGATGGAATCGTCTTCGACGACCAGAATGGTGGAGGGATTGGCAGGCATAGTGAGCTTTCTCGAAAAAGAGTGGGCGGTCGTCGGTCGATCGAAATCGCCGACCCTATTGCATGAGTAAGTGGCGACTCCCGACAAGTTCCCGACGCGCTATAAAAAGAATAGTGCAAAGGATACCTGCTCCCATGCCGCTAGAGCAGATGAATGTAGGACTTTGCCCATAAGCCTGTGAGAAAAATGGATCCATTTGCCCGTTTTGGGGCAAACTCCGTGTTTTTCACCCGTTCAACAAGGCCTGACTATGACCACCGTGTCCTCAGTTGATGAGCAGCGTTTCCGCAAGATCCTGAGCCGCAATATCAGCCTGCCCCTGGGTGTGGGCGCCATCAGCGCAGTTTTCTTCGTGTCGCTGATCACCTACCTGTTGTCGACGATCCAGTGGGTCGAGCACACCGACCGGGTGATCAATAACGCCAATGAGGCGGTCAAACTCACGGTGGATCT
Organism: Pseudomonas sp. REP124; assembly: GCF_020164475.1. Taxonomy (GTDB): domain Bacteria; phylum Pseudomonadota; class Gammaproteobacteria; order Pseudomonadales; family Pseudomonadaceae; genus Aquipseudomonas. The sequence continues at coordinate 18,883 of NZ_JAIQWX010000107.1, read as the reverse complement.
GGAAACCGGAATGCGCGGTTTTCTGCTCAGCGGCGATGAAAAGTTTCTCGAACCCTATGAAACGGCCAAGCCTCGAATCGAGGTTGTGCTCAACACCTTGCTTGAATTGACCGCCGACAACACCGCCCAGACCGATCGCCTGCATCGCTTGCAGTCGTTGCAAAAGGAATGGGCGGACTATGCGCAGTCCATGATCGACTTGCAGAAAACCAGCGGCGACTACCGCAGCGCAGTGCGCACCGGTAAAGGCAAGCGCCTGACCGACGAGGTACGCAAGCAGTTCGAAGATGTGATCGACATGGAGCAGCAGTTGCGCGCCTCGCGTAACGAAGAAGTACGCCGCACCACGGTCTGGAGCATTGCCCTCTATCTGGTGTTCATCGCCGCGATCAGCGGCCTGCTGGCCTACATAGGCCGCCGCGACCTGATCAATTTGTCGCAAGAGTACGGCGCGAACCTGGCCAAACAACAAGTCAGCGCCAATCGCCTGGAACGTCAGGCCTGGCTGCGCACCGGTCAGACTGAACTGTCCGCCCAAGTCCTGGGCCAACTGTCGCTGAACCTGCTGGGGCGCAATATTTTGCAATTCTGCGCCCATTATCTGGGCAGCGCGGTGGCGGCGATCTATGTCCGCGAGGAACACGGCGGCCTGCGACGGGTGGCGTCCTACGGTTTTTCCCGCGAGCAGGAAGCCCTGGATCAGCAGATATACGCCGACGAAGGCATTGTCGGTCAGGTCGCGCAACAGGCCCGTTTGATTCGCCTGGACAGCGTGCCGGGCGATTACTTCAAGGTCAGCTCCGGTCTTGGCGAAGGCCTGCCGTGCAGCGTGGTGGTGGTACCGACCAGCGACGATGATCGGGTCAACGGCGTCATCGAACTGGGTTTCCTGCGTCCGCTGGATGATCGCGATATCGAGTTGCTGGAACTGATCGCCGGCAGCATCGGCACGTCCATCGAGGCCGCGCGCTACCGCCAGCGCTTGCAGGAAGTCCTGGCCGAAACCCAGCAGCTCAACGAAGAGCTGCAGGTGCAGCAGGAAGAACTGAAAACCGCCAACGAAGAGCTCGAAGAACAGTCGCGGATTCTCAAGGAGTCCCAGGCGCATCTGGAAACCCAGCAGGTCGAACTGGAACAGACCAACGAACAACTGGCCGAACAGGCCGAAGTCCTGGCCGAGCAGCGCGATGCCATGGACCTGAAAAACACCGAGCTGAACCAGGCCCAGGCCCAGCTCGAAGAGCGCGCCGAAGAGTTGCAGCGCTCAAGCAAATACAAGTCCGAATTCCTCGCCAATATGTCCCACGAGCTGCGCACGCCGCTGAACAGCTCGCTGATCCTGGCCAAATTGCTGGCGGAAAACCCTCAGGGCAACCTCAGCAGCGAACAGGTCACCTTCGCCGAGTCGATCTATTCGGCCGGCAACGATTTGCTGAACCTGATCAACGACATCCTCGACATTTCCAAGGTCGAGGCCGGCAAGTTGGAAATCCGTCCGGAGAGCACCAGCGTCGCGCGTCTTGTGGACGGCTTGCGCGGCATGTTCCAGCCACTGGCGGCGGACAAGCAGTTGCAGTTCACCGTCGAGTTGCTGGACGGTTCGCCGGCGACGATCTTCACCGATCGCCAGCGCCTGGAGCAGGTGATCAAGAATCTGTTGTCCAACGCGGTGAAATTCACCGAGAAGGGCAGCGTCAGCCTGAGCGTTGGCAGCGCGCCGAATCAGGGCATTGCCTTCATCGTCCGCGATTCCGGGATCGGCATTGCCGACGAGCAACAGGAAAGTATTTTCGAAGCGTTCCGCCAGGCCGACGGCACCACCAATCGCCGTTATGGCGGCACCGGGCTGGGGCTGTCGATCTCCCGGGATCTGGCGGCGTTACTCGGCGGTTCAATCAGCGTGTCCAGCGCGCCAGGGCAGGGCAGCGTGTTCACATTGGTAGTGCCGCAACAGTACGTTGAGCCGGATGACGTCGACTTCGAACCGATCCACCTGCCGCTGAAGACGCCGGCACCCAGCGCGACCTTTACGCCGGTGCAGCCATCGACCGTCGATGTCGAAATCGCGCGGTTCAACGACGACCGCGCCAAGGCGCCTTTCAACACCCGTTGCATCCTGGTGGTGGAAGACGAACCGAACTTCGCCCACATCCTTTATGACCTGGCTCACGAACTGGGTTATCAGTGCCTGGTGGCCCACGGTGCCGACGAAGGCTACGACCTCGCCCGGCAGTTCATCCCCGATGCGATCCTGCTGGACATGCGCCTGCCCGACCATTCCGGTCTGACCGTGCTACAGCGTCTGAAGGAACACGCGGAAACCCGGCACATCCCGGTGCACGTGATTTCGGTCGAGGACCGGGTGGAAGCGGCGATGCATCTGGGCGCCATCGGTTATGCCCTCAAACCGACCACCCGCGAAGAGCTCAAGGATGTGTTCGTGCGTCTGGAGGCGAAGCTGACCCAGAAGGTCAAGCGCGTGCTGCTGGTGGAAGACGATGACTTGCAGCGCGACAGCATTTCCCGGCTGATCGGCGACGAAGACATCGAGATCACCGCCGTCGGCTTCGCCCAGGAGGCGCTGGACCTGCTGCGCACCACGAGCTTCGACTGCATGATCATCGACCTCAAGCTGCCGGACATGCTCGGCGGCGACCTGCTCAAGCGCATGTCCACCGAAGACATCTGCTCGTTCCCGCCGGTCATCGTCTATACCGGACGCAACCTGACCCGGGACGAAGAGGCGGAACTGCGCAAGTATTCACGTTCGATAATCATCAAGGGCGCACGCTCGCCGGAGCGCCTGCTGGATGAGGTCACACTTTTTCTGCACAAAGTCGAATCCCGGCTGTCCCATGAACGACAGAAGATGCTCAAGACCGCCCGCAGCCGCGACAAGGTGTTCGAGGGCCGCAAAGTGCTGCTGGTGGACGACGATGTGCGCAACATCTTTGCCCTGACCAGCGCGCTGGAGCAAAAAGGCGCGGTCGTGATCATCGGCCGTAACGGTCGAGAGGCGATCGAACGTTTGAAGGAAGTCGAGGACATAGATCTGGTGCTGATGGACGTGATGATGCCGGAGATGGATGGCTATGAAGCCACCATGGAAATCCGCAAGGAAGCGCGCTGGCGCAAGCTGCCGATCATTGCGGTGACGGCAAAGGCCATGAAGGACGATCAGGAGCGCTGCCTGCAGGCCGGCGCCAACGATTACCTGGCCAAGCCGATCGACCTGGACCGGCTGTTTTCGCTGATTCGAGTATGGCTGCCGAAAATGGAACGAATCTAATTGGAAAGAAACACCGAGATCGAACTGCGCTTGCTGATCGAGGCGATCTACCTCAAGTACAGCTATGACTTTCGCGATTACTCCGGGGCGTCGATCAAGCGCCGGGTGACCCACGCGCTGAGCCAGTTCGAATGCAATACCATTTCGGCGCTTCAGGAGAAGGTCCTGCATGACCCGGCGGCGTTCATGCAGTTGCTGCAACTGCTGACGATTCCGGTCAGCGAGATGTTCCGCGATCCGTCGCACTACCTGGCGATTCGCAACGAAGTGGTGCCGCTGCTCAGGACCTATCCGTCGATCAAGGTCTGGGTGGCCGGCTGCAGCACCGGCGAAGAGGTCTACTCGTTGGCCATTCTGCTGCGCGAAGAGGGCTTGCTGGAGCGCACCATCATCTACGCCACGGACATCAATCCGCGTTCGCTGGAGAAAGCCAAGCAGGGGATTTTCTCGATGGAGAACGTCCGCGCCTACACTGCTAATTACCAGCAGGCAGGCGGCCAGCGTTCGTTCGCCGATTACTACACGGCGGCCTACGGCTACGCGATCTTCGACAAGTCGCTGTGCGAGAACGTGACGTTTGCCGACCACAGCCTGGCGACGGATAGCGTATTCTCCGAAACTCAATTAATTTCATGTCGTAACGTATTGATTTACTTCAATAAAAATCTTCAGGATCGAGCGTTCGGATTGTTTCACGAGTCCCTGTGCTACCGCGGTTTCCTGGTGTTGGGCAGCAAGGAAACCCCGGATTTTTCGGCCTTCGGCAATCAGTTCGAACCCTTGGTCAAACATGAACGGATCTACCGAAAATCATGAACGGTGCAACGGGTTTACCGTCAATTGAAGCCATTGTGATCGGCGCGTCCGCCGGGGGCGTGGAGGCGCTGTTGAGTATCCTGGGCGAACTGCGTCAGGGATTCGGGTTACCGATCATCGTGGTGCTGCACCTGCCCCATGAGCGCCGCAGCCAATTGACCGAAGTCTTCGCCCGGCGGGTTGCGCTGCCGGTGCAGGAAGCCTCGGACAAAACCGTGATTGAGGCCGGCACCCTGTATTTCGCCGCGCCCGGTTATCACCTGTCTGTGGAACTGGATCGCAGCTTTTCCCTGAGTCTGGAGGAGCGAGTGCACTATTCCCGGCCTGCCATCGATTATCTGTTCGAATCGGCTGCCGACGCCTATGGGCCGGCCCTGGCCGCTGTTCTGCTGACCGGTGCCAATCGCGATGGCGCCCATGGCCTGGCGCAGGTCAAGCGCCATGGCGGACTGACCATCGTCCAGGACCCGAATGAGGCCCAGGTCGCAACCATGCCCCAGGCGGCGCTGGACATTCATCAGCCTGATCACATTCTCCCTATCCGCGGCATCGGCCGTCTGCTTGTTGAGCTGGAACGAATCGCATGTTGAGTAATATCCAGGCCAAACTGCTGATCGTCGACGATCTGCCGGAAAATCTGTTGGCCCTCGAAGCGCTGATCAAGCGCGAAGACCGCATCGTCTACAAGGCGCAATCGGCGGACGAGGCCTTGTCGCTGCTGCTGCAACATGACTTCGCCCTGGCCATCCTCGATGTGCAGATGCCCGGAATGAACGGCTTCGAGCTGGCCGAGTTGATGCGCGGCACGGAAAAGACCCGCAGCATTCCGATCGTGTTCGTCAGCGCTGCCGGGCGCGAGCTGAACTATGCGTTCAAGGGTTATGAAAGCGGCGCCGTGGACTTCCTGCACAAGCCGCTGGACATCCATGCGGTCAAGAGCAAGGTCAACGTGTTCGTCGAGTTGTACCGCCAGAGCAAGGCCATGCAGCAACAGGTCGAAGCGCTGGAGCATAGCCGCCGCGAGCAGGAAACGCTGCTGGGGCAATTGCAAAGTACGCAGTTGGAGCTGCAGCAGGCCGTGCGCACCCGCGATGACTTCATGTCTATCGTCGCCCACGAAGTGCGCACGCCGCTCAATGGCCTGATCCTCGAAACCCAGCTGCGCAAGATGCACCTGGCCCGGGATAACGCCGCGGCGTTCACCCTCGACAAGATGCGCGCCATGGTCGACCGCGATGAGCGGCAGATCAAAAGCCTGATCCGGCTGATCGAAGACATGCTCGATGTGTCGCGCATTCGCACCGGCAAGCTGTCGATCCGCCCGAATTGTTTCGACCTGACGGTGCTGGTACGTGCGCTGTTACAAAATTTCGCCCAGCAGATCGAGGCCGCCGAGGCCTCGGTTTCCCTGGAGGCCAGCGAGCCGGTGGTCGGCAACTGGGATGAATTTCGCATCGAGCAGGTGATTTCCAACCTGCTGACCAACGCCTTGCGCTACGGTGCCAAGAGCCCGATCCAGGTGAAGGTCTACAGTGAGGACGGCGAAGCCCGGGTGGAAGTGCGGGATTTCGGGATCGGCATCAGTGAAGAGAACCAGCAACGGATTTTCCAGCAGTTCGAGCGGGTCACGGCTAAACACGCCGTCGCCGGACTGGGCCTGGGATTGTTTATTTCCGAGCAGATCGTGACCGCCCATGGCGGCACCATTACCGTCGAAAGCCGGATTGGCGAAGGCGCCCTGTTTCGCGTTTGTCTGCCGCTGTAGGAAAACAGCCCGATAAACGCAACCTCTGATCGACCGCAAGGTCGTATCAGCAGCTATTGAACGAACAAAGGCTTCCCATGAGTGAAGATGCACAAGATGTAGTACTCGTCGTCGAAGACGAGCCGGTTATCCTGATGGTGTTGACCGACTATCTGTCGGGGCAGGGGTATCGTGTGCTACAGGCGGAAAACGGCGAACAGGCATTCGAGATCCTCGCCACCAAACCCCATCTGGATATGTTGATCACCGATTACCGCCTGCCCGGCGGCATCTCCGGCGTACAGATCGCCGAACCCGCGGTAAAGCTGCGACCGGACCTGAAGGTGATTTTCATCAGCGGCTACGCCAAGGAAATCCGCGAGACCGGCAGCCCCATTACCCAAAAGGCGCCGATCCTGGAAAAGCCGTTCGACCTGGATGTGTTGCAGGAGATCATGCAGGATTTGTTGTCCTGATTCTCTAAAGCACCTTGTAGGAGCGAGGCTTGCCCGCGAAGAGGCCGGCAGATTCAACATCTTCATCGCCTGACATACCGCCTTCGCGGGCAAGCCTCGCTCCTACAAATAACTTCGGTTGTTTGGTGGTTTTGCATACACCACAAGACCTGTAGGAGCGAGGCTTCGCCCGCGAAGAGGCCGGCAGATTCAACATCTTCAGCGCCTGACATACCGCCTTCGCGGGCAAGCCTCGCTCCTACAGATGTTGGTGGGTCAGGCCCTGACCATCTCTCGCACCTTCGCCGTCAACAGGTCGAAGGTGAACGGCTTGGTGATCATCTGCATGCCAGAATCCAGGAACCCGGCGCGCACCGCCGCGTGTTCGGCGTAGCCGGTGATGAACAGCACCTTCAGCAGCGGCCGATGTTGCCGGCCGATTTCCGCCAGTTGTCGGCCGTTCATCCCCGGTAGCCCGACATCGCTGATCATCAGGTCAATTCTTTGTTCCGATTCGAGAATCGGGATCGCACCGTCGGCATCGCCGGCTTCGACAAAGGCATAGCCAAGCTCGCTCAGCACCGTGCAAACGAGCACCCTTACCGCCGGATCATCCTCCACGATCAGCACCGTTTCGCCGTGTTGGGCGAACAGCGGATGCGGATTCTCCACGGGCTGCGCCTCGGGCAGTTCGCCGCCGTAGCGGGGCAGATACAGCCTGACCGTGGTGCCTTTCCCCACTTCGCTCTCAATGGCGACATGCCCGCGCGATTGCTTGGTGAAGCCATAAATCATCGATAACCCAAGCCCGGTGCCCTGGCCGATGGGCTTGGTGGTGAAGAACGGATCGAACACCCGATTGATCGTCGCTTGCGGTATGCCGCAACCGTTGTCGCTGACACTGAGCACCACGTAATCGCCCGGCTCGAGATTCTTGTGAAATTGCGTGAAGTCCGCGTCCAGATACTGGTTGGAGGTTTTCACCACCAGCTTGCCGCCATCGGGCATGGCGTCGCGGGCGTTGATCACCAGATTGAGCAGGGCGCTTTCCAGTTGATTGGGATCGGCTTCGGCCACCCACAAGCGCTCGCTCAATTGCATGTCCAGGTGAATGCTTTCGTCGATGCTGCGCTGCAACAACTCACCCATGGCCACCACCAGGGTGTTCATTTCCACGGGTTGCGAGTCCAGGGACTGCCGCCGGGAAAATGCCAGCAGCCGATGAGTCAGGCCGGCGGCGCGGTTAGCGGAAGTAACGCCCAGATCGATCAGACTTTCCAAATCGTCCAGACGCCCTCGGGCCAGGCGCCGGCGCAGTAACTCGAGGCTGCCGATTATCCCGGTCAGCATGTTGTTGAAGTCGTGGGCGATACCGCCGGTGAGCTGGCCGACCGCTTCCATCTTCTGCGACTGGCGCAGCACCTCTTCGTTATGCCGCAACTGGGCGGTGCGTTCTTCGACCTGTTGCTCCAGGGTTTCCATGGTGTTTTTCAGGCGCAACTCGCTCTGGCTCAAGTCCACCAGGCGATCCCGCGCCTCGTACTGTCGGCGGCGCCCACGCAAGGCGGTGGTCACCAGACTGATCAGGGTAACCGGATGGAAAGGGCGCTCAAGGAACGTAACATTGCCCAGATGCGGGCCAAGACGCGAGGCCGGGCTCTTTTCCGGACCTCCATGATGGGTAAACAGCACGATGGGCAGGTCGGACCAGGCCGGCTGCTGGTCGATCAGTCTGATCAGCGGCTCCAGGTCCTGGCCCAGTAGCGCCTCCAGGGACATCAGCAGCACACCCGCGCCCTGTTCCAACTCGTGGCACAGTTCAAGCAGGCTGCGGCTGATGATCCCATCGAAACCCGCTTCGTTGAGGATCATCAGCGCAATCTGACCGTCGCGACCCATTGGCGCGAGAATGATCGCGCGCTCGGAGGTGGTTTTCTGCGACGTCACGGATGAATATCCTGGAGCAATGGCGCTCCCGACCCCACATAAGTCGGGATGCCCCGCAATACACCCTGGAATGCATCAAGCGGTTTACCGATGGTCATGCCTTGCGCATTGATCTGGTATTCGCGAATGGTCGATTCATGGCTGCCGGTGCGTTTCTTGATGATCGAAATGGCCCGACGTACCTTGCCCAGTGCCTCGAAGTAACGCAGCAGAATTACCGTGTCGGCCAGATAGGTGATGTCCACCGGCGCCTGCATGTCACCGACCAGACCATGTTGGGCGACGGTCATGAAGGTCGCGGCGCCCTTGCGGTTCAGGTACAGCAACAGCTCGTGCATGTGGAGAACCAGGGCGTTTTCCTCGGGCATCGCCGCTTGATAACCGTTGAGGCTGTCGATGACCACCGTCCTGATCTCGTCCTTGTCCACGGCGCGCCGGACCCGGTGGGAAAACTCGCCGGGGGACAGTTCCGCGGCGTCAACCTGCTCGATCAGCAGATTGCCAGTAGCTTGCAGGGCAGCGAGGTCGATGCCCAGGTGGTTCATGCGTTCGAACAGCAGGCCGAGTTCTTCATCGAACACGAACAGCGCGGCTTTTTCACCCCGTGCCACGGCGGACGCGGCGAATATCATTGCGATAAGTGATTTGCCGGTGCCCGCCGGACCGAGAATCAGGGTGCTGGATCCGGTTTCGATACCGCCGCCAAGCAGCGAGTCCATCTCGGCAATGCCGCTGGTCAACTGCTCGCGCAGATAGACGCCACGGTGTTCGGCAGCGACCAGACGCGGGAACACATGAACGCCATCGGCCATGATGGTGAAGTCGTGAAAGCCGCCACGGTATTTCTGTCCACGGTACTTGACCACGCGGATGCGGCGCCGTTCAGCACCGTAGTTGGGCGTCAACTCTTCCAGGCGAATCACCCCGTGGGCCACGCTGTGCACGGTTTTATCCAGGGATTCGGTGGTCAGGTCGTCCAACAGCAGCACCGTCGCGTCGTAACGGACGAAGTAGTGCTTGATCGCGAGAATCTGCCGGCGATAACGCAGGGAGCTCTGCGCCAGCAGGCGGATCTCGGACAGGCTGTCGAGCACCACCCGGGTTGGCTTGACGCGCTCGACCACTTCGAAAATCTGCTTGGTGGCTTCGCCCAGTTCCAGATCCGATGAATACAGCAATGTTTGCTGGTGATCGGTATTGAGCAGGTCCTCCGGCGGCGTCAATTCGAAAATGTGCACGTCTTCGGACAATTCCCAGCCATGGGATCGCGCACCTTGGCGCAGCTCACGCTCCGTTTCGGACAGAGTGATGTACAACGAGCGTTCGCCGGCGCGGGCGCCGGCCAGTAGAAAATGCAAAGCGACGGTGGTTTTGCCGGTTCCAGGCTCGCCTTCGAGCAGGAACACATGGCCACGGGATAGCCCGCCATCGAGAATGTCGTCCAGGCCTTCAATGCCGGTGGCGGCTTTTGCGCTGATCAACTCGTTGGATGTAGACAAGAAATGCCCTCTCAGTAACCAGGGAAACGAGGCAGCCTGATTGGACTGCCTGTTTGTCTTGACCGTTGGTCGTCGTGAGCGTTCAACATTTTTTACTGTAGGAGCAAGCTTGCTCGCGATGGAGAACACCGATAACGCGGGGTGTCAGGTTTCCCGCGTTATCGTTAACGACCATCGCGAGCATGCTCGCTCCTACAGGGACGGGTTACAGCCCTTGCTGGAGGGCAGGATCATCCGGATTCATCTGCTCCAGCTGTGCCAGCAATATCTGCACATTCTGCAACTGCCCGCTTTCCTTCCAGTAGTTGATCAGCAACACCCGCGCCCGGCGATCGTTGGGATGACGCTGGACGATTTCCTGCAACTGCTTCTGCGCCGCCTCCAGCTCCTGTTCATCGTGCAGCGTGGTTGCCAGGTCATAGCGGTAATCCTTGTTGTTCGGCTCAAGCTCAACGGCCTTGGACAAGCCTAGCAGGGCAAATTCGCTTTGATCGTGATGCAGCAGCCACATGCCGAGGGCATGTTGCAAATAGGCGGAATCGGGCTGCGCCTTCAGCTGTCTGGCCAGCAATTCACGAGCTGCTTCGCTCTGGCCCTGGCGGTCCAGTACGTCAATCTGCATCACCAGCGCGGGCAGGTTGTCCGGCGCCAGTTGCAAGGTCTTGTCCAGTTCCTGCTGCGCCTGCTTGAGTTCGGCGTTGTGCAAATACAGGCGCGCCAGCTGGTAGTGGTTCTCGGCACTCTGCGGAGCGTTCTTGAGCACCTGCTGCCAGGCATCGATGGCCTGTTCCAACGGGCCGAAATACAGACCGAGATCATCCGGCGACAGCCCCAGCAACGCATTGACCGCCGCCAGCCGCACGTCCTGATCGCTGTCATCGAGCAACGGCCCGAGCAGCAAGCTGCGTTGACCGCTGGGCACCAGGCCGCTGATGCTCTTGATCGCTGCGATTCGCACTTCGGGCGCTTCGTGCTGCAAATCCGCATCCGCCAGCTTCAGCGCCACCGAGCTTGGGTAATTGGGCAGTTCGGCATGCAGCCACACCCGGCGCTTGGGCGAAATGTCCGGACGCCCCAATTGCTGATAAAGCACCCGCGCAGCTCCTGGCTGACCGTTGCGGGCTGCCGTCAACGCTTCGCTGAAACCACGCTTGATCGCCTCGGGCACCACCGGCGTCGTGCTGCGCAGGAAAAACCACGCAAGGCCGATGACGAGCAGGGCGCAGAGGCTGATAAGCAGTAAACGGCGAGACTTGGGCATGCAAAATCCGTGGCATGGGCGGCGGAAAAAGGTTGTCAGCTTTTATCAGACTGCGGCTGGAGTCAAACCTTCGCAGGTTTTGTGTCGGATACGAATTGTCATGAAGGGGTGGAATAGGCGGTTTTTGGAAGATGTTTTTGGAGGCGATCACCATGCTTAAGCGCTGAATCAGCAGATATGGAAAGTCACTCAGTGCATCCCCTTCGCAACACAACTGCCAGCGCCACCTCACCGTTGCTCATGGCTGCCAATGGTCCAATCGAATCCTCCTCAATCTCCAGAGCATTGCTGCGAGCGAGCAATAATGGCGCCTGCACTCTGGAAAGTCTCATCGCAGGGATGACTGCAAAGACAACAGACATTCCTCCTCCAGTACTGGCACGCGATTCGTTCAAGGCAAGGGAAGGAGGATTCCTGGATCAGAAGGAGGTCGATGAAAGGTGGTCTGAACTCCTCGCGAAATTAAGGACGAAGACAGTGTCCGAAGCGGAAGTTCTGGATGTTCTGAAAAGCGGAATTCTGCAAAGTAAAACGGGAAAAATCATCGCAGGGTTGTTTGCGCAGGCAATGCCCGATTCGATCCAGCCAGTTGGGTCATTGAGCAGCGCGCGCCTGGAAGAAATCGCGGACGTCGTTTGCCATTTGGCTCCGGAAAAATGGTTAAGCGCGTTGGGAGAAAGCGACATATTTCCCAGTGGGCTGCAAAAAGTGGACAGCGTAATCGGGTTCATCCAGTCGCAGCTGGATCGATCCAGAGTCGAGCGGGACGAACGAATTTCCAACCGAGAGCTGGTTTCCGATCGCGAATGGGACACGCTGAAAAAGCTCAGGGAGCAAGGCGAACAATATATCGGCAAGGATGAAGTCGCACTCCATAAAGCCAGGCTTGCGCTGCAGCCGGATGATGAGCTGGATTTTCGGCCTTCACCGAAGGAGGCACACGCTCGACTCGACGCATTTGCCAGCCGTCTGATTGCTCGCCGTCTTGAACCTGATAATCCGAAGCGAATTCGCTGGACGCAGCGCTATGAAGCGCAGGTGAAGGAACTGCGCGACCAATTGAAACCCGATGCGAGTTCCGAAAAAGGCGGCTGGCTGCACGGCCCGAGTTGGCTGGAAGGCTTGAGAGGGCGCCCGAACGCCTCGGCGGCGCAACCACCGTCAGAGGAAGCCCAGAAGCCTACGGAGTTGCTGGAAACCCTTCAGGCGTTCGAACGGTATTCGGATTTTTACCTGGACGTCGCCACTGGCGATTCGGGCATTCCAGACGGCTGGTTTGCCAAGGTGTTGTACATCTGCAACGCGCTTCATTCCATCAACGCCCTGACATTGAATAGCAGCCATATCACGACCCGGCCCGGCCCAAGGCCAAGCGGCGATGCCTGGAAGAATGGCGCGACAGATTTTTTCAAGTCGCCGCTCGGACCTGATAGTGAACAGCCGGCAAACGAAGTCGATCCAGCGGCGTTGCTGGAGCAGTTCGCTACCAAAGTGGATGCGCTTCTCGATCAGGTTGCTCGCAATATGCTGCCGTGGGACAGCGCAGAGGCCTATACAGTATTGGAGTTGGCGGATCCGCTTCGGAGTACATACAGGCCTACTACGGTGGCTTCACCCGGTTACCTTGCCCAACTGCAGGTCGAACTGAGTGATTTGCTTGGCCGAGTGAGCGGGACTCTCCTGACTACGGGGGCAGCGGTGCTCACTAAAACCGGGGATCTGATTGAGGCCAATCCAGGAAAAACGGCAGGTCTGTTCGCCCTGTATATGCTGTTGAGTGACATCTGCACATCCTGGCTCCTGCCCGAGCCAGAAGAAGAACTGTTCGATCCTTTGAGCGGACTTTTCCCGGGCCCTGATCTCGAACCTGATGAAACGGACATTACCGAAATCAACATCATGGAAGGACTTGCAGACCTGTTTCTGGATGTGCCGGAACTGGAAATAGCGGTAACAGACCTTGTCAACAAGTCCGAATACCCCGATCGCGATGACGACCCGCAACTGATCGAGAACATCCAGGCTGTATTACGACAACCGGTACCCGGTAACCAAAATGTCACTTTCCAGGACTGTATCGATGCAGTGGTCGAAAGGGCGGCTGTCGACGCGCACGACGAATGGGAGGATGAGTCCTACAACCCAGCCCAGGCTTATCTGTTGGCGGCTGAAAGCCCTGAAACAGTTCGGAACAGAAGCAGCCTGAACAGCGATGATTCGGTTTCTCCCAATAGCAAGACTTCAGAGAGCGGCGCAGCCGTACGTTCCTCCGCGCAGTTGCTGATCCAGGCGGGAATGCAGGCATCGGACGCCAAAATTCGGGTGAAGCAAAACAGAAAACTTGCACCCGGAATAACGGTTCGGCACGTGGCCGACAAGTTTATCGGCGTCCTCAACGAAGTCCGAACGGTGTCCAGTCCCGCTTTGTTCATGAATACGCTCATTGAAAAGACGATATCGAGCTCCGACCTGCCGCAAGATATCAAATCAACCATCAGTGCCAAGACGAAGATTGTTGTGGAATTCAATACGCCGAGGCCGGTAGCAAGTCCCGGTAATTATTTTCCAAACAACAATCGCCGATACAAGGAGTACACCCTCGTCGATCTCTTCGCCGGGCAGCACGAGCGGGCAAAACTGCCTCGTGAGGTGACAACCATATTTTGGCCGCCTCGATATACAGAGGGCTTCAAGAAAGCTGTCGCGGATAACGATTTTCCGGAGTTGTTCAAGGAGAACGCCGAGAGGGTAGTTGCAAATCCGCAGGTTGCGCAATTATGGAAGTCCAGTAAAGAAATGGAGTTGAAACAAGCGGTCGATCATTACTTGCGTGGCAGCAACGCTACGGCGTTGGGGAAAAACACCGCCGATGGTTTTCTGAAAGGGCAAGTAAAAGCGCGAGCTTTTTCTTTGGTCAACGGTCCATTGAGTGGGGCCGATCCTGTTTCCAATGCCGTTTACTTGTTTCCCACCCAGGGATCAACTGGCCTGTTTGTTTTCCTTGGCGTTGACAGCAAGGTGATTGAGTGCCCCCCGGATTTATTTGTGAGGGGCGGGCGTTCAATTGAAGAGTTTCCCGAGCTCAGTCAAGCGTTATCCAGAGGAATAACGATGAAAGCATTTCTAGGGAGAGGTGAAGATGATTTCAAATACAGTCAGGGGGCATTCAAGCTGAATGAGCCGCATTGGACTGATTTTTTTCGTTTTCTCTTTCCCGCAATTATCAAATCAGTAAAAACCATCAAGTTGCCTTATTGGCCGGTCATATACGAAGGGTTTGAGGCGCCTGATTTCGATCTCTTCGACGATCTTTACCGGCGGCAGACCGCAAAGCTGTTATCAGACATCGACACGTTGACTTCGACCGAAACCGAGCGCAATACCGACTTCCTGATCGAACTGCTCAGCGACACGCTGGGGATGCTGTCGATATGCGCCGGCAAGCCGGAAGGCGGCGCGCTTTTGAAGGCGCTGTCCGTGCTGTTCGGCGTGGGTTCGTCTGCGGCGGAATATGCGCGTGGTGAAATGAATGATGACCCCAAGCACTCGGCACAGCATCAGGCCAATGGCTTGCGTGGGGCAGTATTCGAACTGGTAGCGCCATTTGCCGGAAAGCTTCTGGGAAAAGGGATTTCATATGCGCAAAGAAAAGACATTGCCGCTACGGTTCTGGAGCGTTTGAAGGCTTTGGGGCATCTTCCTCCGGAGGTTGTCAAGCATTTACCAAAGTTCGATTTACCAAAGCTGGTAGTGAACGCCAATAAAAAATTGCCGAAATGGATTCCACCCGTATTCAAGGGCAAGGAAGAAATCAACAGAGTGTTGAAAAGCAGATTCAAAGATGATCTCGTTATTAACAAACTGAATAAGCTGCACAAAGGCCACCAGTATGCCCAACGACTGATGGACAGCACGGGTACCACTTACTTTCTGAATGAAAAAGCCGGGTATGTTCGTCAGGGGTTCCTCATGCGTGGCGATATGCGAGCGCCGAAAGAAGTGTTTGCCGAGGGTTTCAAGCTCCGGACGGAAATTACGGATGTCAGGCAAGTGAACGGTATGAATGGCGGCTTCGGCGGTGGAAAGAACGCGCTGGACCCGGATGGCATGGGTATTTCTACCTCCGGCATCTACAAACAAGGCAATGTGGGGGCTCATTTTTATGGTGATGGGCGAGACGGGTATACATACCTGATCGACTACAGAGGCAATGCCGGCTTCAGTCTGTATGAGAACCACAATTTTGCGTCCGCAAAACCCTCCAAAATCGGCTTCAAACCGTTGGAGATCAATATTGGTGAGGACATCCCGGGTTCGCTGATTGTTGGGGCTTACGATAAAACAGGAAAATTCATACCCAACGTCGCGGCATTGAAACGTAGCAAAGCGTACAGCAATCCCGATCCGTTCGCGGTTCCGCTTCCGTTCAAGTGGGCAGTGAAGAGCAAGGAGTTCAATAGCACTTCTTCCGCATAGGGCGTACCCATCGGGCGGCGATTCGACACACAAATCTGCCACCCCTCCACCCAGTGACTAAGCTTGCTGGAAATGTCTTGACGAGCATTTCCATGCAAGCGCTCCTCCCGTATTTCAAGGCGCTCATCCACCCCGGTCGCGGGGTGTTGCTGTTTGCCTTGAGAACCATCACCGCCGGCTTGCTGACCCTGTACCTGGCGTTCCTGTTCGATCTCGACCAGCCCAAGTGGTCGATCATGGCCGTGGTGATAGTCAGTCAGCCCCTGGCCGGCATGGCCCTGGCCCGCAGTTTCGGGCAGATGATCGGCACTACCGTGGGCGCGGCGGTGGCGGTGGTGATCATGGCGATCTTTCCCCAGGCGCCGGTGCCGTTTCTGATCACGCTGTCGCTGTGGCTGGCATTGTGTACCGCCGGCGGCACGCTGTTGCGCTACACCAGTTCCCAGGCGTTCGTGCTCAGTGGCTATACGGCGGTGGTGGTGGGGTTGCTGGCGGTGCCGGATCAGGACGGCACCTTCCTACTGGCGGTAACCCGAGTCACCGAGACCTTGCTGGCTGTGGCCTGCGTCTGTGTGGTGAGCCTTTTGACCGCGCGGCCGGAGGCGGTGGCCAAGGACTACTTCACCCGCATCGATCAAGTGATCAAGCTGCTGGCGACCCATGCCTGCGCGGTGATCCGCACGGAGGAAAGCGAGACCGACTTTCACAATCGGCAGATGCAATTGCTCGGGCAGATCAGCGCGCTGGAAGGGGTGCGCCGGCATTTGTATTACGACGCGCCGCGGTTGCGCAGTGCCGACGATCTGGTGCAATTGCTCGGCAACCAGCTGCTGTTGCTGACCGCACGACTCACCGCGCTGCGCCATCAGCGGGAACTGTTGCTGGCCCGCTGGCAGGGCAAGATTCCCGACGAGATCCAGCAATTGCTCAGTGAAGAACTGGTGTTTCTCGATGAGCTCGCGAAACAGGGCCGAGCGCTGTCCACCGAGCAGCGCCGTCAGTTCGCCGCCTTGCAGCAGCGTTTCGACGCCTTGGCCTATCGGGCCGAACAGCTGACCGAACCTTTGAAACCCACCTTGCGCTCGCTGTCCTGGTCATTGCGCTGGGAACAGGCGCGCATGCTGCAGCAACTGGAAACCATTCTGGAACTGGCCGATGCGATCCAGAGTGGTCGCAAGGCCAGCAGCATGTATCGCGGCCAGGCCAACCCGCTGCACCTGGATTTCACCCTGGCGGCGATGAACGCCATCCGCGCCTATTGCGCGCTGATGGTGGCGGGTTTCATCTGGATCGAGACCGGTTGGGATGGCGCTCGGGGCGGGATGATCGTGACCGGGATTTTATGTTCTTTGATGGCGACGTTTCCCAGGCCTTTGATGGCGGCACAGAGCTTCGCCAGAGGAATGTGGATTGCGCTGGTGGCGTCGGCGCTGTTGCAGTTCGCGCTCGTGCCGATGATCAGCGATTTCGAGCTGTTGGCCTTGCTCCTGGCGCCATTGCTGTATGCGGTTGCCGTAGGGCTGTCGAGCCCGCCAACCACCGGCACCGGGATCGGCCTGGGGCTGA
Organism: Pseudomonas sp. REP124; assembly: GCF_020164475.1. Classification (GTDB taxonomy): domain Bacteria; phylum Pseudomonadota; class Gammaproteobacteria; order Pseudomonadales; family Pseudomonadaceae; genus Aquipseudomonas. The sequence continues at coordinate 1,830 of NZ_JAIQWX010000107.1, read as the reverse complement.
TCACGCTGTTGATGCTGGGGCCGCAGAACACCGGATTGGGTCAGAACACGGCCATTCAATGGTTTGAGTTCGCCGGTGCTTATATCTGCGCCGTCACCTTGGCGCTGAGCGTGTATGCGCTGATTTTTCCTTTCAGGCCGGTGCTACGCATTCGTCGTTTGCATCAAGAAAACTGCGAGCAGGTTTACGCCTTGCTCAAGTTGCAGCCCACCGATCAGAACCAGTTTGCCTTCGAAAGCCGGATGGTCGATCGCCTGACCGCGATGCTGGGATTATTGCCGGCCATTCAGGACAAAGCGGCACGGGATTTGTTTCAAGTGAGCCTGGGTTGTCTGGCACTGGGTACGGCCTTGAACCAGCTCAGGCAGCAGGCGCGAAACAACGTTCTGCTGAATCCGCAACTGCAAACACGACTGACGGATACCGTTCGCGAAACCGGGCGACTCGTTGCCGGTCGGCCAGGGATTGAGGTCGACCGCGTGCTGGGTGACCTTCACGTCCTCGGCGATGAACTCGATACGCTGCACTCCAGCGTCCATGAGCATTTATGGTCAGTTTTCCGCATGCGCGTGGCGCTGTTGATTGTGGTGTCGTTCCTCGAACGTCACCGTGGCCATTTCGACCCCGCCATCGCACAACAGGAGGTGCCGAGCCTTGCCCATTGATCTGGAACTGGGCGGTGTCTACCTGCCGCCGATTGCCCAGGCGCTGCTGCTGGGTTTGCCGATTTTCCTGGTGCTGGACTGGATCCTGCGGCGCGTTGGCGTGTTGCAGTTCGTCTGGCATGAAGCCTTGTTCGAAGGCGCCTTGTACGCCTGTGTGTGCGCGACGCTGATTCTGCTGATGGGAGCCTGATGCCTTGAAGAAGATCCTTGCCCAATTCACGACACTGGCGGTAGTGGCACTGGCGTTCGTGCTCGGCTGGTTCGCCTGGGAGCACTATACCCGGGCGCCCTGGACACGGGATGCGCGGGTGCGGGCTGATGTGGTGACCCTGTCCGCCGACGTGGCCGGGCGCATCGTCAATCTGGGCGTGCAGGATAACCAGCACGTGGAGAAGGGCCAGCTGCTGCTGGAAATCGACCCCTCGCGTTATGCCCTGGCGGTGGATCACGCCAAGCGTTCGGTTGAGGTGGCCAAGGCTTCGCTGGGGCAGTCGGAGGCCACGATCGTTTCAAGTCAGGCGTTGCTGCGTCAGCGTCAGAGCGAGGAACGCCGGCGCCGGACGCTCAAGGAACGTTCGGCGATTTCCGGGGAGGAGTGGGAGAAGTCCAATACCGAGGTGGCGGTGGCCCAGGCGGATTTGTTGCGCAATCAGGCCAATCTGGGGTTCGCCCAGGCCAACGTGCAACTGGCAATCGCCGCGCTGGCCGAGGCCGAGCACGATCTGGAGCGGACCCGGGTCGAGTCGCCGGTCAGCGGTTACGTGACCAATCTGCTGACTCGCCAGGGTGACTACGCCACGGCCGGTGGACCGTTGGTGGCGCTGGTGGACAGCGATTCGTTTTATGTCAGTGGTTACTTCGAAGAGACCAAGCTGCCGCGAATAGGCGAGGGCGATCGGGTGGATATCGAGTTGATGAGCGGCGAGCGCTTCGGCGGCACCGTGGAAAGCATCGCCTTCGCCATCGCCGACCGCGAAAACCTCCCAGGCGGGCGCCTGCTGGCCAACATCAATCCCAGCTACACCTGGGTCAAACTGGCCCAGCGGGTGCCGGTGCGGATCAGGATCGATGCTGATTACGAGGGCAAGGACAAATTGCGGGCGGGGACGACAGCCACAGTGACCGTTCAGGAAACCCGCAACTCCGAAAATCACCGCTAACCCCC
>NZ_JAIQWX010000106.1 GCF_020164475.1 Pseudomonas sp. REP124 | reverse complement strand
GCGATCTAAACCTCAGACACAGATGGCATTGGTAAACACCAACCGATTACCAAACGGATCATGAACGGTCATGTCCTGGCTGCCCCACGGCATGGCCTGGATCTGCGGATGGGCGAACTTGTATTCCTTGGCCAACAATTGCTGCTGGAAGGCTTCCAGCTCATCAGTCTCGATGCGCAGCGCCGAACCCGGTGTCGCGTCGCCGTGGTGTTCGGACAGGTGCAACACGCAGTCGCCACGGGAGACTTGCAGGTACAGCGGGAAATTGGCTTCGAAACGGTGCTGCCAGTCGATCTTGAATCCAAGGAAGTCGACATAGAACTCAACCGCTTTGATTTCGTCGAAAATCCGCAGGATTGGGGTGGTTTTGCCGAAGCTCATCAAGTTGCTCCCAGACAGAGGTAGCCCGCAGTGTAGACGGGCTTTACGTCAGCGGATCGGCTTGGGGGCAGCATTCTTTAATTGCAATATGCCATCACCCTGGGAGACCAAGGTACGCAGGCCCCCTGTAGCAGCTGGCGAAGCCTGCGTCCGGCTGCGAAGCAGTCGTAAAACCTGCGCGCGAGGTCTACCTGAAACACCGCGTCGCCTGATTTCGCGACTGCTTCGCAGCCGAACGCAGGCTTCGCCAGCTGCTACATGGACGTGTTGAAACTCAAAGAAATCCTTCGCGCAGGTCGCCCTGTCGCGCCAGGAAGCGCCCTTCCCTGCGGCCATTGGCCTGGCCATCGCGATAGCTCAACACGCCGTTCACCCACACCCCTTCAATGCCCTCTGCCGCCCGTTGCGGATCGTTGAAATCCGCCACATCACGAATGGTCGCCGGGTCGAACAACACCAGATCCGCCCAATGCCCTTCACGAATCTCACCGCGCTCCTTCAGGCCGAATCGCGCCGCCGACAGGCCGGTCATCTTGTGCACGGCGGTGTGCAGCGGGAACAGTCCTACGTCACGGCTGAAATGGCCGAGTACTCGCGGGAAGGCGCCCCACAGGCGTGGGTGCGGAAACGGGTCTTCCGGCAGGCCATCGGAGCCGACCATCGACAGCGGGTGGGCGAGGATCCGGCGCACGTCGTTTTCGTCCATTCCGTAATACACCGCGCCAGCCGGTTGCAACTGACGGGCCGCATCGAGCAGCGACAGGTTCCACTCGGCGGCGATGTCCATCAGGTCGCGTCCGCCCATTTCCGGATGAGGCGTGGACCAGGTGATCGTGATGCGATGGGCGTCGGTGACTTGCTTCAGATCCAGAGTCGACGAGCTGGCCGCATAGGGATAGCAGTCGCAGCCCACCGGATGGGTTTTCGCCGCCTGTTCCAGCGATGCCAGCAGTTGCGGGCTGCGCCCCCAGTTACCGGCGCCGGCACATTTGAGGTGGGAAATGATCACCGGGGATCTGGCATGGCGGCCGATCTGATACGCCTCGTCCATGGCCTCCAGCACCGGTTCGAATTCGCTGCGCAAGTGGGTGGTGTACACCGCGCCGAAGGCCGTGAGTTCTTCGGTCAGTTGCATGACTTCATCGGTGGAGGCCGAGAAGGCGCTGGCGTAGGCCAACCCCGTGGACAGCCCCAACGCGCCGGCCTCCAGGCTCTCGCGCAATTGCTCGCGCATGCCGGCGATTTCATCGGCCGTGGCGGTGCGGAACAGGTCATCCAGATGGTTGCTGCGCAACGCGGTATGGCCGACCAAGGCGGCCACGTTGAGCGTGGTATTGGCCGCTTCGACCGCCGCGCGGTAATCGCGGAAGGTTGGATAGACAAACGCCGCGGCGCTGCCCAGCAGGTTCATCGGGTCCGGCGGATCGCCGCGCAGGCTCACCGGCGAGGCGCTGATCCCGCAGTTGCCGACGATCACCGTGGTCACGCCCTGACTGAGCTTGGGCAGCATCTGCGGCTGGCGGATCACCACGGTGTCGTCGTGGGTGTGCACGTCGATGAAACCCGGCGCCAGCACATGGCCCTGGGCGTCGATTTCCTCAGTGGCGCTTGCCTCGCTCAGGTCGCCGATGCGCTCAATGCGACCGTTGAGAATGGCCACGTCGGCGGGGTAACCGGGGCGGTTGCCGCCGTCGATGATCAGGGCGTTGCGAATCAGCGTGTCGTACAGCATGTCAGTCTCCCAGCGGCAAGTGATCGTCGCCGCCGCGGTAATCGTCCAGGGCCAGTTTGATGCGCCGCAGACGCTCTTGATTGTCTTGAGGATTGGCCAGTGCAAGCTCGGTGGCAAGCACATCGATGGCCAGCAGCATGCCGTAGCGCGCCGCCGTAGGTTTGTAGATGAAGGAGGTTTCAGCGCTTTGCAGCGGCAGTACGATGTCCGCCAGTTGCGCCAGCGGCGAGTCCTCGCGGGTGATGGCCAGGATTCGCGCGCCGTAGTTGCGCGCCAGCTCCACAGTTTCCACCAGCTCCGGGGTGATGCCGGTCAGCGAGCAGACAATCACCACCTGTTCGGCGCTGAGGCTGGCGGCGGTGACGCGCATCATCACCGCGTCGTGGCACACCGAGATTGGGTAGCCGAGGCGCACCAGCCGCACCTGCAGTTCGTCGCTGCACAGGGTCGAGCAGCCGCCCATGCCGAAGGCGTGAATCATCCGCGCCTTGCCCAGCAGTTTCACCGCGTCGGCGAAGCGCGACTCGTCGAAACCCGACAGATGCTGGCGCAGGGTCGACTCGATATCGCCGACGATCTGTCCATAGAACGCCGATTGCTCGGGCGTGCCCGCAGGATCCAGAAAACGGCTGCCAACACCACTCGCCTGGGCCAGTTGCAAGCGAAGATCACGCAAGTCGCGACAGCCGACGCTGCGGGCGAAACGCGACAAGGTGGCGGTGCTGACTTCCGCCCGCTGCGCCAACTCGTCGAGGCTGGCGGAGGCGGCGAAGCCGACGTCGTCGAGCATCAGACGGGCGATGCGTCCTTCACCGGCGCTGAAAGAATCCTGGCGGGCGCGAATCTGGTAAAGGATGTCCATGGCAAGCGGGCTCCGGCTAGATCAGGTAGGAAAGGCCGACGGTCAGGCCGAAGGCGACGAGCGAAATCAGGGTCTCAAGTACGGTCCAGGTTTTAAACGTCTGGGCCACCGTCATGTTGAAGTATTCCTTGATCAACCAGAAGCCGCCGTCGTTGACGTGAGAAAAGATCACCGAGCCGGCACCGGTGGCCAGCACCAGCAATTCCGGATGCGGATAGCCCAGGCCGATGGCCACCGGCGCAACCACACCGGAGGCGGTGGTCATGGCCACGGTGGCGGAACCGGTGGCGATGCGCATCAGCGCGGCGAACAGCCAGCCCATCAACAGCGGCGACAGATGGAATTCGTGGGCCAGGCCGACGATCTGGTCGGTGACGCCGGCGTCTACCAGGATCCGGTTCAGGCCGCCACCGGCGCCCACCAGCAGGGTGATGCTGGCGGTCGGCGCCAGGCATTCGTTGGTGAACTTGAGGATCGATTCGCGGTTGAAGCCCTGAGCGATACCCAGGGTCCAGAAGCTCAGCAGGGTCGCCAGCAACAGCGCGATGACCGAGTTGCCGATGAACAGCAGGAACTGATTGAAACCGGTGCCCGGCGTGGAGATCAGGTTGGCCCAGCCACCGATCAGCATCAGCACCACTGGCAGCAAAATAGTCGCCATGGTGATGCCGAAACCCGGCAGGCTGTCACGGGGTTCGCGCTCGAGGAACTGACGCTCCAGCGGGTTTTCCGCCGGCAACTGGATGCGTGGCACGATGAATTTGGCGTACAGGGGACCGGCGATGATCGCCGTGGGAATGCCAATGGCAATCGCGTAGAGCAGGGTCTGGCCAACGGAGGCCTGATAGACCTGCACCGCGAGCATCGCCGCCGGGTGCGGCGGCACCAGCGCATGCACCACCGAGAGACCGGCGACCATCGGCAGGCCGACCATCAGGATCGACACGCCAACCCGCCGCGCCACGGTGAACGCAATCGGCACCAACAGCACGAAACCGACTTCGAAGAACAGCGGCAACCCCACCAGGAACGCGATGCAGACCATCGCCCAGTGGGCGTTCTTCTCGCCGAAACGGTCAATCAAGGTCCGCGCCACCTGCTCGGCGCCCCCGGATTCGGCCATCATCTTGCCGAGCATTGTGCCCAGCGCCACCACCAGCGCGATATGCCCCAACGTCTTGCCAACCCCCGCCTCATACGCCCCCACCACACCGGACGGCGGCATCCCGGCGACCAGCGCCAGGCCAATGGAAATCAGGGTGATCACGATGAACGGATTGAGCCGGTAGCGTGCGATCAGAACGATCAGGGCGATGATGGCAACGGCGGCATACACCAGCAGCCAATAGCCGAAGGACAGGGTCATGCGGTACTCCTCGAGAGGGTCACGTCGAAAGTTTTGTGAAACTCTTAAAACATTTCGAAGCGTGAAACTCAAACGAGGTGAAAGTAATTTTCGTGCAGAGGTACGGAGTGTCGTTTTTGGATATGTCTTGTCGCGATTAATGAAAATCGGGGTGGTGGATTTTCATCGCCACCCCGAAGGGGGAAGTCAGTCGTGACCGACATGCGCCCGCTTCAGCAGCTTCTTGCACCGCTCGGACAAGTGCAGCACCCGCAAGTGCTTGCCCGCCTTGGCATAACGCTCGCGCAAGGTCTTCAGAGCGGCGATGGCCGAGTAGTCGACGAAGCTCAGGTGGCGGCAGTCGATGGTCACCACCGCCGGGTCGTTGGCCGGATCGAACTGGTTGAGGAAAGGCGTGGTCGAGGCGAAGAACAGCGTGCCGTGCATCAGGTACAGCTTGCTGCCGTCGGCTTCCAGATGGCTGTCGGCGTACAGCTCGCGGGCCTGCTGCCAGGCGAAATTCAGCGCGGCGATGATGATCCCGCACAGCACTGCCGTGGCCAGATCGGTAAATACCGTGATCACCGTCACCGCGATAATCACCAGCACATCATTGAGCGGCACTTTGTTCACCACCCGCAGCGAAGCCCAGGCGAAGGTCTGCTGCGACACCACGAACATCACCCCTACCAGCGCCGCCAGCGGGATGCGCTCGATCAGCGGCGACAGGAACAGGATGAACAGCACAATCGCCACCCCGGCCACCACCCCGGACAGGCGACCACGGCCGCCGGAGCTGAGGTTGATCACGGTCTGGCCGATCATCGCGCAACCGCCCATGCCGCCAAACGCACCAGACACCATGTTCGCCGCGCCCAGTGCCACGCACTCGCGGTCCGGATAGCCACGGCTCTCGGTGATTTCGTCGGTGAGGTTCAGGGTCAGCAGGGTTTCCAGCAGGCCTACCAGCGCCATCAGGATCGCGTAGGGAGCGATGATGCGCAGGGTGTCGAGGTTCCATGGAATATCCGGCAAGGCGAAGGTCGGCAAGCCGCCGGCGATGTGCGCCATGTCGCCGAGAGTGCGGGTCGGCAGGCCGAGCAGGTACACCGCCAGGCCCACGCCGAGAATCGCCACCAGCGCCGGCGGCACCGCGCGGGTCAGGCGTGGCAACACGTAGACGATCGCCATCGTCACCGCGACCAGCCCGATCATCATGTACAGCGGCGCGCCGCTCAGCCACGCTTCACCGTCCTTGAAATGCTCCAGCTGCGCCAGGGCAATGATGATCGCCAGGCCGTTGACGAACCCGAGCATCACCGGATGCGGCACCATGCGCACCAGCTTGCCGAGCCTGAGCAGACCGAACGCCATCATGATCAACCCGCCCAGCAACACCGTGGCCAGCAGATACTGCACCCCGTGCTGCACCACCAGTGCGACGATCACCACCGCCATCGAACCGGCCGCCCCCGACACCATCCCCGGCCGGCCGCCGAATAGCGCCGTCAACGTACAGATGAAGAACGCGCCATACAGGCCCATCAGCGGATTGAGATGAGCCACCAGCGCGAAGGCGATGCATTCGGGCAGCAAGGCAAAAGACGTGGTGAGGCCGGCCAGGATATCGGCGCGCAGGTTTTTTGGTTTCATGGGGGACCGCATGCTGGAGTCGCGAAAAGAATGTGCGGATGTTACGGAATTGAGGGCAACCCGGCCAGTTGTGGCGGTTTTGAAAACGCCATCGCGGGCAAGCCCGCTCCCACAAGGTCCCTGTCGTTCAATGGATGTGTGAACGACTCAATCCCTGTGGGAGCGGGCTTGCCCGCGATGAACGATGACACGGTCTAAAGCGAACTCACACCATCTCGTTACGAATCCACTCCACCACCGAAGTCCGCTTGGGCACCCAACCCAACAGTTCCCGCGCATGCTTGCCACGCACCCGACTGTTGGAGCCCAGACCATAGTTGGCCATTTCATACCCCCACTCGGCCTCGGCATCCTTGAGCGGCCAGTCCTGCGGTTCGCCCAGGTTCAGCGCCTTGGCCATAGCGGTGGTCATATCGACGAACGACGCCTCGCCGCTTTCCACAAAGTAGAAAGTGCCCGGCACATTTTTGGTCAGCGCCAGCAGATACAGCGACACCACATCCTCGATATGCACGTTGGACCAGATGTTCTGCCCGGTCCCGACATGGCGCACCATGCCGCTTTTGCGCGCCTGTTTCAGCAGGCGCGGCAACTGCACGCTGTCGCGATTGACGCCCAGGCTGTGGCCGTAAATCAGGGTGTTACAGATGACCGCCGAGTTCACGCCGTCCTTCGCCGCCGCCAGGATCAGGTTGTCGATGGCCACCCGGGCGGCCTTGTCCACGGTCGGTTCCGGCAGGTTGTCTTCGAAGTAAATGACGTCGCTGGATTTGCCGCCCGAGGCGTCGCCGACGATGCTCGAACCGCTGGTGTGCAGAAACACTTTGTTCGTGCCGCGCAGGGCATCGAGCAAGGCCTCCACCGCGCCGCGATGGTCGCTGCTGGCGGCGTTGATCACAGCGTCGGCCGCCTTGGCTTGCTCGGCCAGCAATGCGCTGTCATCCAGGGTGCCGACCACCGGAGTGATGCCCAGTGCTTTCAATTCATCGGCCTGTTCGGCGTTGCGCACCAGGCCGGTGACGCTGTGTCCCGCCTGGATCAGGCCCGTGGCGATGGAACCGCCGATGAAGCCGGCAGCGCCGGTAACGAATACGTTCATGGACAAACTCCCTGCGTTGAAAAGTGATGCAAGGAGTATCGTGCAGCGGTCGGCGAGGAAAAATCCCCGCTGGCCCAATTCACTCTTGCGCAGGGATCACGAATCAGTCCTTGAAGTCCGAGCTGGCGTAGAGCGCCAATTTGCTCTGGATGAAGTCGAGGAAACATTGAATGCGCAAGGCCAGTTGCGAGTTGCGGTAGTACACCGCATTGATCGGCTGGCGGTAGCCGCTGTTGAACTCGGCCAGCAGCACTTTCAAGCGCCCGGCACGAATGTCCTCGATGGTCATGTAGTGCGACAGGCTGGCAATGCCCTGCCCTTCCAGCGCCAGATGGCGAATGGTCTCGCCGCTGGAAGCGCTGAGCGCGGCCTCGATCGCCCAGCGATCGCCATGCACATGGCGCAACGGCCATTGGTTGAGGCCTTCGTTCTGGGTGAAGCCCAGCAGGGTATGGCCGGACAGGTCGGCGACGGCCGTCGGCGTGCCGTGCTGCTCCAGATAGGCGGGGCTGGCAACGATGTGGATCGGGCTGCATCCGAGCGAGCGCGCGTGCAGGGTCGAGTCGGCCAGGGTGCCGATGCGGATGGCGATGTCGGTGCTTTGTTCGAGCAGGTCGATGATCAGGTCGTTGCTGTTGAGTTCGAGCTGAATCTCCGGGTAGAGACGGCGAAACTCATCGATGTAGGGCACGATGGCGTGCAGCATGAAGGGTGATGCGGCATTGATCCGCAGGCGTCCGGATGGCGTCTGCTGGCGCGATGACAGGCGCTCTTCGAGCTCATCCATCTGGTCGAGAATCAGCTTGGCGTGTTCGAAGAAGTACTTACCCTCCTCGGTCAGGTCCATGCGTCTTGTCGTGCGGTTGATCAGGGTGGTGTCGAGCTTGGCCTCCAGCCGCGACAAGGTGCGACTCACCGCCGACGGCGTCTGCCCGACCTGCTCGGCCGCCGCGGAAATCGATCCGCATTCAATCACGCAGACGAAGATCTGCAATTCATCGGATCTGGCTTTCACGTGTGTTCCTTGTCGATAGTCCTGCGTCTGGTGGGCTGATGGGGACCATTGTGGCGAGGGGGCTTGCCCCCGTTGGACTGCGCAGCAGTCCCATTTTCTGGGGCCGCTGCGCGACCCAACGGGGCGGTGCGACGTTTCGACAAGCCCCCTCGCCACAAAAGCCCTTCAGTCACAAAAACCCATCGTTCTGACTGCCGATAGTAGTCGAGCATCATGCCTTAAGGCCAAACACCTCAGCCAGATGCCGCTCGTACTGCGCCACATGACCTTCGATGTCCGGACGCTTCATCACGTCCACGGCCAGGAAGGTCGGAAGGCCGGTCATGCCCAGGAATTCGTTGGCCTTGTGGAACGGGAAATACACCGCGTCCACACCCTTGCCTTCGAAGAAATCTGTCGGGTCATCGAAGGCCTGCTGCGGTGCGTTCCAGGTCAACGACAGCATGTATTGCTTGCCCTGGATCAGGCCGCCGCTGCCGTACTTCTGCGAAGAGTCGGAGCGAGTGCGGCCGTCGCTGGCGTAGAGGCTGCCGTGACCTTCGGTGAAGACCTCGTCGATGTACTTTTTCACGGTCCACGGCGCGCCCATCCACCAGCCGGGCATCTGGTAAATGATCACGTCGGCCCAGAGAAACTTGGCCACTTCTTCGGCGATGTCGTAGCCGCCGTCGATGAAGGTGTTTTTGACGTCCAGACCACCACGATCCAGTACCGCCAGCGCGGCGTCGTGCAGGGTGGCGTTGTAGCGGCCGTCGGAGTGGGCGAATTGTTTGCCGCCATTGAGCAACAGGACTTTTTTCATCGGGAACTCGGAGGGGTTTAGAAATTTGAGGGGCAGCACCTTACCGGCGCACCTCGCGCGGAAAAAGCAGCGCTTTCGCAAATCTCATTTGACCTAGGCGCACGAATCAACAGGCGATTATTGCCCTAGACTGGCGCCGATTCTGACTTGAGGAGAGTTTTCAGTGAGTGAAATGCAAGGCTTCATCCTGCACGCCAAGACCCGCCCGGAAAAATCCGACGCCTTCGAAGCGTTTTTCAGCGGTTACGTGGAAGCGAGTCGCGCCGAGCCCGGCTGCATCGAGTACCACATGCTGCGCGACAAGCAGGACCCGACCCTGTTTATCTTCTACGAGATCTGGCAATCCCAGGCGCACCTGGATGTGCATTCGAACCTGCCGCACATGAAGCAGTTTCTGGCTCAGCGCGACGAGTACCTGGAACGGGACTTCGAGATTCGCGCCATCGAGATGATCAGCCCCAGCTCCGCTAACAAATAGGGGCTAACCGTTGATAAACAGATGGCCGCCGAGCAACCCCAGGCCGATGAAGAAAACGCGCTTGAACAACACCGCGCTGATCCGCTGACGCAGCCACTGCCCCAGCCACATGCCAAGTACCGCCGGGATCAGCGCCAGCAGCGAAGCGCTCAACTCGCCCCCGCCCAGGGCGCCGCGCCATAACAGCCCGGCGGCCAGGGCCAGGGTCGAGACGGTGAACGACAGCCCCAGCGCCTGCACCAGTTCGTCCTTGCTCAGGCCCAGCGCCTGCAGATATGGCACCGCCGGAATCACGAACACGCCGGTGGCCGAAGTGATGACGCCGGTGATCAGACCACACAGCGGACCGAGCCAGCCTTCGCTCTGTTCGCTGACGCGCAAGGTCGGCAGAAACAGACCGCTCAGCGCATAGAGCAACAACGCCGCCCCCAGCCCCCGCACCACCCAATGCCCGCCGACCATGCCGATCCACAGCGTGCCCGCGCCGGTGCCGATGAAGATCGCCAGCAGCATCGGCCACAGCCGCCTGACCAGCCCCCGCAGATGACCGCCGAACGCCAGTTGCCAGACATTGGTCAGCGTGGCCGGAATGATCAACAGCGCAGCAGCCTGCGACGGCGCCATAGCCAGACCGAGCAAGCCCATGGAGATAGTCGGTAGCCCAAGGCCGATCACACCCTTGATGGTGCCGGCGAGCAGGAAGGTGGCGATGACCAGCACAGACAAGGCTAGACCGAGGTTTTCGTAGAACGCGGCGAGAGTATTCATGGCGCTATCGTGCGCCTGGCGAGGGTGGTTGAAAATCTGCCATATACTGAGGGTGCCTCTCGCAAGACAAGAGGCTGGATTCTTTGTAATGGCGACTGACGTCTTCGCGGGTAAGCCCGCTCCCACAGGGATTTGTGTCGTGCGCTAATTGTGTGAACAACCCAAAACCTTGTGGGAGCGGGCTTGCCCGCGAAGAGGCCCTCACAGACACCACAACTTCCAAGGCCCCCATGCACTTCGACCTCACCGACCTGCGCCTCTACCTGCACATCCTCGACACCGGCAACATCACCGCCGGCGCCGCGCGCAGTCATCTGTCCCTTGCAGCGGCGAGCGCACGAATCCGGGCAATGGAGGCCTCATTGGGCGTTGATTTCCTCGAACGCGGCCGCCGTGGAGTCACGCCGACACCCGCAGGAAAAGCCCTGGCGCAACACGCAAGACTGCTGCTGCAACAGGCCGAACGCATGCAGCAGGACCTGGCCGAATATGCCAAGGGCGTCAAAGGTCAGGTCCGTCTGCTTTGCAACACCACGGCAATCGCCGAACACCTGCCGGAACTGTTGGCGGACTTCCTCTGCCGTCATCCGAACCTCGACATCGACCAGCAGGAAATGCCCAGCCTGCGTATCGTCCACGCCCTGCGCCAAGGCGCGGCCGATCTGGGCATCGTCTCCGATGCCGTCGACACCCACGAACTGCAAACCTTGCCCTTCCGCGACGATCCGCTGGCCCTGATCATGCCCCCCGACCACCCGCTGGCCGCAGACACGGCACCGCGCTTCAGCGATACCCTGCGCCACGACTACGTCGGGCTGGCCGCCGACAGCGCCCTGGCGGTGTACCTCGAAGAACAGGCCCTGCACGCCGGCGCTCGCCTGCAAATCCGCATCCGCGCCGAAGGCTTCGACGGCGTGATGCGCATGGTCGCTCATGGCGCTGGCCTTGGCATCGTGCCGGCCGCAGCCCTGCAGCGATACACCGCCAATCAGGCGCTGAAAAGCTTCATCCTTGAAGAGCCTTGGGCACAGCGCAAACTGCTGCTGTGCGCCCGTTCATTCACCGGCCTGCCCGGCTACGCCAGAACCCTGCTCGACGCCCTGCGCGCCGATTGAACCCGGTTTGCCCTTGCGGAAAAACAGGCCGTAAACACAACTCAGCAACAGCAGAAACGGCACGCCGAACACCAGGGTCATCTTGAAGTCGGCAGTGAAGTAAGTGGTGATCATCACCGCCCCCATCAGCAGCAGGCCCAGCCAGGTGGTGTAGGGAAACAGGCGCATGCGGAACGACAGTTTGCGCTCGCCGTGGCGCTGGTGATAACGCCGGAAGCAGTAGTGCGTCAGGAAGATCATGAACCAGGTGAAGATGGCGCCGAACATGGAAATCGCCATCATCAGGGTAAACGAACTTTCCGGGTACAGGATGTTGAGCAGGGTCGCCAAAGCGATGCCCGAACTGGACAGCAGCAATGCGTTCAGCGGAATCCCCGACGGGCTCAACTTGCCCATGGCCTTGGGCGCGTAGCCGCCACGGGACAGGCTGAACATCATGCGCGTGGTGATGTACAACTGGCTGTTCATCGCCGACAGCGCCGCGATCAGGATCACGAAGTTCATCACCCCGGTCGCACCGGGAATGCCGATGGCCTGCATCACTGTGACGAACGGGCTCTGGGTCTGGCCGGAGCGGTCCCACGGCACGATCGCCAGCATCAGCGCCAGCGTCAGCAGGTAGAACACCACCAACCGCACGATGGTCCCGCGAAAGGCTTTCTTCACCGCCTGTTCCGGGTCCTTGGCTTCACCGGCCGCCACCGCGATCATCTCCACGCTCAGGTAGCTGAAGATCGACACGATCACGGCGATCCACATGCCCTGCACGCCATTGGGAAAAAACCCGCCGTGGGCGGTGTAGTTGTGCACGCCGTAGTCGGGGTTGGCGGAGCCGAACACCAGGTACACCGCCAGAATGATGAAGCCGACGATCGCGCCGATCTTGATGGTCGAGAACCAGTACTCGAAGGTGCCGAAGGTCTTCACGCTGATGGCGTTGAGCACGATCAGCACACTGGAGAACGACAGGATCCACACCCACTCCGGCACGTTGGCGAACCAGTACTTCATGTACATCGCCACCGCCGTCACCTCGGTGCCGACCGCCAGCACGATGGCCGCCCAATAGGCATAGCGCACCAGAAAACCCGCCAGCGGGCTGATATAGAACTCGGCATAGGCGCCGAACGAGCCCGAGGTCGAATGGGCCACGGTCATTTCCGCCAGGCAGCCCATCAGCAGCAGGGTGATGATCGCTCCGATGGCGTAGCTGACCAGCACGCTGGGCCCGGCATAACCGATGGCGTAGGCGCTGCCCATGAACAGGCCGGTGCCGATCGCGCCGCCGATGGCGATCATGCTCATCTGCCCCGACGTCAGCTGACGCCGCAAGCCGTTTTCACGGTTGGATATCGTTTCAAAACCAGAGTTTTCGGTCATTTCTATGGCCTTTGGATTTTGTCTTTCTTGAAGGGCACGTTGTTGTTTTTTACCGATGAACAGCAGGACCGATCAGCGCACAAACGAATGCCGCCGGGAATAACCCCGGCGGCACGTACGCATGATCCATCAGGTGACGCTGTGGCGAACCTGGAATTGCGCTTGCGCCCAGGTCTTGCGGTCAAGGATTTCGCCGAGGATCTGCACCGCGTCCCAGACCTCGGTGAAGCTCGTGTACAGCGGAGTGAAGCCGAAGCGCATGATCCGCGGTTCGCGGTAGTCGCCGATCACGCCGCGGGCGATCAGGGCCTGGATCACCGCGTAGCCTTCGGGATGTTCGAAGCTGACATGGCTGCCGCGCTTCGCATGTTCGAGTGGCGTGACCAGGGTCAGTTCATGGCCGGCGCAGCGTTGCTCGACCAGCTCGATGAACAGATCGGTCAGGGCCAGGGATTTGCGACGCAGGCTGGCGATGTCGGTCTGGGCGAAGACATCCAGGCCGCACTCGACCATCGCCAGCGACGTGATCGGCTGGGTGCCGCACAGATAACGGGCGATGCCCTTGCTCGGCTCGTAACGGGACTCCATGGCGAACTGTCGCGAATGGCCGAACCAGCCGGACAACGGCTGCGGCACCAGATCGCACAGTTGCGGCGAGACCCAGACGAACGCCTGGGAGCCGGGGCCGCCATTGAGGTATTTGTAGGTGCAGCCGATGGCGTAGTCGGCACCCGCCTGATGCAGGTCCACCGGCACCGCGCCGGCGGAGTGCGCCAGGTCCCAGATGGTCAGCGCGCCGCACTCGTGGGTCAGCTCGGTCAGGGCCTGCATGTCGTGCATGTAGCCGGTCTTGTAGTTGACGTGGGTGAGCATCACCACTGCCGTGTCCTGGTCGATTGCCCGGGGCAGTTCTTCGGGACTGTCCACCAGACGCAGGCTGTAGCCCTGCTGCAGCATCTCGGCCAGGCCTTCGGCGATGTACAGGTCGGTGGGGAAGTTGCTGCTCTCGGTGACGATCACCCGGCGCGTCGGCGAACGGCTTGCCTGCACGCGCAATGCGGCGCTGAGCACCTTGAACAGGTTGATCGAGGTGGTATCGGTGATCACCACTTCGCCGTCACCGGCGCCGATCAGGCCGGCCAGGCGGTTGCCCAGGCGCTCGCTCAGATCGCGCCAGCCGGCGGTGTTCCAGCTACGAATCAGGCCGTTGCCCCACTCTTCGGCGATCACCGCCTGGGCCCGTGCCAGTGCCGCGACAGGCCGTGCGCCCAGGGAGTTGCCATCGAGATAAATCACGCCTTCGGGCAGCGCGAACTGTTGGCGCAACGGCGCCAGGGCGTCCTGGGCATCAAGGGCCAGGCAATCGTTTCTTGTTGTCATGGTGAGTCCTGTTTCGGGCAGGTCGTGAAAGTCGCCAGGCGCAATGTAAATCGCCTGTATCGGTGGAAAGATAATGAACGAAGCATTGAAGAATTTTCGTGCAAAGTGCGCAGCCATCGCGTAGTTATCTCGCAGAAAATTCGACTCACCCGTCAATAACCGTGGATTTATTTCAATCATGAATCTCGACGCGACAGACCTGCGAATCCTGCATCAACTGCAACAGGATGGCCGTATCAGCAATCAGGAACTGGCGGAGAAAGTCGCCCTCTCGCCGTCGGCCTGCCTGCGCCGCCTGCGCCTGCTGGAAAGCGAGGGCGTGATCACCGGCTATCGCGCGGTGCTCAATGCCGAACAGCTGGGCATCGAACTGGAAGCCATCGTCCACGTGTCGCTGCGACAGGATGTCGAGGACTGGCACGAGACCTTCATCAAGAAGGTCCAGTCCTGGCCGGAAGTGACCACCGCCTACGTGATCACCGGGGCGAGCAACTATGTGCTGCGAATCCAGGCCCGCAACCTCAAGCACTTCTCCGATTTCATCGTCAACCACCTCAACCGCACGGCGGGCGTGACCGATATTCGTTCGGAAATCGTTTTGCAGAAGATCAAGGAGCGGGAGGAGTTGCTGGATCTGGTGATCCGCAAATAAAACCTGCCAACACAAAACCCTGTGGGAGCGTGGCTTGCCCGCGAAAGCGTCAGCTCAGCCAACCTCAATGGCGACTGACACACCGCCTTCGCGGGCAAGCCTCGCTCCTACGGGTTCGTGAAACGACCATGAATGTGTGATCGACGCAAAATCCTGTAGGAGCGTGGCTTGCCCGCGAAAGCGCCAGCTCAGCCAACCTCAATGGCGACTGACACACCGCCTTCGCGGGCAAGCCTCGCTCCCACAATTTCTGCAAATGTGTATCGAAAAGGTCACTAAGAGTAAGATCTCCCCTTTCAAAAACAGCCTGACTACAAAAATTCAGAAGGGAACGCGATGGCGGACGAAATGTTGCAAACCGGCGCACTCAAGCGGGGGTTGAAGAATCGGCATATTCAACTGATCGCATTGGGTGGAGCCATTGGTACCGGGTTGTTCCTGGGTTCTGCCGGGGTACTGAAGTCCGCCGGTCCATCGATGATCCTCGGCTATGCAATCGCCGGTTTCATCGCTTTCCTGATCATGCGCCAGCTGGGCGAGATGATCGTCGAGGAGCCGGTCGCCGGTTCCTTCAGTCACTTTGCCCACAACTACTGGGGCAGCTTTGCCGGCTTTCTGTCGGGCTGGAACTACTGGGTGTTGTATGTGCTGGTGGGCATGGCCGAGCTGACGGCGGTCGGCAAGTACATCCAGTTCTGGTGGCCGGAAGTGCCGACCTGGGTCAGCGCCGCGGTGTTCTTCGTGCTGGTCAACCTGATCAACACCCTGAACGTGAAGATCTTCGGCGAGATGGAATTCTGGTTCGCGATCATCAAGGTCGTGGCGATCATCGGCATGATCGCCCTGGGCTGCTACATGCTGTTCAGCGGCACCGGCGGCCCGCAAGCCTCGGTGAGCAACCTGTGGAGCCATAACGGCTTCTTCCCCAACGGCTACAGCGGCCTGCTGATGTCGATGGCCTTCATCATGTTCGCCTTCGGTGGCCTGGAACTGGTCGGCATCACCGCCGCCGAAGCCAGCGAACCGCGCAAAGTCATTCCCAAAGCCATCAACCAGGTGGTTTACCGGGTGCTGATTTTCTACGTCGGCGCACTGACCGTGCTGCTGTCGCTGTACCCATGGGACCAACTGCTGCAGACCCTGGGCGCTTCCGGCGATGCCTACGGTGGCAGTCCGTTCGTGCAGATCTTCTCGCTGATCGGCAGCGACACCGCCGCACAGATCCTCAACTTCGTCGTGCTCACCGCGGCCTTGTCGGTCTACAACAGCGGCGTCTACTGCAACAGCCGCATGCTGTTCGGCCTGGCTGAACAGGGCGATGCGCCCAAGGCGCTGATGAAGCTGAACAAGCAAGGCGTGCCGTTGCTGGCACTGGGCGTATCGGCGCTGGTCACCATGCTGGTGGTGCTGGTCAACTACGTGGCGCCGCACGAAGCGCTGGAGCTGCTGTTCGCCCTGGTGGTCGCGTCCCTGATGATCAACTGGGCACTGATCAGCCTGACGCACCTGAAGTTCCGCAAGGCCATGGCCGAGCGCGGCGTGGAGCCGGGCTTCAAGGCGTTCTGGTCGCCGTACACCAACTACCTGTGCCTGGCGTTCATGGCCGTGATCATCTACGTGATGTGGATGATTCCCGGCATTCGCGCCTCGGTGATCGCCGTTCCGATCTGGATCGCGGTCATCTACGTGTTCTACCGGATCCGCATGGCCCGGCATCGCGACCTGCCAGTCGCGCAGTAATCGCACAGTAAAAAGCCCCGGTATTCAGTGAATGCCGGGGCTTTTTTGTGTGCGCTGTCAGAGAGTCGAACGAAGCCGCCATAGCTCAGGGAACAGCACGGTATCGAGCATCTTGCGCAGATAGCCCACCCCTTCCGTGCCACCGGTGCCCGGCTGGAAACCGATGATCCGCTCAACCGTGGTCACATGGCGAAAACGCCACTGGCGGAATGAGTCTTCCAGATCGATGAATTTTTCCGCCAATTGATACAGGTCCCAGTAACGCGAAGGGTTGGTGTAGACCTCACGCCAGGCGGCTTCCACCGAGCTGTCATGCGCCGTCGGCTGCGACGGATCACGCTGAAAACGCTGCGGATCAATCTCAAGGCCGGCACTCACCAGCAGGCGAATCGCTTCGTCGTACAGCGAAGGCGTGGCGATTTCCTTTTCCAACTCCGCCAGCAATTCCGGACGATGGGCATGGGGCTGCAGCAGGGTCGCGCTCTTGTTGCCGAGGATGAATTCGATCTCCCGGTACTGGAACGACTGGAAGCCCGAGGACTGCCCCAGGAACGGCCGGATCGAGTGGTACTCGGTGGGCGTCATGGTCGCCAGCACGGTCCAGGCATGCACCAGCTGGTCGAAGATCCGCGACACCCGCGCCAACATTTTGAACGCCGGCGGCAACTCGCCCAGACGCACATGCTCGCGGGCAGCCTTGAGCTCATGCAGCATCAGCTTCATCCACAACTCGGAGGTCTGGTGCTGAATGATGAACAGCATCTCGTTGTGATCCGGCGACAAGGGGTGCTGGGCCGTGAGGATGCGCCCCAGGTCCAGGTAGTCGCCGTAGCTCATCGAATCGGAAAAATTCAGCTCGGCGTTATGCCAACCCTCAGGCGGGGTGGCAGAAGAATAAGGGCATTGGCTCATTGGGAAGCTTCCTCGGGTTGAGGCGAATTCAGTGGACGCAGGATGGCCCTCACCGGGCTGGCGTCGAGATGGGCAAAACGCAGCGGCAGAGCGATCAGTTCGTAATCCCCTTCCGGGACTTCATCCAGCACGATGCCCTCCAGAATGGCCATGCCGTGACGCGCCACCGCATTGTGCGAGTCCATGGTTTTCGATTGCTGCGGGTCCAGCGAGGGCGTGTCGATGCCGACCAGGCGCACGCCATGGCTTGCCAGCAGCTCGATGGTTTCCTTGGCGATTGCCGTGAAATCCGGATCCCAGTTGCTCAGCGGCACCTGACGATAGGTGCGCAAAAGAACCCGCTCGGGCAGGTTTTCCAGCTTTCCTGCGAGCTGTTCGGGCTGGACCAGCGCGCCGCTGTCCAGGCAATGCAGGACGCGGCATGGCCCGATATAGACATCCAGCGGCACCTCGCCAATGGCGGCGCCATCAGGGCTGTAGTGCAGCGGCGCGTCGACGTGGGCGCCAGTGTGGGGCGACAGGGTAATGCGCCCGACATTCACCGGGCATTCGGGGCCGTAGGTCCAGACGCGCTCTTCCTGAAACGGCGTATCCCCGGGCCAGGTCGGTGTGGTGGTACTCAAAGGCGGGCTGATGTCCCACATTGTTTTTTTCATTGCAGCGCTTTCCGGAATTTCCCGAGGTAAATGATACGAGTGATGTCTGTATAGATTCTTGCAAAGATCACCGGCATCCGCCTTCCATGTCGCAAAAAATGCGAGAAATTCGACGATGCCGCGCAGGAAATTTCAACAGAACCCGTGAGCCGTCATTGCGCTTCTGGATAGCCCGATGTCGAGCACAGACAACTCAGGCCCCGGCAAGCCCGTCAGGATGGGCGCTTGCAACTTTATCCATCCATGCCCGGCCCGGAGTCATCATGACCGCTAATTCACCGATCACCGTACTTCGCGACACCCATCCGCTGCCCGTCCTCGACGCCTGCAAGTGGGAAAAACTCGAAGGCGATCCGCACACTGTCAACCTCAACGCCTACACCAGCGAAGACGGCAACAAGATCATGGGCACCTGGATCTGCACGCCGGGCAAGTGGTACGTGGAATACGTGAAATGGGAATACTGCGACTTCCGCGAGGGCTACTGCATCATCACCCCTGAAGGCAAAGAGCCGATTCACCTGCGTGCCGGCGACATCTTCGTCATCGAGCCGGGCATGAAAGGCACCTGGGAAGTGGTGGAAACCGTGCGCAAGTATTTCGTCTTCGCCTGATCCCGCAACAAAACGACACCCGGTTACAAAAGCGACATCTGCCGCTCGAGTGGTTATTCAGGTAACGACTCGATGCGGCACACCTCCTCCGTTACGCCTCTGCCTCCCCTGCCCCTCACTTGAAACGCCCGTACCAAACGCCTCGCCGCAGTTTTGCCCGATCCCTGGAAAAACCCGACAATCGCTTTTTGCCACCCAGTGACCAATTGGTTTTCTTTGTGAACGCAAAGCCTGCCTGTGTCGATTTCAGACACCAAGGTGGCGTAATCAGGAAACTCGATTGTCGGACAAGCCGGGTAAGGTGGCGCTGCTTTTCACCGATATAACCACATCACGAAGGTGGGTTTGACTGGAGCGGCCGCGTCTGGAGGGCGCCGCGTTCAGAAAGGGCATCAGGCAACCGTGACCATCACTTGCCCCCCATCAGCACGTTTCAATGTCGCTCTCAGAGAAAAAAAATAATGATCAGCCCGAGCTCCAACGATTCGAACGGCCAATTGGCGCAGGGCTTCAAGCCTCGTCACGTCACCATGTTGTCTATCGCCGGGATCATCGGCGCCGGATTGTTCGTAGGCTCCGGGCATGCCATTGCGGCGGCCGGCCCGGCGGTATTGCTGGCTTATCTGTTCTCGGGACTGCTGGTGGTTCTGGTCATGCGCATGCTCGGTGAAATGGCGGTGGCCCATCCCGACACCGGTTCGTTTTCCACCTACGCCGACCAGGCCATCGGTCGCTGGGCGGGCTTCACCATCGGCTGGCTCTACTGGTGGTTCTGGGTGCTGGTGATTCCCATCGAGGCACTCGCCGCCGGTCATGTGTTGAACCAGTGGTTCCCGCAAATCGATGCCTGGCTGTTCGCCCTGGTGTCGATCATCGTGCTGGTGATCACCAACCTGTTCAGTGTCGCCAAATATGGTGAGTTCGAATTCTGGTTCGCCATGGCCAAGGTCGTGGCGATCATTGGTTTTATCGGCGTGGGTTTCGCGGTGTTGATGGGCTGGATTCCCGATCGGCAGGTCAGCGGCTTGAGCGGGCTGATGGCCGAACACGGCGGGTTCGCACCCAATGGCTTGTCGGCGGTGGTGGGCGCCTTCATCACCATCATGTTCAGTTTCATCGGCACCGAGGCTGTGACCATCGCCGCCGCCGAATCCGACAACCCGTCGCAGAACATCGCCAAGGCCACCCGCTCGGTGATCTGGCGCATCGGCGTGTTCTACCTGTTGTCGATTTTCGTGGTCATCTCCGTGGTGCCCTGGAACGATCCGCTGCTGGCCGAGGTAGGCTCCTACCAGCGCGCCCTGGAAATCATGAACATCCCCCACGCCAAATTCATGGTCGACGTGGTGGTGCTGATCGCCGTAGCCAGTTGCATGAACTCCTCGATCTACATCGCCTCGCGCATGCTCTACTCGCTGGGCCGTCGTGGCGATGCACCGAAGGTGCTGAAAGTGACCTCGTCCGAAGGCGTACCACGGGCAGCGGTGATCGCCAGCAGCGTATTGGGTGCGGGCATCACCGTGTGGAGCTATTTCATGCCCGCCGGCCTGTTCGAATTCCTGCTGGCCAGTTCCGGTGCAATCGCCTTGCTGGTGTACCTCGCCATTGCGGTGTCGCAGTTGCGCATGCGCCGGATGCTGCGTCGACAGAACGTCGAACTGACCTTTCGCATGTGGCTGTTTCCATGGCTGACGTGGTTGGTGATCGTGTTCATTTGCGCGGCGCTGACGGTGATGATGATTTCCCCGCAACACCGCACTGAAGTGAGCACGACCATCGGCCTGGCGCTGGTGATTTCCTTCATCGGTCTGATCACCTCGCGGCAATCCGCGCAGCCTGCAAGGGCGACCTCCGTGGGATAACTCGATAGAGATCCCGGCTCCACACACCAGAGGCACGGCGCTACCTTGCGACCGTGCCTCTGGCCGTCATTGCTCCATCCGAGGTCATGACCACGATGTCATCCAGGTCCACCCTGCCCGACGGCAAACCAACCCAGGTCGTCGGTTTCCTTTTGCTCAATCAATTCACCCTGATCTCCCTGGCATCCGCCGTGGAGCCTTTGCGCATGGCCAATCAATTGTCGGGGCAGGAGCTGTATCGCTGGCATACGTTCAGCCCCGGAGGTCAGCAAGTCTGGGCCAGTGACGGCGTGCCGATCACCCCGGATGCTTCCTGGGACGCTCCCTGGGTGGCGGATACGGTGATCGTCTGCGGCGGCGTCGGCATCCAGAGCGTGGTCACTCGCGAGCACATCTCCTGGCTCAAGGCCCTGGCGCGCCAATCCCGGCGCCTGGGCGGCATCTGCACCGGCAGCTGGGCATTGGCCAAAGCCGGTCTGCTCGACGGTTACGAATGCAGCGTGCATTGGGAGTTTCTGGCGGCGATGCAGGAAGCGTTTCCGCGGGTCAGCATGAGCGCGAGCCTGTTCACCCTCGACCGCAACCGCTTCACCAGTTCCGGTGGAACCGCGCCCATGGACATGATGCTGCACCTGATCGGCCGCGATCATGGTCGTGAGTTGTCGGCGGCGATTTCGGAGATGTTCGTCTACGAGCGCATCCGCAACGAACAGGACCATCAGCGCGTGCCGCTCAAGCATGTACTGGGCACCCATCAGCCCAAGCTGCAGGAAATCGTCGCGTTGATGGAGGCCAACCTCGAGGAGCCGATCGACCTGGATAACCTGGCCGATTACGTGGAGTTGTCGCGTCGACAGCTGGAGAGACTGTTCCAGAAATACCTGAACTGCACACCGTCGCGGTACTACTTGCGATTGCGCCTGATCCGCGCACGGCAGTTGCTCAAGCAAACGTCGATGTCGCTCATTGAACTGGCGACGGTCTGCGGGTTTGTGTCCACACCGCACTTTTCCAAATGCTATCGCGAGTACTTCGGCATGCCGCCCAGCGATGAGCGGGCGGGATCGGAAATGAGCCGCAAGCCGGCGACACCGGTGGTTGCACAACAGCCATCGACCAGGCCGGTGACAGTGCTGGATCAGGCCAGAAATGAGTCAACGTTTGCCAGCGTGCGGATGAGTGATCATTCCCGGTAGCGGTCATTCTTCTGAATCGACATGTTTTTCAGAACCCGTCGACCGCACAACTCATGCTTGATCACCGCGCCCACGTGGACCGCTACCAGGATCAATAGAACCACGCAGGATTGAATGTGTACTCGCATGAACCATGCAGTGACACTCGGGTCGCTCAGCGGTGCCTCGAAGAACAGAATATCGAACACATTGATCGGGCGATCCATCATCAGCACGCCGGTCAACAGGACGACAGCCAATACGAGATACATGGCCTTGTGGACACAGAGCGCCGTGTATTCGGGAAGCGAGCGCTTCCTCAGGGGCAATGAGAAATCGTGAAGGAAAGAGCAATAAAGCCTGAGGATGAAGATCGGGATGTAGAGGGAAGTCAGTGACACGTTGAGAAACGCCACCCAATCCTTGGTTTCAGTTTCGACCTCAACGACAGCCACGTAAAAGCCGGATAACAGCGTCCAGATGATCACCACAGCCGACAACCAATGCAGCACCACTTGGCGTGGCGAATAAACCGAAGAACTCACCTGTCACAGACTCCCGCTTTCAAAAGCGCGAATCCTAGTGCGGGTATTTCTGAAATTCTGTACGAAGATTCCGAAAAACCAGTGGGCTACCCAGTCCAGCTGTTAGTTGATGTTTCTGCCTTGAAAAGCAGAAGATCGCAGCCTTCGGCAGCTCC
>NZ_JAIQWX010000105.1 GCF_020164475.1 Pseudomonas sp. REP124 | reverse complement strand
AAGATATGAGCGATTCCCTGCAGCTGATCCTTGAAGACACCGACGGCACGCAACTGCAAACCTCCTGCACCCGCGTCGCGGTCATGTGGCAAGGCAAAGAGCTGTGGATCCAACAGGACGGCCGCGGCCAACTGTTGATCGGCGTGGACGTCGAAGAAGACGACGAAGAATACGCCAACCTGCTGTTGCGCCCATTGGCGACTAATCTGGTAAGTCTGCAGCTGGAGATGGAACCGGCTGACCTCGGCGACGACGATGGTCACGTTCACGGCCCGGATTGCAATCACGACCACTAAGGAAACCGCTCTATGCTCGCCCTCGGCAAACTGCTTGAACTGACCCTCGCCGGCCGTGAACCGGCGGAGAAGACTCAACTGACTGTCGAAGGCGTGCGCATGCGCTGGTTGAGCGAGGGTGCGCTGGAAGTCCGGCCACCCGAAGCCCGTGACAATGGCCTGGATCTGCTGCTGTCGGCGGGGATCCACGGCAACGAAACAGCCCCGATCGAATTGCTCGACAGGCTGTTGCACGACATCGCTCGCGGCGATCTCAAGCCGCGTACACGCATTCTGTTCCTGTTCGGCAACCCCGACGCCATTCGTCGCGGCGAGCGTTTCGTCGAGCAGGACGTCAATCGGCTATTCAATGGCCGTCACGAACAAAGCAGCGGCAGCGAAGCGTTGCGCGCCTGTGAGCTGGAGCGACTGGCCGCCAGTTTCTTCAGCCTGCCGGATCGCCAGCGTCTGCACTACGACCTGCACACGGCGATCCGTGGTTCGAAAATCGAGCAGTTCGCCTTGTACCCCTGGAAAGAGGGGCGTCAGCATTCACGCCATGAACTGGCTCGCCTGCGCGCCGCCGGCATGGAAGCAGTGCTGCTGCAGAACAAGCCGTCCATCGTTTTCAGCTCTTATACCTACGACAAGCTGGGTGCCGAGTCCTTTACGCTCGAGCTGGGCAAGGCGCGGCCATTCGGGCAGAACGACGGGGTCAACGTCTCGCTGCTGGAAAACCGCCTGAAGCAGATCATCGAAGGCACCGAGCCGGATATGGCCGAAGCGGGGCTGGACGGTTTGCAACTGTTCAGCGTGGCGCGGGAAATCATCAAGCACAGCGACAGCTTCCGCCTGAACCTGCCGGCCGATATCGAGAACTTTTCGGAACTGGACGTGGGTTACCTGCTGGCCGAAGACATCGCCAACACCCGCTGGATCATCGAAGAAGAGGGCGCCCGGATCATCTTCCCGAACCCCAAGGTGAAGAATGGTTTGCGCGCGGGCATCCTGGTCGTGCCGACCGACGGCGAAAACCTGTCTTAAGAGCACCACAAAACAAATGTGGGAGCGGGCTTGCTCGCGAATGCGGTGTACCAGTCATTATTTATGGCGACTGATACACCGCATTCGCGAGCAAGCCCGCTCCCACAATGGGATTGAGTGAAATCAAACAGATCACCCAATCCATAGGTCTTGTGTTTTAGACGGCTACTGCCCGCGGCTCAGTCCGCTGCAACGCCCGCACCTTCTTCAGCGTATCCGCACAAGTCTTCGCCGCTTCCTGACCCTTATGCAGGAAATGCTCGAAGAAGAACTTGTGATGCTCTTCACCGGCATGGAAGTGGTGCGGAGTCAGGGACACCGAGAACACCGGTACTTCGGTTTCCAGCTGAACCTGCATCAGCCCGCTGACCACTGACTGTGCGACGAACTCGTGACGGTAGATCCCGCCGTCCACCACCAGAGCTGCCGCGACGATGCCGGCATAACGACCGGTCTTGGCCAGCAATTTGGCGTGCAGAGGCATTTCAAATGCACCGCCGACCTCGAAGACATCGATGTCGGATTCCTGATAACCCTGGGCAATCATTTCGGCGACGAAGCCTTTACGGCTCTGATCGACAATATCCTTGTGCCAGCAGGCCTGAATGAACGCGACGCGCTCGCCCTGATGGTGTTTGCTTTTGCTGTCGATTGCGGTGGGTTGCATGTTCTGACTCCTGTTTGTGTGAAAAACAGGGCGTTATGAATCGAAGGGGATTTCAGGGTACGCACGCTCGCAGCAATGCAGCGCACGGCCCATCGGCAACAATCCCGTTCTCTCTTCATCCGGACTATGACCGTCGGCCCCGGAATCACACCGGGTCTGCTGACCTTGCTGCCAAGCACCGAAAGCGGTGCCGTCACCAAGCGCTCGCGGGCTATGCGCCTTGCGCGCAATTACCGCCGGTGGGGAGTTGCACCCCGCCCTGAGAACGTTTTTGCCGCCAGACTGTGTGGCGGCGCAGAGTTTGTAACACATATTTCCTACAGGTGCATTGATGCTTTCAGATGATTGCCATCGACTTTTTCGCCGCATTAATCCGCCTTTTCCTCACCCAAGGGTTGATTAATCAACGGCATGACCGCAGTAATTCCTGTCTGAAAGGGATTTCCCCCTGCTTACCGAGGCCAGACTCATGAGTGTTATCGATCTTCGCAGCGACACCGTCACCCAACCCTCCGCCGGCATGCTCGACGCGATGGCCACCGCGGCCACCGGCGATGATGTCTATGGCGAAGATCCGACGGTCAATCGACTGGAAGCCGAGCTGGCCAAGCGCCTGGGTTTTGCTGCCGCGCTGTTTGTCCCCAGCGGCACCATGAGCAACCTGCTCGGCTTGATGGCCCATTGCGAGCGCGGCGACGAATACATCGTCGGCCAGCAGGCGCATACCTATAAATATGAGGGCGGCGGTGCGGCGGTGCTCGGTTCCATCCAGCCGCAGCCGCTGGAAGTGCAGGCCGATGGTTCACTGGACTTGGCTCATGTCGCCGCTGCGATCAAGCCGGACGACTTCCACTTCGCCCGCACCCGCCTGCTGGCGCTGGAAAACACCATGCAGGGCAAGGTGCTGCCACTTGAGTATCTGGCACAGGCTCGCGGTTTCACCCGCGAGCATGGGCTGCAACTGCACCTGGATGGCGCGCGGCTGTATAACGCGGCGGTCAAGCTGGGTGTCGATGCCCGGGAAATCACCCAGCACTTCGATTCGGTCTCGGTGTGCCTGTCCAAAGGCCTCGGCGCACCGATCGGCTCGGTGCTGTGCGGCTCGGCAGAGTTGATTGCCAAGGCGCGGCGCTTGCGCAAGATGGTCGGTGGCGGCATGCGCCAGGCCGGGATTCTCGCCGCGGCGGGCCTCTATGCGCTGGATCACAACGTGCAGCGTCTGGCCGAAGACCACGCCAATGCCCAGCGACTGGCCGAAGGCCTGCGTGCGGCGGGTTATGAAGTCGAGCCGGTGCAGACCAACATGGTGTACGTGAACATCGGTGACAAGGCCCAGGCGCTCAAGGCGTTTGCCGCCGAGCGTGGCATCACCCTCAGCGCTGCCGCCCGTCTGCGGATGGTGACGCACTTGGACGTCAGCCGTGATCAAATCGAGCAGGTCGTCGCGACATTCGTCGACTTTTCGCCCAAGTGATAGCGTTAGCACGCCAATTGACCGTTTCTATCGTATAAACACGCTGTACCCCGCGCGCAGGGCCGATATAATGCGGCCCTTTGCCGTCGTTTCGTCTGGTGACGTTTCGAACAGGCCTTTGGCCGCAGCCTCCGTGGAAGAACCTAATGAAAAGCGCAGAAATCCGTGAAGCCTTCCTTCGCTTCTTCGAAGAGCAAGGCCACACCCGTGTAGCCTCCAGCTCTTTGATTCCGGGCAACGACCCGACCCTGCTGTTCACCAACGCGGGGATGAACCAGTTCAAGGACTGCTTCCTGGGCCAGGAAAAACGCGCGTACACCCGCGCCGTCAGCAGCCAGAAATGCGTGCGCGCAGGCGGCAAGCACAACGACCTGGAAAACGTCGGCTATACCGCTCGTCACCACACTTTCTTCGAAATGCTGGGTAACTTCAGCTTTGGCGATTACTTCAAGCGTGATGCCATCACTTACGCCTGGACCTTCCTGACCTCCGACAAGTGGCTGAACCTGCCGAAGGAAAAGCTGTGGGTCACCGTCTACGCCAGCGATGACGAGGCGTACGACATCTGGACCAAGGAAATCGGCGTTCCGGCCGAGCGCATGGTCCGTATCGGCGACAACAAGGGCGCGCCGTACGCTTCCGACAACTTCTGGACCATGGGCGATACCGGCCCGTGCGGTCCTTGCACCGAGATTTTCTACGATCACGGCGCCGACATCTGGGGCGGCCCACCGGGCTCGCCGGAAGAAGACGGCGACCGTTACATCGAAATCTGGAACAACGTGTTCATGCAGTTCAACCGCACCGCCGACGGCGTGTTGCACCCGCTGCCAGCGCCGTCGGTGGACACCGGCATGGGCCTGGAGCGGATCAGTGCCGTGCTGCAGCACGTTCACTCGAACTATGAAATCGACCTGTTCCAGAGCCTGCTGAACGCATCGGCCAAGGCCATCGGTTGCACCAACGACGCCCAGGCTTCCCTGAAAGTCGTGGCCGACCACATCCGTTCCTGCGGTTTCCTGATTGCCGACGGCGTGCTGCCGTCCAACGAAGGCCGTGGCTACGTGCTGCGCCGGATCATTCGTCGCGCCTGCCGTCACGGCAACAAGCTGGGCGCCAAGGGCAGCTTCTTCTACCAGATCGTCGCGGCCCTGGTTGCCGAGATGGGCGAAGCTTTCCCTGAGCTGAAATCCCAGCAGGCGCACATCGAGCGCGTACTGAAAGCCGAAGAAGAACAGTTCGCCAAGACCCTGGAGCAGGGCCTGAAGATCCTCGAGCAGGATCTGGCCGAGCTCAAGGGCGACGTGGTACCGGGCGACGTAGTGTTCAAACTCTACGACACCTACGGTTTCCCGATGGACCTGACCGGCGACATCGCTCGCGAGCGCAGCCTGACCATCGACGAAGAAGGTTTCGAGCGTGAAATGGAAGCCCAGCGCGTCCGTGCCCGCTCCGCCAGCTCCTTCGGCATGGACTACAACAGCCTGGTCAAGGTCGACGTAGACACCGAGTTCACCGGTTACCACGCCACCAGCGGTTCGGCGAAAGTTGTGGCTATCTATAAAGATGGTCAGTCGGTCGACGTATTGAATGAAGGCGAAGAGGGCGTCGTGGTGCTGAACCAGACGCCGTTCTACGCCGAATCCGGCGGCCAGGTCGGCGACTGTGGTTACCTGCAGGCCGGCGCTTCCCGTTTCGACGTTCGCGACACCACCAAGACCGGCGGCGCGTTCCTGCACCACGGCGTGCTGGCGTCGGGCAGCCTGTTGATCGGTGCGCCGGTTGAAGCCCACGTCGAAGCCGACGTGCGTCACGCCACTTCGCTGAACCACTCGGCCACCCACTTGCTGCACGCAGCCCTGCGCAAGGTGCTGGGCGATCACGTACAGCAGAAGGGCTCTCTGGTGGACAGTCAGCGCCTGCGCTTCGACTTCAGCCACTTCGAGGCGATCAAGCCTGAGCAGATCAAGGCGCTGGAAGATATCGTCAACGCCGAGATCCGCAAGAACTCCGCCGTTGAAACTGAAGAAACCGACATCGATACCGCCAAGAAGAAAGGCGCGATGGCGCTGTTCGGCGAGAAGTACGGCGACAGCGTACGTGTGCTGAGCATGGGCGGCGATTTCTCCGTCGAGCTGTGCGGCGGTATCCACGCCAAGCGCACCGGCGACATCGGCCTGCTGAAAATCATCAGCGAAGGCGGTGTGGCTGCCGGCGTACGTCGTATCGAGGCAGTCACCGGTGCCGCGGCACTGGCCTACTTGAACGGCGCGGAAGAACAACTCAAGGAAGCGGCCAGCCTGGTCAAGGGCAGCCGCGACAACCTGATCGACAAGCTGTCGGCTGTGCTGGAGCGCAACCGTCTGCTGGAGAAGCAACTCGAGCAGTTGCAGGCCAAGGCAGCCAGCGCGGCGGGCGACGATCTGTCGGCTTCCGCTCTGGACGTCAAAGGCGCCAAAGTGCTGGCAGCGCGCCTCGATGGCCAGGATGGCAAGGCGCTGCTGGCGCTGGTCGATCAGCTGAAAAACAAACTCGGCCGCGCAGTGATCCTGCTCGGCAGTGTCCATGAGGATAAGGTCGTTCTGGTTGCAGGCGTAACCAAGGACCTGACTGGCCAACTCAAAGCCGGTGATTTGATGAAGCAAGCCGCTGCGGCAGTGGGCGGGAAGGGCGGTGGTCGTCCGGACATGGCGCAAGGCGGCGGTACCGACGCTGGCGCTCTGGACGCGGCGCTGGCGCTGACCGTTCCATTTGTAGAGCAGGGTTTATAAGGCAGCGCCTGCGGTCCGCAGTCTAGTGGCGGGCCGCAACGCTGTTTGAGTGATTATTTGGGCGCCCTTCATGGGCAGAGGCGGCTTTGAAATGGCTTTGATCGTACAGAAATTTGGAGGCACCTCGGTCGGCACTGTCGAGAGAATCGAGCAGGTCGCCGACAAGGTTAAGAAATTCCGCGAAGCTGGCGATGACCTGGTGGTTGTGCTGTCTGCAATGAGCGGCGAAACCAACCGTCTGATCGATCTGGCCAAGCAAATCAGTGGCGAAGATCAACCGGTTCCGCGTGAGCTGGATGTGATCGTGTCCACCGGTGAGCAGGTGACGATTGCCCTGTTGGCCATGGCGCTGATGAAGCGTGGTGTGCCAGCGGTGTCCTACACCGGCAACCAGGTACGGATTCTGACGGACAGTGCGCACAATAAAGCGCGTATCTTGCAGATTGATGACCAGAAGATTCGCGGCGACCTGAAGGCCGGTCGCGTTGTCGTCGTCGCCGGTTTCCAGGGTGTTGACGAACAGGGCAACATCACCACCCTCGGTCGTGGCGGTTCCGACACCACTGGCGTGGCGCTGGCGGCAGCCCTGAAGGCTGACGAATGCCAGATCTACACCGACGTCGACGGCGTCTACACCACCGATCCGCGCGTGGTGTCCGTGGCTCAGCGCCTGGACAAGATCACCTTCGAAGAGATGCTGGAAATGGCCAGCCTCGGTTCCAAGGTGCTGCAGATCCGCGCGGTGGAATTCGCCGGCAAGTACAACGTCCCGCTGCGCGTACTGCACAGCTTCAAGGAGGGTCCGGGCACCCTCATTACTATCGATGAAGAGGAAACCATGGAACAGCCGATCATTTCCGGCATCGCCTTCAACCGCGATGAAGCCAAGCTGACCATCCGTGGCGTGCCAGACACCCCGGGCGTTGCGTTCAAGATTCTCGGCCCTATCAGCGCCGCGAACATCGAAGTCGACATGATCGTGCAGAACGTTTCGCACGATAACACCACCGACTTCACCTTCACCGTGCACCGCAACGACTACCAGGCCGCCCAGGGCGTGCTGGAAAACACCGCTCGCGAGATCGGTGCCCGCGAAGTCGTTGGCGACACCAAGATCGCCAAGGTATCGATCGTCGGCGTTGGCATGCGCTCTCACGCAGGCGTCGCCAGCCGCATGTTCGAAGCGCTGGCCAAGGAAAGCATCAACATCCAGATGATCTCGACTTCGGAAATCAAAGTCTCCGTAGTGATCGAAGAGAAATACCTGGAACTGGCTGTGCGCGCCCTGCACACGGCTTTCGATCTGGACGCACCGGCCCGCCAGGGCGAGTGATGCGTTTGGCAAAAGGCGCGGTCTGACCGCGCCTTTTGTTTTTTTGAATGGCGTGATCCTCCCAAGCTGTTCTTTTGCTCGCGTTAGTCAATACTCTGGCATGTAGGCCTCAGCCGAATTGGTTGTAGGCTTTTGCCTTCTTTTTTGCAGACTGCTGTCCCTGAAATGAAATGCGTGAGGTGAAAGGTATGCTGATTCTGACTCGTCGGTGCGCAGAAAGCCTGATTATTGGTGATGGCGAAATCACCGTAACCGTGCTCGGCGTCAAAGGAAATCAAGTGCGTATAGGGGTCAACGCCCCGAAAGAGGTAGCTGTCCACCGTGAGGAAATCTACCAGCGCATCAAGAAAGAGAAGGACGAAGAACCAAGCCATTAATTTTTATCGATTTTTATGTTTGCAAACGGGGAAGAAGCTGGTTAATATACGCCCCGTGTTGCGGAGAGCTGGCCGAGTGGCCGAAGGCGCTCCCCTGCTAAGGGAGTACACCTCAAAAGGGTGTCGGGGGTTCGAATCCCCCGTTCTCCGCCATTATTTTCGTAGTACGTTGTAATCTGGCTTCTTCTGTAAGTTGTTGAAATTACTAGAAAAAAGCGCTTTACAAACAGATTTAACGGCCTATAATGCGCGGCAACAAATGCACTCGTAGCTCAGCTGGATAGAGTACTCGGCTACGAACCGAGCGGTCACAGGTTCGAATCCTGTCGAGTGCACCATTTAAGAGTTGTTTGTAGCAATATGAATAGCTCGGCTTCAGCCAGTTGTGGTCTGGTCTAAAAACACAAAATGCACTCGTAGCTCAGCTGGATAGAGTACTCGGCTACGAACCGAGCGGTCACAGGTTCGAATCCTGTCGAGTGCACCATACAACAGAAAGCCCGCATTTATGCGGGCTTTTTGCCGTCTGGGATTTGGCTTTTCCTTTCGTACATCCTCTCTCTTCGAATTCAGTCTGCGCGTTGCAATAAGGTCTATCTTCGATCTGGCCGGTGACAATCGGCTCATGTCCTTTGGTGGATTCTTCCCAAGCGTCGCTGACGTATTTTCGCCGTCGCTGTGCTTTCCTTTCAGAATGAGTCGTCGCAGTTTCAAGGATCAGGACGATGCTCAGGTTTGTCCTGCAAGCGCTTGTTTCATCCGCGATTTTTTAACATTTAAAACCGTCAGGCGGTGTATCATTGCGCCCGTCAGCCCCGCCGGGGCTTGTGGAATACCTCCATGGACTTACCCAGTAGTTACTCAGTAAACAGTTTTACCAATCACGAATTGACTGATTGATCCTTCCGGCGTGCTCCTCTGCTGGGAGTGGAGTTCGCCTATGTCTGAAATCGAAGTAAAAAAAACGCAGGAAAGCTTGCAGGACCGCCTGGCTCAAGTCATTGAGCTGTTGCAGCGCCAGCGAGTTGTCGAAGACCTGACTCACCGCCAGGAAGGCCCGAATCTTGATCGGGTCGAGAACCTGGTTCACCGGCAGAACCTCGTCGAGCTGCAACGCAAGCTCGATGATCTGCACTCCGCCGACGTTGCCTACATCCTCGAAGCCTTGCCGCTGGACGATCGTCTGACGCTCTGGCAATTGGTCAAGGCTGATCGCGACGGCGACATTCTTCTCGAAGTATCCGACTCCGTCCGTGAAACCCTGATCGCCGACATGGACGATCACGAGCTCCTGGCTGCGGCCAAGGACATGGATGCGGACGAACTTGCTGACCTGGCGTCCGAGCTGCCTCGAGACGTCGTCCACGAGTTGATGGAAACGCTGGACCAGCAGCAACGTGAGCGTGTGCGCTCGGCGCTGTCCTATGACGAGGAGCAGGTCGGTGCGCTGATGGACTTCGAGATGGTGACGATCCGTGAGGATGTCAGTCTCGAAGTGGTGTTGCGTTACTTGCGTCGCCTCAAGGAGCTTCCTGGTCACACCGACAAATTGTTCGTGGTCGATTACGACGGCGTCCTCAAGGGCGTGTTGCCGATCAAGCGTCTGTTGGTCAACGATCCGGATAAACAGGTTTCTGAAGTCATGGCCAGCGATCCGGTGAGTTTTCACCCGGACGAAGAGGCTTATGATGCTGCGCAAGCGTTCGAGCGTTACGACCTGATCTCCGCCCCTGTGGTGGACAAGAACGGCAAGCTCATTGGTCGACTGACGATTGATGAAATGGTCGACCTGATTCGTGAAGAGAGCGAAAGCGAAGTTCTCAATATGGCGGGTCTGCGTGAAGAGGAAGACATCTTTGCGTCGGTCTGGAAATCGCTGCGTAACCGTTGGGCGTGGCTGGCGATCAACCTGATCACTGCTTTCGTTGCATCTCGGGTGATCGGCCTGTTTGAAGGCTCCATCGAAAAGCTGGTGGCGCTTGCGGCACTGATGCCGATCGTGGCGGGTATTGGAGGCAACTCGGGTAACCAGACGATCACCATGATCGTTCGTGCTATGGCGCTGGATCAGGTCAGTACCGGCAATACCTCGCGACTGATGCGCAAGGAATTGGCGGTAGCGCTGATCAATGGCGTGGTCTGGGGTGGGGTGATCGGAGTGGTTGCTTATATGTTGTATGGAAGCTGGTCTTTGGGTGTGGTGATGACCGCGGCCATGACGCTGAACTTGTTGCTTGCTGCGTTGATGGGGGTTCTGATTCCTATGACGCTTGCGCGACTGGGGCGTGACCCTGCGATGGGGGCCAGTGTGATGATCACGGCCATGACCGATAGTGGGGGCTTCTTCATCTTCCTCGGGCTGGCGACGATCTTCCTGCTCTAGGTCTCCTGCTTGAAAAACCCGCCAATCGGCGGGTTTTTTTATGCCCGAATTTGAAGCAAAAAAAAGCCAGCGATTAGGCTGGCTTGAGCTTTCGGTACGAATCAGGACGCGTCAGCGGCCATTTCGGCATCATGAGCAATGAGCGAAACGAGAGCGTTCTGCTGGCGGTGAGAGAGTTGACGGAAGCGTTGCAACAGTTCGCGTTCGTGCAGTGAAAGCTCTGGGCTGTCCAGGCGCATGCTTAGTTCTTCGCCTAGCGCACCTTCCTGAATGAGGCTCTGCTCCAGGCGCGCGATGATTTCGGAGTTCATGCTGCGGTGATGATTGCGAGCTACCTCGGCAATGCGCTCACGCATTCCGTCTGGCAGCCGTACGACAAACTTGTCAGCCGTTCGGCTGGAATAAACTGCCTGTTTCATTGGGCGCATATATTTAACCGGTTAGTTCAGGGAAGCGGTTCTCGGGATTGGCCGCAGGATGTCTGGTAGGACAAGCGCTATGGCCAAATGTTCAACCTGAATTGATCAAGGCCCGCATCATGCCTCAAAGTAGCCAGATCATTGGCGTCAATTCTGTGACAAATATTGAACTGGATAAAGGCGTTCTGCCAGCACCAATTATCAGAAATGCGGACTGGTTTGGAAAGCGGGTCCGGATTCGTGTCGCTGATCGCCCTTTGCCTGGCAGGTATCTCGGTATCGGAAGGCGTGCGAAGCTTGGTTCAATTGGTGTTCCTTACCTTTATAGGATAGTGGCAATTTGCCGATTTGCTAGAGGAGGGGGTGTTGAGAGGGGGGATTTAGGATGGGTGGCTTCCGCGTTGGGGTGGAGGTGCTCATGTGATCTTGGTGATGTGGCCGTATTTGGTTGGCTATTCACGCCTCGCGATCGCGTCGACATTTCCTACACTTAAAAAGCCTACGGACGACATGACAAAGGCAGGGTTGCCCGTTAACATGCTCGCCGTCTCGCTCTGCATACCTTGCAGGCAATCAGTGTCTCAGTAGCTCAATTGGATAGAGCATCCCCCTCCTAAGGGGAAGGTTGGCAGTTCGAACCTGCCCTGGGACACCATATATCTCAAGGCTTTCAGCCGATTTTGTTAGTAGTGACTGACTTCGATAGTCAAACTTGGTAACTACTATGGTCACTACTTCTCTTTCTGTTCCCATCGTTCCCCTGCCCCATGGGATGCCTTCAATGGTTGACAGGTAGGTGCCAATACTACTTCCTCTATTGATGCAAAAAGGCATCAGGCTCATGCTGCCCACAATTCAGGCCACCTCGCGAAAACGCCATGGAAGTGTCACTCAACGGAATGAGCCTTGTTGACTCAATCGTACAAGACCTAGCTGCTCCTGGTATGACTCCTGTGTTTGCAATAGAGCGTGCTCTGGAAGCTCATTTGCACGAGCGATTCGTAGCGGCGTTCTCGAACACCCTGGTCAAACCGCCGAAGGTCAAGTTCCACTCGATGTACTTCAAGCAGCGTTACGCTTCGCTGCCGGCCCTTCTTAGTAGTGGATACGAGACCTGGTATCCAGAGATCACGCTGGCTACTGTCCCAGCCCATGCTTTCGATCAGATCGAGCTTATATCTGAGTCTCTCGACTTGCTCCCTATCGTGTATGGGGGAGGGGTTTCCAGGGCTCATCAACTTAAGCGGAAGGATTTGAAGAGGCAGACGAACCACACGGTACGAATCAATCACATCAAGCTTGGTTCAAATGTCATCCAAGCTGTTTTGAGCCGCTTGCACCAATCACCGCCAGCCCAGCCGCTCGTATCGAACCTCGACCCCTTATCTAGTTCATGGGGCCTGAGAATCGTGTCTTTCGATCACATGCTTTCCGGCGAGCGAAACCTCTGTGAGTGTTCCAGGGCGTTCCATGAGAATGCTATGGCGAATATGGATACTGGTGGATACCACAGGTCCGCGTTACGTGAGTACCTTTCTACTTGCGACTACAGAGCGGGCCTGTGCCACTTGTGCCTGGCTCGGACTCTTCCTGAGAACGACAGGTACGGCCCTAGCATCGAGACCAATTATGAAAGCTATCTCGATCAAGTGATGTTCGACCTGAATGTAGATCAGAGAACCGCTCGCGCCGAGGTCATGCATCTCTTGGGATTGAGTCGATGGCGGCGTGAATCGACGCTCTACGGCCTAGTGAGGGAGATTTTTCCTGACAACCAGGTTCTTCGCGAAGCATCACCACAGTGGCTTGGCAGAATGCGCCTCGACATCTACCTGCCGGAGCAGCGGCTTGCCGTTGAGCATCATGGAGAGCAGCACTACCGACCCCTTGCTGTCTTCGGTGGTGAAGAGGCACATCTGCGAGTTGTTGAAAGAGATGCCTTAAAACGTAGGCTCTGTACTGAAAATGGTGTTGAGGTTGTTGATTTTAGGTTTGATGCGCCGCTTACCATATTTTCCGTAAGGAAGCGTCTTTCCAGATATTTGGGTGTTAGCGGATGACAAATTTCAGGGATTTTGACAGTGACTTCAATGTCCTCATCGAACTGATGGTGGCTATGATCGATGCTCGTGCTGCGTGCGCCATCGCTCCAGGTATGGGATGGTTAAACGACATCCAAACGCTCTCAATTAAGCTTTTCAAGCAGCTTTGTTCTACGAAAAGCCTATCCAGTGGGTGCGTTTTTCAAAGCGCTACGGGCAAGAGTATTGAATTCATAGATCAGGGCTCGGTCTCGATTCTTGCTCGTGCATCTGTTGAGACCTTTCTGACCCTGCACTGGATCTTCGGATGTCCTGCTGAACTGTCCCAATTCAGGCATGCGCTGTGGCAATACGCTGGTCTCACAGATCGAGTGAATTTGAACCCATCAACAGATGAGGGGCGCGTTAAACAGTCTGATGCCAAGGTCCAGCAGATGGAACTGCTCCAGGCTATCGAGGCGTCACCTCTTCTCGGCTCTTACTCAGTAAAGGAGATCAAAGAGCTGAAGAAAGGGAACTGGAGGGTCGGGTGGTCATGGGGTAGCGAAGCGGTACGAGCGGGATTTCATAAATTGTATTTTGACAATGTGTACAGTCACCTGTGTGGCTATTCGCACAGTAATTACATAAGTGCAATGCAGATCGGGCAGGCCCAAAGTACCAGCGACCAAGCCAAACTCGCCTCGGCAGGTATCCAAATCAGCATCCATGTCCTTGCGCATTTCATTCATCTGTATGCGTCCACTTTCTCACCAGCTGCCGATCTTCTGGGTGCTTCGCCAGCTAAGGCAGTAGCTGACCTGTGGCATTTCAACGCCGAAGATATGAACTTCATTTTTGAGCTAGAAAAAAGCGCCGATCCTAATGGTTAGGGAAGGGCGCTCAGGTTGCATAAGGAGTCTGCTGAAGGCTGGGTTTACACTGCTGGGTTAGTTCCAGCCTGCGTTTCGCTCTTGAGCTTAGTGATGGCTTCAGCGAGCTTGCCCAACAACTTTGCATCGGGTTTACACGTGAATGTCAGTTCGGTTGAGGTAGTGACCACTAAGCGCAGAGTCCTGAGCCATGGTTCTCCCTCGCGTAGCAGGAGCGTTCCGAAGCGTGCATACCAACCTTCATCAAGCTCTGCGGGGATGTACCAATGACCCTGTCCACCGTGATGGAGTTGCAATGGGAGCGGATCGCTGTCCTCGGTGCTGAAGAGTTGCGCGAAATGCGTTTTCTTTCTGAGGCCCACCGTCCAGCCGAGTTGGGTGACCGTGAATGGCCTGTCACCCATATTGACCACTTTCAGCTGAAGGACCTCTTCATGCAGCCTCTGACGGCCAGTGCTGACTATGATCCTGGTGCCAGCTGAGCATTTGGCTTTGACTCGATTTGCATCTCTCGCCAGCTTGAGCGACAAGCAGACCGCGGCGATTGTGCCAAATGCCGCAAGCCAGTTTGCAAAACCGTTGATGATCTCCCATTGATCTTTGTTGAGGCCCAGGAAGTCCATTTCGTATCGCCTCTGTTATTGAATCCAGGATTCGACCGTCTCTGCCCCATACTGGGCTTTCCAGTCCTTCAGCAGCTTGTGGTTGCCCCCTTTGGTCTCGATGATCTCGCCATTGTGCGGATTTTTGTACTGCTTAACTTTGCGCTCGCGGCGCTGGCTGCGACCATCTACCTTTTTGTCTTCTGGCTTGGATTGTGGGTCCAGGATCAACTTCACTTCGCGCAGCGAGAAGTTGTACTCAGCAAGCAGGCCGCGCAGTTTGCTTTCAAACTCGATTTCGCGCTTGAGGCCGTCGTCGTTTTTCAGAGCATCGAGCTGCTTCAGCTGTTCAGCGAGTTGTGCTTCTAGGGCTTTGAATTCGGCTAACTTCGACATACAGTTGGGTCCTTTATGATTGTCTTTTTAGTTCATTGACCTGAATGGTACTGGACATGGCATATCATCGGTAGTGGAGCAGGAGGGTGGCCTATCCATTTGTTACCTTGGCGCTCCGTTTCCTGGTCATCGTCGTCTTTTTCGAGCAGCTGTTGCAGCTTCCAGTAAAGAATCCCAGCTTTGTCTGAAAGCTTTTGGATCGGATCTTTTCTAGGTGTCACTGTTCTCCTGTCTGTGGCCCAGTTGCTGTGGGCTTTTTGACTGGTAAATTCACACCACATTTTTCTCAGTGGATTGTGCATTTGCTGCCGTCTGCGTGAAGCGTTGCGCACTGCTGCATGTGTAGCCATTACTCTACCTCGCGTTTTGTGCATGCCGGCGCTGATACGCGTGTCATGTACTGCCTGTTGGGAGCGAAGACGCATGCATTGGCTATCAGGCACTTAACGGCCGCTGGGTACTTTCAGCGTAAGCTGGTCAAGAAACGAATACTGGCCCATTGATGTTGCACATCAATCCAAACTCCCCAGTAAGAGTGGAAACAGATACATGGGTGTTAATAAGACAATCAACTAAACTTAATTTGGTAGTTAAGAACTACAATAGGTTAATGGTATAATAGTTTTATTGATAAGCAATGCAAGCTATGTTTCTCCCCCGCACCAAACCTCGTTCCTCGGTTCGGCACGGCATCGAAACGGCTTGTGCTCAAACCCTTCGGGTTCTGCGCTTAGAATCAAAAATCAAAAAAAACACCAATAAAAATAATAAAAGGTGAATCAGTGGAAAAGGTCATAAGCAAGGGTGGTCGTCCAAAAACAGATAATCCTAGAACAATTATTTCCGAAGTGTATTTAACACGGGAAGAGGCTGCGGAACTAAGGGGGGCTGCCAAAAAATTTGGGTATGCTTACCTCTCCCAATTTTTGCGGCTTGCAGCTTTGGCACTCATCAAGCAGAAGGACATTGGTCTAGATGCAAAATCAGCTGTCATTTCAGCTTATCTAAGCGCTCTAGCAAGCGATATAAATGCTTTAAATAATCTGTGCAGCAATCCTGGCATGCCGTCAGCCGCATTTGTGCTTTCTGACTCTGCTCGGAGAAAAATATTAAAATTAAATGAAACAGTCCAAAAAAAATAAAAATAAATGGAGTAAAAATGATAAGCAAAGGTAAAAAATTCTCTCCGACTTTTAGGAGTAGAATTATCTATGAGTTTGCGGCGAGAGCCCAGGATTTCGATAAGCGCAAGCATGTTGAGTTTATCGGAGGAAACTTAATTTCAAAAAATCCGTACTACGAGATAATCGATGACGGAGAAAGAAAAGTTTTTGTTGATGTTGAACCGATCATTCAAGAATTTGAAAGCTATACCAGGCTTTATAAGGGTGAAAGCAAGAAGCTTTGTGGGCACTATATTTTATCATTGTCGAAAGGTGAGGGATTGACCACAGCAGAGTGGACTGAAGCCGTTGGAAAGTACATGAGTGATCTTGGGTACGATGAAACAACAAAATACGTCGCCGTCATACATCGAGACACAGACTGTGAGCACGCTCATATCGTCACCTCAAGAGTTCGACTTGTTGAATCCGACCCGCTGAGTTCGCGTAGTGCTCTCGGAGCACACTTCGAACTGGTGAGCGATAGAAACGACAGATTCAAAGGAATGGATTCCGTTAGGGGGATTGAAAAACTTTACGACTTAGCTGTGCCCCACAGTGACGGTTGGACAAAAGAGCCTGGCAAAGGAGATCCGGAAAAGGATCAGGCGCATATTATTAGAGGAATTTCAAAAGCTATATTCAAAGCGGGCAACCGCCCGGTAAACATGTCACAGCTTGTTGATAGATTCGCAGAGCGCGGCATCCAAATTCGTGTGCGAGACAAAAACGGCGAGGTGGAAGGAATCAGTTACAGGCTTGACCGGCAAGATGGTCGATGGATTAGCGGCAGCTCTATAATGGCTACAAAGCTTACTTTTCAATCCTTACTGCGCAACGGCGTAAGCTACGTGGCTTCCCGCGATAACGCAAAGCTTGGCTTGGGTATGCCAACAGCATCTCCAGACGCGCAGTCTTTGCGTAGTGACGGCGTGTTGTACCGAGCGTACGTAAAAATTAACAAGCCAAATGAGCGTTTGCAATCTTACCTTGTTAAAAATTATAGCCGAACAAATATTCGTCTTTCTGATGATCGCTCTAACTTGCTAATGGGCTTCAATCTTGGGATATCTTTCAGTATGCGCAAGAAAACTAAAGCTGAAGTTGAAGTTGAGATAGAAAAAAAGAAAATAGAAAAACTAATAGAGTTGATGCTTGAGTTCGCAAAATTTACCATGGATTCAATTTTTCATGGTATGGAAGTATCAATATACCGGAATGCCGACATTTCTGACTTCCCTCAGACAGCCTTGCGGCTAAATGTACCAGTGGCTCTCGACATATCTAATCAGTTGGTTCTTGATCAAAATTGGGGTGAGGCTGTAATGAGGCAGACTGAAAACCAGCTTTCGAGTCTCGCAAGGATATGTCGTGAAAGTGAAAAGGAAGCACTCCTAGGGCTGAAGGCATAAATGATTTCATTAGAACAGAGGGGCGACTGAGCTTATTTGCCCCTCATGTACCACAACAAGAACGGCCTCCCTCTCTACTGCACGTTTGGGGACGAGTTTGCGGAGTTCAAAAACAGCAAAGCGTACTCAGAAAACATCAAGCGGCACAAAATAACGCAACATTGAAATTTATTAAAAATATTTACTTATTTTAATAAGTGTGCATTTGAACATATTTTTTGCGTGTTATACTTAAGGCATAAGAATAATAATAAGGAGTAACAGCTAATGTATATTCGTATGTCCCAAAACTGTGATAAAGTGGTAATTCTCAAATCAGTTTCTTCAGCTGTTGCAGCTTTCAATGCTGACGGTATGCCCCTGAAGGGTATTCGCAAAAGCACTACTGTCCAAATCGCCTCGTTTGATCTCTCCGAACCAATCACACATCCGAATATTCCGGCAGAGCAAGCCGTTCTTTTTGAATCTTGGAGATCCGCCCAAATTTCCAGCATTCAGAAGGCATTCATTGCTGCTGCCGCTGCTGGAAAGCTCGGTGGGACTCCCGTCTTGAAGACTCGGGCTGCGTTCGGCGACCCATCAGCAAAAGTTGGTGAATTCAGCGGTGTCATAGTCCCTCTGATTGAGGTTCAGACTGGCCTCATCAAAAGCGCAATGAGCGGCCAAAAATCCTTTGCTAACCCCGCAGATGGCAAAACCCGCACGCTGGCAGAGGAGATGACCCCGGAGGCGATATCAGAAGCAATGATTGAGCTTGCTGAGAAAATCACTCGCTTCATTCACATCTCTGGGAAGAAGGGGGCCGATATCTATTCAATCGGCCAAGCCTTAGACATTCGTGCTGCTTTCTCAGCTCTTGGTTGCGCAACTGACGGTCGTGGAATCGGCTACACCGTCCAAGGCACGATTGAAGGAAGAAATGCCGCAACCGAGGGACTGGACCTCTTTACCGCGCTGAAGAAGCGCGTCACCGAGTAAGCAACTAGGTCCGTGCAGAACGGGCTTTTTATACGCCTGGAACATTCTGCTTGCACACGCCGGCATGTGCTGCCAAATCGTCGCCGAAAATCCATTGAGAGCTGGCTCATTTGGCATTTTCTGCGACCTGAAAGCGGGGGCAGCGTACGTCACAAGGGCGTAAGAAATCAGCGTCAATTTCCTTTTTTGATGCACCGCTGGCAGAGCTTCCAGATCCAGCCATCAATTGCCGTCTTTTCGGCTGAGTACTCACCGCTGCGCTGACAGATATGGCTTGTAGCAGCTCCAATAGCGTAACTGAGGGTTTTGATTTGCGGAGGGGCAAAAAAGCAATCTACTCGCAGGAATCCCTGCTCTGGTCGACAGACGATTTCAGTGTCGTAATCTTCGCTCGCAATCTTTAGGGCATTGGCAAAGCTCTGCCGGCCCCGGTAATTCTCACCGAGCCAGCTATGTTCGGATTGAATGTTAGGCTGCGGATTCCACGGCCATCCGGCCGCCCTTAAGGCCGGCAGCAACGCAGGATTAATTCACTACCATCGACCTCTTTTATCGAAGCAGAGAGGTCGTCGTGGAACGGTTATCCATGCGTGAGATACGAGAAGGCCTCAAGCTCGCGATCAGGGATAGCCTTTTCAAACCACGTCGCAGGTTAAGAGTTTTGCTACTGACTCTGCTGGTAATCATGCTCCAACCCCCGCTGGCCTACTTCGGCGAAGCCGGTCAAAGGTTGTTCCAATCTACGAAAAAGCCTAGCGGTTGAATGAGCTGATCGACAGCACCGGCAACACGCTCGTTTGCGTACCACTCCCTCGGCGAGTAACTAATAGCTACGGCCAGTATGAGCTGTTGCTCCGACAGAGTTGATGGGTCGAAGGGCCAGACTTCGATACGCGTTACATTCGAATCCCCAAACACAGGGTCGCCATCGAGAAGCTCCTTTCCGTCGACGAATTCGCTCCATTGCTGGATAGGAACGGCGAATGTCTTCTGGGCACGATCTGCGAGCATCGTTCTGGCGTCTAAAAATGTATCACCGACTGCCACCAACCCAGCGCCAAGATGGCCGCGAACGTAATAATCAGCAAGCCTCGGTGGCGAGACATAACCCTTCACGAGTTCAATGTCGACTAGCCCAGATTTAGAGCGTCGGTGTTGCAGCTCGCTGAGTAATTTTTTTAGAAGATCTGGCTCATTGGCCATCACCCGATTCATGTATTCACTCTCATGACATCACTCCATGGTGTTGTTTAATTTCCGCTGAGGTGCTGCGGCTTCATGTGCCATCAAGCCGTAGTTTGCTCGATTGCGAAGTGAACAGATTATCGACCCTGAATCATGTTAATTCTGTCGAGTAAACTACTCTTTCAGCGCCTTCAGATGATTGCAGCCT
Organism: Pseudomonas sp. REP124; assembly: GCF_020164475.1. GTDB lineage: Bacteria > Pseudomonadota > Gammaproteobacteria > Pseudomonadales > Pseudomonadaceae > Aquipseudomonas. Next base: position 2,754 of record NZ_JAIQWX010000105.1, on the reverse strand, counting down.
AGATTGTTCAACACGATAATCTAATGAGCCCTAATCCTATTTTCAAAATAGTTCGTTAGTCCATTTCATCTGCTAACGCTGGTAGGAGGCAACCGCCAAGGCCATCAAGATGAGAGATGATCTATTTTGATTCATTTCCACTTGGAGGCATTTCTTCCCAGGAGCGGATGATCGAGTCTGGAGATGTTTCCCTCAGAAGAGTTTCCAGCGTGCGCGCTGGGGGGGAAATGACGAGATGGCCAGTGAAGTCTAGCTCTACGTTGACGGTGCTTCCGGCCGGGAATTTGTCCCTTAGGTCTGGTGGAAGCTGAATTCGAAACTCGGAATCAACCGTAACCCTAGTCATGGCCTGAGCCCTCGTTTAGGGGATAACAAGACTATAAACCGCCGACAGACTCCGGCAACGGGCGTGAGGGAGGATGCTATGACTGGCGTATCCGCATTATGGCATTAGCGATGTCTTGTGCATTGGCGTCCAGCACCTCCATAGCGGCTATTGCGTTACCTGCGACATCGCCGAGCCCATACTCGGAGAGCCATTGTGTAATCTCTTCAATGGCCGCGGCTAGGGCGTGCTGATTGTGTAGAAGCAGTGTCAGGGCGTCCGCTGTAGCAATGTTTGCCTCAAAATTTTCTGGCATAGGCATCATCATCGAGTAAGTACTAGGTGAGTGGAGGCTAGCCGAATTCGCGGTTAGAGGAAGCTAGGCGTTGCTATCACGATTAATGGCTGAAACCGGCCGATTCTGTTGAAAAAGCCGGTTTCCTACGGATGTCCGCTGTTGAGTCGGAAAAGGCACCCCTTCAGCGCGTCTACGTGAAATCTCAGTCTAAGAGGCTTGCGCAAATTCAGAGTTTCAATCTCCGACGCGTACTTTTCCGCCTCAAAATCGCGGCGGAATTTTTCAACAGAATTGGTCAATAGTGGACATCGAGTCTCTACCAGGGACGGGCAATTCATTTGTCGTGGTATTCAACGAAGGCGTGGGAACAACGCTACTAAAGCGCTTTGTGTCTGGTCAGTGGCGATGTCGTACTGGGCGGGGCGGTTGCAGGGAGGTGAGGAGCTACGCTTCGCGAAGGAAGACCCTTTCAGCGAGGAGGAGGTGATCACAGACTGCGGCAGCGGTGGCGCACCTATGATTGACTTGACCGAGGGCCACTGCCATCTCTGCGGCTACAGTTAGTCGTCGAGGCTCTCGGGAAATAAGGTGCCTTGGCCTCGATGTTCACCTTGGATAGAGCGCTTCATAGGCGATTCCAGCGATGAAATCCTCAGAAATCCTAGCAGGGCTAACGACGGACTTATGTTCAGACATTAATGCCTTTTTCGACCGCTTGTAGTTGCCTTACCGAGTCCCAACCACTCGGTGACGCTTGAGCTTTGCTCCACCAAAGCATTCCTTTAGAGATCCATAGTCTCCGCAGATCAGCATGAGCAGATGTCGCGTCATCGTAGCCAAACTGTGTACCGCAGGACGGGCAGATGCCAAACGAAGAGCAACCAACGTCGTCGTATAAAGGATCTTCAAGCCCGGCGTATCCACAAACCGGACAAAAATATGAAACGTTGCCTGCAACCATCCAACCCCCGGATTTCTAGCCTCTAGCCCACGCTGTCGGCGTGCCTGCTGATCGCCGGAATTTTATACTGAATCTGAGCAACTGATGTCTTAGTTGGGGCTATTCTGGCAATAAAATTTAACAATGTTGTGCGTCCGGTATGGATTATGCCACTCAGGGCTCGCTATTTGCCGATATTTATAATTATCGGAAAAATGGCAGTTTAATCCTTCTTGTCAATTTTAGCAGTCATGTGCGGGGAAAAGTAAAAATGAAAAAATAAATTATTCCTGTTGATTTCGGTCTTTTTTTAGGTTTATAAATTCCTAACTCTAAGAGGGCGGATAGATGAGTTTTGAAGATAGCAATGAAAAAATCGATATGATGCGCTCAGTTTCTAATAAACGTAGGGTGCGCTTGGCGCCTCCAGAGGGGGGTAGTGAAAGGCTGGTTGATCAGAATATATTCGGCTGTTCGCTAAAGTCTAAGAAAACGCACCCTGATTGGGTTAAGGTCGATCGCGCAAAACAAATATTCTCGCAACGGATTCAGCTATTTTATGAGGGGCGATATCCAAATTCCAAAATAATGGTCGAAGACAGTAATAGAGTAAATATTAGTTTTCTGTGCGAAAATGTAATAAATGTATCGTTTCGCGTTCAATTCGTCGGTGCACAATGGCCACAGGATACATTGGTGATAGCCAATATCCGGAAGGAATACTGTTCAGAAAATAGTGATCCTTATCTGGAACTCCTGAGTTTTATCGCATCAGCTCAGAAGGAAGTAGGGTACTTCTATGTGGGGTTGGAGCTTCCTTCGGGTCATGAGCGTCGCTTGGTAAAACGTTTTGGTTTTGTCAAAACAGAAAATTTAACAGATTGCTGGTCGTTGTCAATTATGTCGCTGATAGAGAGAATCGAAGCTGAAGTAAAAGTTAACTATCCCCTGAAGTGATACGAAGGCGATTTAAGCTTGTGCAGTGAAACATGGTGAAAATAATCATACGCAGCCGTGCAATGAAGTAGGACCCTCCGGTCATTCCGATCGTTTAGTTACCACTGACCTTCCATAAGAGGTACTAAAACTATGCAGGAATCACTCGATGCACTTTTGTGTGCGCGATATCCGGCTATTTTCTCAGTCGATAGCTCGGCGGGGCAGTGTTTGTTCAACTTTGAGTGCGGTGAC
>NZ_JAIQWX010000104.1 GCF_020164475.1 Pseudomonas sp. REP124 | reverse complement strand
CCCGCGAAGGCTTCATAAAAATCACAACAAATCAGACGGTGTCAGCTGCTCACTACGCCACTCGAACGCCACCGGCGCCAACACCTGATCGATCTGCGCTTCACTCCAAAGGGTCGCAAAGCTTTTTCCTACGCCAGGATGCACCCGATCCGGTGCAATCAGCGACAGCGGCCACAACACAAAGGCATTTTTCAGAATCTCGGCCCGCGGCAGAACCAGACCATCGAAGTTGCCCACCAGATCGCCAAACAGCAACACATCGATGTCCAGCGGCAGACCCTTGCGGTCCGGCGCATAGCGGCCGTTGTCGGCTTCGATGAATTTCAGCCGGCGATCCAGCTCCATCAGCGGCAGATCGGTGTAAGCCGACACCACGAAATTGAAGAACGGCCCGCTCTTGATTCCCACCGGCTGGCTTTCGAAAACCGGCGAACAGCGGATATCCACCAGAAATCCCGCCAAGGCGTCCAGACCGGCTTGTAAATGGGTTTCGCGCTCGATATTGCTACCGAGCCCGAGATACACCTGAGTCAGCGACATCCGCGCTCGATCTCCACGCCCACGCCACCGGTAGCGGCAGGAACAGCGCCAGGCTTGGTCAGCTTCAGGCGCATCCAGGTGATCTTGAACTCGCTCATCAGCACTTCGGTCAGGCGCTCGGCGAACGTTTCTACCAACTGGAACTGCGCCTGCTCGGCAAAGGCCTGGATGCGTGACGAGACGCTCGCGTAATCGAGCGCCAGGGTCAGGTCATCACCGGCCGCCGCCGGGCGATTATCCCAGGCGAAACTCAGATCAAGACGCAAGCACTGTCGGATGCCTCGCTCCCAGTCGTAGGCACCGATCACGGTGTCGACTTCCAGGCCCTCGATAAACACTCTGTCCAAGCACTTTTCTCCGCTACACGACAAGGGCGCATTGCGCCGTTAGAATCAGGGCGTCCTCGCCCGGAATAGTTAGCATGTTTTGGTTACTGGCGATCCTCGCCTACCTGCTCGGCTCTCTGTCCTTCGCCATTTTGCTCAGCCGCCTGACCGGTAATCCCGATCCGCGAATGAGTGGTTCGGGCAATGCCGGAGCCACCAACATGTTGCGTCTGGCCGGCAAGAAACTCGCCATCCTGACGTTGCTGGGCGATCTGTGCAAAGGCCTGCTACCCGTGCTGATCGCCGGTATTGCAGGCCTTTCGCTGCAGGATCAGGCCTGGATCGGCGTTTGCGCCGTCATCGGTCACCTGTTCCCGCTGTATTTCCGGTTTCGCGGCGGCAAAGGTGTCGCCACCGCTGCCGGGATGTTGCTGGGTCTGTATCCACCCGCCGCATTGCTGGCCGTCTGCACCTGGATACTGACGTTCTACCTGACCCGCACCAGCTCGCTGGCCGCCCTGATCGCCACGCCGTTGACCCTGCCATTGCTGGCCTGGCAAGAACCGGCGGCATTGCTGCCCATGACGACCCTTACGGGATTGATCGTCTGGCGCCATCGAGGCAATTTACGCGACCTGTTCGCGGGGCGCGAACGGCATTTTTAAATGCCGCTCTTTCGATAGCACCGTTGTGCGCCACCGATCACAACGCCGACAACTGCTCCATCGGCCAACGGGCCTGGACGCTGATCGCCAGGCTTTCCTGCTGACCGGCCTGCAAGCGCTGACAGCCGGCGAACGCGATCATCGCGCCGTTATCGGTGCAGAACTGCGGGCGAGCGTAGAAAACATTGCCTTTCATATCGCCGAGCATCTTTTCCAGGGAAGTACGCAACGCCTTGTTGGCACTCACGCCGCCGGCGATCACCAGGCTCTTCATGCCAGCGGCCTTGAGGGCACGCTTGCACTTGATGGTCAAAGTCTCCACCACGGCCTGCTGGAACGCCAGCGCGATGTCGCAACGGGCTTGCTCGCTGTCGTCCCCGGCGCTCACGCACTGCTGCCAGGTGTTCAAGGCGAAGGTTTTCAGACCACTGAAGCTGAAATCCAGACCAGGGCGATCGCACATCGGACGCGGGAAGGTGAAGCGCCCTGCGACGCCTTGCTCGGCCAGACGCGCGATTTCCGGGCCACCCGGATAGTTGAGGCCCATCATTTTTGCGGTCTTGTCGAAAGCCTCACCCGCGGCGTCGTCCAGCGTCTCGCCCAATAGGGTGTACTGACCGATGCCGTCGACCTGAACCAGCTGCGTATGACCGCCAGATACCAACAAAGCGACGAACGGGAACTGCGGCGGTTGCGACTCCAGCATCGGTGCCAGAAGATGGCCTTCCATGTGGTGCACGCCCAGCGCCGGAATACCCCAGGCAAAGGCCAGCGCCTGAGCACAGGAAGCCCCAACCAGCAAGGCGCCCACCAGGCCGGGACCCGCAGTGTAGGCAATGGCATCGATCTCGGTCGGCACGCAGCCGGCTTCGGCCAACACCTGACGGATCAAGGGCAGCATGCGCTTGACGTGATCGCGCGAGGCCAGCTCCGGCACGACGCCGCCGTAGGCGCGGTGCAGGTCGATCTGACTGAACAGCGCATCGGCCAGCAGACCGCGTTCGCTGTCATAAAGTGCGACGCCGGTTTCGTCGCAAGAGGTTTCTAATCCCAGTACTAGCATGGGTTTGCGCCTTGTTTAGGCTGAATTCGAAGGCGCGCATAATAGTCGCCGCGTGATGCCCCGACCAGCGGTTTTCGATCAGAGGCTTTGCATTCCGAGCCATGAGGGGTTAACATCCGCAACCCTTAAAAACCGACGTCTTCAAGTGCTCTTTTGCCGCGAGGATGTTGACCCCGGTAATGAATGAAGGTAGCTCTGGATGCCAGCCGTCAAAGTAAAAGAGAACGAACCCTTCGACGTAGCTCTGCGTCGTTTCAAGCGCTCCTGCGAAAAAGCCGGTGTACTGGCTGAAGTTCGTAGCCGCGAATTTTACGAGAAGCCAACTTCTGAGCGTAAGCGCAAGGCAGCTGCTGCTGTTAAGCGTCACGCCAAGAAAGTTCAGCGCGAACAGCGCCGCGCCGTTCGTCTGTACTAATACACAGACGTTCGTAGCAAGCTTCTGCCAAGCCCGGCCCTGCGCCGGGTTTATGGCATTTGCGTAAAACGCTTGATGCTTCACCGTCGAAGCCGCAGACGCGACCGAGACGAATCTGCTTCACCGCGTCAGACCTGGCTCTTTTGCCAGCGGTGCACGTCTTTTCTGACGGGCCTTTCAAGGCTACTGACGAGCACACCCACTGATTCCTCTCACGACGATCAGCCCAAGGCACCGCTTGCGTGCCAAAAGATGAGCTATCCGAGACCGATGACCGGTCGCAGCCGGATTCAGCGCAACACTTTCAAATAGTCGAATACCGCCCCAACACTGATAGTTAACTAATGTCAGTGGATTTTCGGCAGATACACTTCCCGACAGCGATTACGCAGACGACACTGGTCGAGCCGCATACCTTGCGCGCCTCAAACAACGACCCGCGTTCGACCGCCCATCGTTAAGGGCACCCTTGAGCGCAGACGACGAGAACGCCATGGCCGGGCTTATTCCCCAGAGCTTCATTGACGACCTTCTGAACCGCACCGACATTGTCGATGTGGTTAGCTCGCGCCTGCAACTGAAGAAAGCCGGCAAGAACCACACCGCCTGCTGCCCGTTTCACAAAGAAAAAACGCCGTCCTTCAGTGTCAGCCCCGACAAGCAGTTCTACTACTGCTTCGGCTGCGGCGCTGGCGGCAATGCCCTCGGCTTCATCATGGACCACGACAACCTGGACTTTCCCCAGGCTGTCGAGGAACTGGCCAAAGCCGCCGGCATGGAAATCCCCCGCGAAGAAAGCGGCCGCCGACAAAAACCGCGGCAGCCGACCGATTCGCCACTGTACCCGCTGCTCACGGCCGCCGCCGACTTCTACCGCCAGGCCCTGAAAAGCCACCCTGCGCGCAAGGCTGCCGTCGATTATTTGAAAGGTCGCGGCCTGACCGGCGAAATCGCCCGGGACTTCGGTCTCGGCTTCGCCCCGCCGGGCTGGGACAACCTGTTCAAACACTTGAGCAGCGACACCCTCCAGCAAAAAGCCATGATCGACGCCGGACTGCTGATCGAGAACGCCGAGACCGGCAAACGCTATGACCGCTTCCGCGATCGCGTGATGTTTCCGATCCGCGACAGCCGTGGCCGCATCATCGCTTTCGGCGGCCGGGTGCTGGGTGACGACAAGCCCAAGTACCTCAACTCCCCGGAAACCCCGGTTTTCCATAAAGGCCAGGAACTCTACGGCCTGTTCGAGGCGCGCAAGAACAACCGCAACCTCGACGAAATCATCGTCGTCGAAGGCTACATGGACGTCATCGCCCTGGCTCAGCAAGGCCTGCGCAACGCCGTCGCAACCCTGGGCACCGCCACCAGCGAAGAGCACTTGAAGCGTTTGTTCCGCGTCGTGCCCAACGTGCTGTTTTGCTTCGACGGCGACCAGGCTGGCCGTAATGCCGCCTGGCGAGCGCTGGAAGCAACGCTCTCGAGCCTGCAGGACGGTCGTCGCGCGCGCTTCCTGTTCCTGCCCGAAGGTGAAGATCCGGATACCCTGATCCGCGCGGAAGGCACCGACGCCTTCCGCGCGCGGATCAATCAGCATGCGCAGCCGCTGGCCGATTACTTCTTCCAGCAATTGACTGAAGAAGCCGATCCACGCTCCCTCGAAGGCAAGGCCCATATGGCCACCCTCGCCGCACCATTGATCGACAAGGTGCCGGGCGCGAACCTGCGCACCCTGATGCGTCAGCGCCTGCTGGAAATCACCGGATTGAGTGGCGAGGCCGTCAGCCAGCTGGTGCACAGCGCACCTCAGGAAGCGCCGCCAGCCTACGATCCAGGCATGGATTACGACGCCATGCCGGATTACTCCGACTTCCACCAGCCTCAGGAGGCCTACGCGCCCCAGCAGGAATGGACACCGAAGAAACAGGGTGGCGGCGGCAAGAAGTGGGAAAAGAAACCCTGGAGCAAGAACGGCAAGCGCGGTGATCGGGATGAATCCTATGCCCCGCGCACGCCCGTGGCAGTAGAGGCCCCGACGCTGATCGCCCTGCGTACGCTGATCCACCACCCGCAATTGGCCGGGAAGGTCGAGAGCGCCGATCACTTTGCCAACGAGAGCAACACCTATGCTCAGGTACTGATCGCCCTGATCGAGGCGGTGCAGAAAAATCCTAAGCTAAACTCAATTCAGTTGATGGCTCGCTGGCACGGAACAGAGCAAGGACGACTGTTGAAAGCACTCGCGGAAAAGGAGTGGTTAATTGACGGCGACAACCTTGAACAACAGTTTTTAGACACCATTACAAGGTTATCCGCGGGCCAGCACACGCAGACCCTCGACGAACTCATCAAGAAAGCCAGGCAGCCGGGCTTATCGGCTGAAGAGCAAACCCAGATAGCAAAACAGATGCGCGACCTTCTAAAACAGAACGTTTATGCATCAAACCCGACCTCAACTGGCGCGTGAGGTCATAGCTCAGGTATAATCCTCGGCTTGTTTTTTGCCCGCCAAGACCTTCAGTGGATAGGGTGTTATGTCCGGAAAAGCGCAACAGCAGTCTCGTATTATCGATTTGATCAAACTGGGTCGTGAGCAGGGTTACCTGACTTACGCCGAGGTCAATGACCACCTGCCCGAGGATATTTCAGATCCGGAGCAGGTGGAAGACATCATCCGCATGATTAACGACATGGGGATCCCCGTACACGAGGTTGCTCCGGATGCGGACGCCCTTATGCTGGCCGACGCCGATACCGACGAGGCCGCTGCGGAAGAAGCAGCTGCTGCGTTGGCGGCAGTGGAGACCGATATCGGTCGCACCACAGACCCTGTGCGCATGTACATGCGCGAAATGGGTACGGTCGAGCTTCTGACTCGTGAAGGCGAAATCGAAATCGCCAAACGTATCGAAGAAGGCATCCGTGAAGTGATGAGCGCGATCGCGCACTTCCCTGGCACGGTTGACCACATTCTCTCCGAATACACCCGCGTCACCACCGAAGGTGGCCGCCTGTCCGACGTTCTGAGCGGTTACATCGACCCGGACGACGGCATTGCGCCACCTCCTGCCGAAGTGCCTCCTCCGATCGATGAGAAAGCCGCGAAAGCGGACGACTCCGACGATGACGAGGAAAGCGAAGGCTCGGATGACGAGGAAGAAGCAGAAAGCGGTCCGGATCCGGTCATCGCCGCGCAGCGCTTTGGTGCTGTTGCCGATCAGATGGAAATCACCCGCAAGGCCCTGAAAAAGCACGGTCGCAGCAACAAGGCTACAATCGCCGAATTGCTGGCTCTGGCCGAGCTGTTCATGCCGATCAAACTGGTGCCCAAGCAGTACGAAGGCCTGGTCGAGCGTGTACGCAGTGCCCTGGATCGTCTGCGCCAGCAAGAGCGTGCAATCATGCAGCTCTGCGTGCGTGATGCGCGTATGCCGCGTGCCGATTTCCTGCGCCAGTTCCCGGGCAACGAAATCGACGAAAGCTGGACCGACGCACTGGCCAAAGGCAAGACCAAGTACGCTGAAGCCATCGCACGCCTGCAACCGGACATCGTTCGTTGCCAGCAGAAGCTGACCGCGCTGGAAGCCGAAACCGGCTTGACCATCGCCGAGATCAAGGACATCAACCGTCGCATGTCGATCGGTGAGGCCAAGGCCCGCCGCGCGAAGAAAGAGATGGTGGAAGCGAACTTGCGTCTGGTGATCTCGATCGCCAAGAAGTACACCAACCGTGGCCTGCAATTCCTCGACCTGATCCAGGAAGGCAACATCGGTCTGATGAAAGCGGTAGACAAGTTCGAATACCGTCGCGGCTACAAGTTCTCGACTTATGCCACTTGGTGGATCCGTCAGGCGATCACTCGCTCGATCGCCGACCAGGCTCGCACCATCCGTATTCCGGTGCACATGATCGAGACGATCAACAAGCTCAACCGTATTTCCCGCCAGATGCTGCAGGAAATGGGTCGCGAACCGACGCCGGAAGAGCTGGGCGAACGCATGGAAATGCCTGAGGACAAGATCCGCAAGGTATTGAAGATCGCCAAAGAGCCGATCTCCATGGAAACCCCGATCGGTGATGACGAAGACTCCCATCTGGGCGACTTCATCGAAGACTCGACCATGCAGTCGCCAATCGATGTCGCGACCGTTGAGAGCCTCAAGGAAGCGACTCGCGAAGTACTCTCCGGCCTCACTGCCCGTGAAGCCAAAGTACTGCGCATGCGCTTCGGCATCGACATGAACACTGACCACACGCTTGAAGAGGTGGGTAAGCAGTTCGACGTGACCCGTGAGCGGATTCGTCAGATCGAAGCCAAGGCACTGCGCAAGCTGCGCCACCCGACGCGAAGCGAGCATCTGCGCTCCTTCCTCGACGAGTGATAACAAACCCCCCGGCCCGCGCCGGGGGTTTTGTTTTGTGAAGATTAAATCCTCCCGCCCTACACTCCCCCCGATTTGCCCGTCTACACTCGAAGCATTCCCCGTGCCGTAACGAGACCGTTATGCCCAGACTGTCGACAATGCTTTTTTTACTGTCGCTGATGACCTGGACCGCAACGGCTGGCGCGCTGACTCTAACCGACGAAGAACGTAGCTGGCTGGCGGCCCACCCGGACTTGCGCCTGGGTGTCGATGCGTCCTGGCCTCCTTTTGAGTTTCGCGACGATCAGGGGCGTTACCAGGGTCTTGCAGCAGACTATATCGACCTGATCCGCCAGCGATTGGCGGTCAAACTCACGCCCATAGAACCGGTGAGCTGGACCGTCGTGCTGGATCAGGCCAAAAACGGCAAGCTGGACCTCTTGCCGGGCATCATGTCGACTCCGGAACGCCAGTCGTTCCTTTCGTTCACCCGGCCCTACCTGGATTTCCCGATCGTTATCCTGGCCCACGTCGGCGGCCCTCAACCGCGCAAAATCGAAGAGCTGTACGGCCTGAAAATAGCCGTGGTGGAAAACTACGCGCCCCACGAACTGCTGCGCACCCACAATCCCGACCTGAACCTGGTGGCCATGCCCAATGTCGCCTCGGCATTGCAGGCCCTGGCCACCGACGAAGTGGATGCGGTTGTGGGCGATCTGGCGTCCAGCGTATGGAGCCTGCGTCAGCTCAAGCTCGATGGCCTGTACGTCAGCGGCGAAACGCCTTATCGCTATCAGCTGGCCATGGGCGTACCACGGGACAACAAGATTCTGGTCGGCATTCTGGACAAAGTCCTCGCGGACATGACCCCAGCAGAAATCAGCTCCATTCAGGAGCATTGGGTTGGTAACGTCCTCGATCACCGGACTTTCTGGTCCGATCTGGTGATTTATGGGCTTCCGGGTCTTCTGGTGCTGATCGTCGTGCTGGCCGCCGTTATCCGGGTCAATCGCCGATTGAGTTCGGAAATCGCCCGCCGGGTGGACCTGGAGCAGGAACTGCGCAGCAGCGAGTATCACTACCGCGGACTGGTGGAGAGCCTGTCGGCCATCGCCTGGGAAGCGCGGATGAGTGACTTCACCTACAGCTATGTGTCGCCTCACGCCGAGGATCTGCTCGGTTATCCCCTCTCTCATTGGCTGATTCCGGGCTTCTGGCGCAACATCATTCACCCCGCCGATCTCACCCGCGCGCAGAGTTTTTGCGACCACGAAGTACTGGCCGGCCGCGACCACAGCCTCGATTACCGGGTCATCACCGCCGACGGTCGCTGCCTGTGGGTGCGCGATATCGTCAGCCTGATCGAACACGGACATGAACCGGTGATGCGTGGGCTGATGATCGACATCACCGAGGCCAAGCGCACCGAAGAGGCACTGCGCCTGTCGGAACAGAAGTTTGCCTCGGTGTTCCAGCAATGCCCGGACATTCTGGTCATCGCCCGGCTATCCGACGGTTGTCTGCTGGAAGTCAACGAAGCGTTCGAAGAACAGATCGGGCTCAAGGCCGAAGATGTCATCGGCCTGACCGCCACCGACCTCAACATCTGGGGCATTCCCGGCGTAGGGCCGGGCCTGTTGCAGCGCCTGCAAGCCGGCAGCATCCGCAATCTGGAGATGCCTTTCCGCCGCAACAATGGGCAGGTGTTTACCGGCCTGATCTCCGCCGAACCCTTCGATCTCGATACCACGCCGGCGCTGGTGGTCGTGGTGCGCGACATCACCCAGCTCAAGGAAACCCAGCAACAACTGCAAACCTCCGAAGAAAAATTCGCCAAGGCCTTCCATGCTTCACCGGATGGCTTGCTGCTGTCGCGGCAGAGCGATGGCTTGTTACTGGAGGTGAATGAAGGCTTCAGCCGTATCACCGGGTTCAACAGCGCGATGTCAGTGGATCGCTCGGCACTGGACCTGGGGATCTGGGTCAACCTCAATGAACGCAAGCAGATGCTCGATCTGCTGCACCGCGATGGCTTCGTCCGCGACTTCAGTTGCCACATCCGTCGCAGCGACGGGCAGATCCGCCTTTGCGAAGTCTCCAGCCGTCCGCTGCCGATTGGCGATGAAGACTGCATGCTGACCATCGCCCGGGACATCACCGAGCGCCATCTGATGCAGGAAAAACTGCAACAGGCCGCCACAGTATTCGAGAGCACTGCCGAAGGCGTGCTGATCACCGATACCCAGCAGCACATCAGCGCGGTCAACCGCGCCTTCACCGAGATCACCGGCTACAGCGAGAGCGAAGCGCTGGGCCATACGCCACGGCTGCTGGCTTCAGGTCTGCATGACAGCGCGTTCTACGCCGCCATGTGGCACCAACTGACCGCCGAGGGGCACTGGCAGGGGGAGATCTCCAACCGGCGCAAGAACGGCGAGCTTTACCCGAGCTGGCTGACCATCAGCGCCGTGCGCAACCGGGACAAGTTCATCACTCATTTCGTGGCTGTGTTTGCCGACATTTCCAGCCTCAAGCACGCCCAGGCCAAACTCGACTACCAGGCTCACCACGACCCGCTCACCGGCCTGCCCAACCGCACGCTGTTCGAAAGCCGTTTGCTGACCGCGCTCAATACCCAAAGAGAAATCGGCGGCCAGGGCGCGGTGCTGTTCCTCGACCTCGACCGTTTCAAACACATCAACGACAGCCTCGGCCATCCGGTTGGCGACCTGCTGCTCAAGGGCATCGCCGTGCGCCTCAAGGAACAACTTCGCGACATCGACACCGTGGCGCGCCTGGGCGGCGACGAATTCATCATTCTGCTGCCCGGCCTGCAACAGCCCAGCGATGCCGACAACATCGCCAACAAGCTGCTCAACTGCTTCACCGCACCATTCCAGGCTGGTGAACACGAGTTCTTCATCAGCTCCAGCATCGGCACCAGCCTGTATCCACAGGACGGCAGCGATGTGGCCACGCTGATCAAGAACGCCGACGCGGCGATGTACCGCTCCAAGGCCAAAGGCCGCAACCGGGTCGAAAGCTATACCTGCGATCTCACCGCTCAGGCCAGCGAACGCGTGGCGCTGGAACACGAATTGCGCCGCGCCATCGAGCGCAATGAACTGCACCTGTACTACCAACCGAAGATCAGCCTCGACGACTACCGTCTGGTCGGCGCCGAAGCACTGATCCGCTGGCGTCATCCAACCTTTGGCGATGTACCGCCGGAACACTTCATTTCCTTGGCCGAAGAAAATGGCATGATCCTGCAGATCGGCGACTGGGTACTTGAAACCGCCTGCCGGCAACTGCACGAGTGGAACAAGAAATACACAGGCCTGGGCCCGCTGTCGGTCAACCTCGCGGGCGCGCAACTGCGTCAACCGAACCTGCTGGGGCGCATCGAACAACTGCTCAAGGACTTCCGCCTCAAACCCGGCCTGCTGCAATTGGAAATCACCGAAAACTTCATCATGAGCCAGGCCGAAGAGGCGCTGGCGGTGCTGCATCAACTCAAGCAACTTGGCGTACAACTGGCGATCGACGACTTTGGCACCGGCTACTCGTCCCTGAGCTACCTCAAACGCCTGCCGCTGGACATCCTGAAGATCGATCAGTCATTTGTCCGTGGCCTGCCGGACGACCCCCACGACGTCGCCATCGTGCGCGCCATCATCGCCCTCGGTCGCAGCATGCAATTCACCGTGATCGCCGAAGGCGTCGAAACCCAGGCGCAGCAACAATTCCTGGCCTACGAGGGCTGCGAACAGATCCAGGGCTACATCGTCAGCCTGCCCCTGCCCCCCGACGAATTCGCCGCGACGTTTCTTCGTACAACCGTAATGGATTATTCGGATGGCACAGCCGCCAAACGGTCGTTATAATCCGCGACCTACTGGGGCCTATAGCTCAGTTGGTTAGAGCAGAGGACTCATAATCCTTTGGTCCACGGTTCAAGTCCGTGTGGGCCCACCAAACAAGAAAGCCGCGCAATGCGCGGCTTTTTCGTGTCTGGCGTTTAGTCTGTTTATTTCAGGTGTCAGAAAATCAGATGACGCCGTAGGACCTTGTAGGCAAACTCCGAATCTTGCTTTTGGGCGCTTTGATGCCTTGTTGCGCTTTTCTTTGAACGGCTACTCTCCAGCCGTCGCTGATCATTCAGCGATCGGGCTTGGAAACCCGATGAAATTGGACGCAACAGGTTGCTCATCTCACTCTTGAGTTTTGGCGGCTGTGCGCGGGACGTCTTCGGGCGTGCCGGTTTCCTAATTTCCCGGTTTTCCAACCTGCGCGCAGCTGCCACCCATTTGCTTGGAAACGAATGAGGCGGCTCCTCAAAAATTAGGAGTTTGAATATGAGCACGACGGATCAGTCCGCACCTTCAGAACTGAAAACCCCCGGCTTCACTCCCTTCATGTACATCTCGGAACAACCGTTGTTCCACGTCTGCCGCGACGTTCCCATCGTCGACGCCTTGAACCAGGCCTCAAACCTGCTGTTCCTGGCCAAGTCCTTCGCTGTGGATGCGGCCTACGCCAAAGGCTGCGACCGTCACGCGTGGGCGGCGCATTACCTCACTGCCATGGGCAAAGCTGTGGTTGATGATGTTGTGAAGGTTTTGGAGCGGCACCTCGTTCAGGCCTCGGCGAAAACCAAGGCCTAACGACGGTTCATCCCTCGACAACGCGCCCCGAAATTTCGGGGCGCTCTACCGGCGCAATCGCCTGCACTCCCGGCAACCGCTCCAGCATCTCCCCCGCCATCACCACCTCATATGTATCCGCCGGCCTGCCCCACTGTTCCACCAGCACCATGCGATCCACCAGCATTGCGCCTAAGTCGGCGATGGTCTCGGCGAAGGTTTCGACCATGTCCAGGGTCCGCTCCCACAGTCGATCATTGATCGCCTTCAGCTCGGCCGCGATGCGGTCGGTGGATTCAGGGTCGGTCTCGGGATGGAGGATGTTGCGCAACAAGTGCCGCAACTCGCGGATTTTTGCGTCGTCCCGTTCAGCCCCGAATGCGCCATTGAGGATGGCGGTGGCCTTTGATTTGTCGATGCGTTGTTTGGGAGCGCGGTTTGGGGAGAGAGCCTGCGCCATTGCGCCTGCCAAGAGCACCATGATTCGGGCTTCGAGGTAGGCCGTCATGGTTTGCAGCGAGGAGATGGGCTGCACCAGGTTGATGGAGGCGCCACCTTTGTGGCGAAGATCCATGGTCACGTTCAGCGTCACGCCGCCCGTGGCAAAACCCAACGCGCGGGCCACGAGGTAGTGGCCCATTTCGTGACGTGCGATCTGCAATGCGTGATCGCGAACGGCGGGGGGCATTTTGCTCGACATGTCCGTTGCCTCGAAGTCTTCGTTCCTGCATTCGACTACGAGGGAAGGTCGCTGTCTATCCTGCGTGGCAATGTGCGCAAGATCCTGTGGGAGCGAGCCTGCTCGCGATGCAGGCCGGAACACCGCTGGGTGTCAGGCTGCCCGCGTTATCGTTGGCGTCCATCGCGAGCGTGCTCGCTCCTACAGTTTACTTAGGCAAGGCGTAGGCGATCACATAGTCCCCACGATCCGTCGACTGACGTGCACCGCCCACGGTCAGCAGGATGTACTGCTTGCCGGTCTTCGGCGACACATAGGTCATCGGGCCGGACTGGCTACCCACTGGCAAACGGGATTTCCAGATCTCGTTGCCGTTGCCGGTATCGAAGGCGCGCAGGTAGAAGTCCTGGGTGCCGGCGAAGAACAGCAGGCCCGATTGGGTGGCCAGGGAGGCGCCGAGGGTCGGCATGCCGATGGGGATCGGCAGGTGCATGCGAATGCCCAGCGGACCGGTGTCCTGCACGGTGCCGACCGGGACTTGCCACATCAATTTGTGGGTCTTGAGGTCGATGGCCGACATGGTGCCGAACGGTGGTTTCTGGCACGGAATGCCGACCGCCGAGAGGAAGCGCTCGCGCATGGCGCCGAACGGTGTACCTTCCTGAGGCACCACGCCCATTTCGATACCGCTGGCTCCAGCACCGATCTTATCGCGCGGGATCATGTAGTTGGCCAGGCCCAGGCGCATGTCGTTGACGAACATGTAGTTGCTGTTCGGATCAACCGAAACGCTGCCCCAGTTCATGCCGCCCAGAGAGCCCGGGAATTGCAGGGCGCGGTCCATGCCCGGCGGGGTGTAGACGCCTTCGTGGCGCATGCCCTTGAACTGGATGCGGCACATCAGTTGGTCGAACGGCGTGGCACCCCACATGTCGGATTCGGTCAGGGTCTTGTTGCCGATGGACGGCATGTCCACCGAGAACGGCTGGGTCGGGGAGTAGCGCTCGCCCGGCACGCTGCCTTGGGGAACCGGACGCTCTTCGACGCGGGCGATCGGCACGCCGGTCTCGCGGTTGAGCAGGAAGATCTCGCCCTGTTTGGTCACTTGCGCCAGGGCTGGCTGCATGCCGCCCTTGTCGTCCGGCACGTCGTACAGCAGCGGCTGCGCAGGCAGGTCGAAGTCCCACAGGTCGTGGTGAGTGGTCTGGAAGTGCCAGCGCACCTGACCGGATTTCACGTCGAGGGCGACGATGGACGAGCTCCATTTGTCGTCGAACTCGGTGCGCTGACCGCCGAAGAAGTCCGGGGTGGCGTTGCCGGTCGGCAGGTAGACCAGACCGAGCTTGGCGTCGTAGGACATGGCCGACCACACGTTCGGCGTACCGCGGGTATAAGTCTCGCCCGCTGGAGGGCGCTTGGTGGTGTTCGGGTTGCCCGGATCCCACGCCCAGACCAGCTCGCCGCTGCGCACGTCATAGGCGCGCACCACGCCCGGCGGCTCGCCGGTGGAGTAGTTATCGGCCACGCGTCCGCCGACGATCACTACGTCGCCGGCGACCAGTGGCGTCGAGGTTTGCTGGTAGTAACCAGGCTTCACTTCGCCCATGTCGGTGGTCAGATCGACGGTGCCTTTGTTGCCGAATTCTTCACAAGGCTTGCCGGTTTCGGCGTTGATGGCGATCAGACGCGCATCGCCTGTCGGCAGAAACAGACGTTTCGTACAGACGGTTGGCTGATTGTCCGAAGCCACCGGCGTTTCGGAGTATCCCAGGCCACGGCAGCGCTGCCAGTTCGGCGCGGTGCCTTGCGGGTCGAACTTCCAGCGCTGGGCGCCGGTGTCGGCGTCGAGGGCGAAGACTTTGCCGTAGGCGGTGCAGGTGTAGACGGTGTCGCCGATCTGCAGCGGGGTATTCTGGTCTTCGGCGCCAGCGCCGGTGCTTTGTGGGATGTCACCGGTACGGAAAGTCCAGGCGACCTGCAATTGGTCGATATTGCCCTTATTGATCTGGTCCAGCGCGGCAAAGCGATTGCCGGCGGTGGTATTGCCCCAGTGCGCCCAGTCTTTCTGTTCGGAACCCGGAGTCACCGGCGTCACCGCAGGCTCGGTGGTGGCCATGACCACGTGGGTCGGGACGAACATGTAGGCCATCGTTGCTACGACACCCACGCCCAGAATGCCCGCCAGACCGTAAGCACCACGACCCGCCGTCGCGCCCGAAGCGCGGACCAGGGTCGGGTAGATCAGGGCGACGACCAAACCGATCACAGCGAAGGTCAGTACCCGCGATACCAGCGGCCAATATTCGAAACCGGCATCCAGCACCGCCCAGATGGCGGTCAGGATCAGCGCCAGGCCATACAGCCAAGCGCCCGCAGGCTTGCGGCGAGCGATCAGCAGCCCGGAAGCGAGCATTGCCAGGCCCATCAACAGGAAATACCAGCTGCCGCCCAGGGTGATCAGATAACCACCACCGCCAGCAAGGCCCAGCCCGATCAACGCGATCAGGACACCCAGCCCCGCCAGCAACCATTTGCTGCCGGCGGCAGCCCCAGAATTGTTCATGTCGGAATTTATCCCCATTTGTGACAAGCGCGGAATAATGTACTACCTAGTTACTTATGGCAAATTGTCGCAGGTAAAAATGGCATGAACGGTCATGAATTCAGATGAAACATCCGTATCGGGAGATGTGCCTGTAACATGCTCCCCACCTATCTGTGCCGCTGGAGCCGCCCCTTTGCCTGACACTCGCCCGCCCGTTCTCGACGAAATCGACCGCCAGCTGATCGCCGCCTTGCAGATCAATGCCCGCGAGAGCGTGGCCATGCTCGCCCGGCAACTGGGCATTGCGCGCACGACCGTGACTTCGCGTCTGGCGCGTCTGGAAAAG
Organism: Pseudomonas sp. REP124; assembly: GCF_020164475.1. Taxonomy (GTDB): domain Bacteria; phylum Pseudomonadota; class Gammaproteobacteria; order Pseudomonadales; family Pseudomonadaceae; genus Aquipseudomonas. Next base: position 6,786 of record NZ_JAIQWX010000104.1, on the reverse strand, counting down.
GCCAAAGTGATCACCGGCTACGGCGTTCGCCTGGGTCAACGGGTAGTGGATGGCGGGTTGCAGGCGTACGTGGGGATCACCGTGCAGCCGCGCTCGGGCAAGGAAGTGTTGCGACGCCTGAGCGCCATGGCTCAGGTGCAGCAATTGTGTGCGGTGAGTGGCGAATTTGATTATGTGGCGTGGCTGCGCACGGACTCGCCGGAGCAGCTGGATCAGTTGCTGGATCAGATTGGCAGTGTGGATGGGGTGGAGAAGACCACGACTTCGATCATCCTCAGCAGCAAGATTGATCGCGGGCAGCCGGTTTAAACACGGTCCAGTGTGGGAGCGGGCTTTTGTGGCGAGGGGGCTTGCCCCCGTTCCAGTGCGCAGCACTGGCAAAAAGCTTGGGGCCGCTTCGCAGCCCAGCGGGGGCAAGCCCCCTCGCCACAAAAGTTCACACTGATTGGACAACATGCATTGATATCTCGTCATATTGAACAACCAATCATCAAAACGACGACACTTTGCGTCTTATTAACGTATTCCCCGCTCTCTAGAATGGCTCGCATCTTTTCCTATACTCAGACGCGCCCCCCGCGTCCTGATGCCAGTAAGGTCAGCCATGAACAAGAACAATCGCCACCCTGCAGACGGTAAGAAACCAGTCACCATTTTCGGTCCGGACTTCCCGTTCGCCTTCGACGACTGGATCGAACACCCGGCCGGCTTGGGCAGTATCCCAGAGCACAATCACGGTGCCGAAGTGGCGATTGTCGGTGCCGGTATCGCCGGTCTCGTGGCAGCTTATGAGCTGATGAAGCTCGGCCTCAAGCCCGTCGTTTACGAAGCCTCGAAACTGGGCGGTCGCCTGCGCTCCCAGACCTTCAATGGCACCGACGGCATCGTCGCCGAGCTGGGCGGGATGCGCTTTCCGGTGTCGTCCACCGCGTTCTATCACTACGTCGACAAGCTGGGCCTGGAAACCAAGCCCTTCCCAAACCCGCTGACTCCGGCCTCGGGCAGCACCGTCATCGACCTGGAAGGCAAGACCCATTACGCACAGAAACTGGCGGATCTTCCTGCATTGTTCCAGGAAGTGGCTGACGCCTGGGCGGATGCGCTGGAAGACGGCTCGCGCTTCGGCGAGATCCAGCAGGCGATTCGCGACCGCGATGTGCCTCGCCTGAAAGAGCTATGGAACACCCTGGTGCCGCTGTGGGACGACCGCACTTTCTACGACTTCGTCGCCACCTCCAAAGCCTTCGCCAAACTGTCGTTCCATCACCGCGAAGTGTTCGGTCAGGTCGGTTTCGGCACCGGCGGCTGGGACTCGGACTTCCCCAACTCGATGCTGGAAATCTTCCGCGTGGTCATGACCAACTGCGACGATCACCAGCACCTGGTCGTCGGCGGCGTCGAACAAGTGCCGCAAGGCATCTGGCGCCATGCTCCCGAGCGTTGCGTACACTGGCCGGAAGGCACCAGCCTCAAGTCGCTGCACCGCGGTGCACCACGCTCCGGCGTGAAGAAAATCGCCCACGCACCGGGCGGCCGATTTGCGGTTACCGACAATAACGGCGACACCCGCGAATACGCCGCCGTGCTGACCACCTGCCAGAGCTGGCTGCTGACCACCCAGATCGAATGCGAAGAAACCCTGTTCTCGCAAAAGATGTGGATGGCCCTGGACCGCACCCGCTACATGCAGTCGTCGAAAACCTTCGTGATGGTCGACCGTCCGTTCTGGAAGGACAAGGATCCGGAGACCGGCCGCGACCTGATGAGCATGACCCTCACCGATCGCCTGACCCGCGGCACCTACCTGTTCGACAACGGTGACGACAAGCCGGGCGTGATCTGCCTTTCATACTCGTGGATGAGTGACGCGTTGAAGATGTTGCCGCATCCTGTGGAAAAGCGCGTGAAGCTGGCATTGGACGCGTTGAAAAAGATCTACCCGAAAGTCGATATCGCAGCACGGATCATCGGCGACCCGATCACTGTTTCATGGGAAGCCGACCCGCACTTCCTCGGTGCCTTCAAAGGCGCCCTGCCGGGCCACTACCGCTATAACCAGCGCATGTACGCCCACTTCATGCAGGACGACATGCCGGCCGAACAGCGCGGGATCTTCATCGCCGGCGACGACGTGTCCTGGACGCCGGCCTGGGTCGAAGGTGCGGTGCAGACGTCGCTCAACGCGGTGTGGGGCATCATGAAACACTTCGGCGGTGCCACACATAGAGAGAACCCGGGCCCGGGTGACGTGTTCAAAGATATCGGCCCTATCGCCCTACCCGAGTAAGAGGAGTTCCCGATGCGCGTAGCCCTTTACCAATGTCCACCGCTGCCTTTGGACGTCGCCGGCAATCTGCAACGTCTGCATCAACTGGCGCTGGAAGCCAAAGGCGCCGATCTGCTGGTGCTGCCGGAAATGTTCCTGACCGGTTACAACATCGGCCAGGATGCCGTCAGCGTGCTGGCGGAGGTTTACAACGGTGAATCTGCACAGCAGATCGCGCGCATTGCCCGCACCGCCGGCATCGCCATTTTATATGGCTACGCCGAACGCGCCGAGGATGGACAGATCTACAACGCCGTGCAGTTGATCGACGCCCAGGGCGAGCGTGTCTGCAACTACCGCAAGACGCACTTGTTCGGCGATCTGGACCGCGCCATGTTCAGCCCCGGCACCAACGAGTTCCCTGTCGTGGAACTCAACGGCTGGAAGCTCGGTTTCCTGATCTGCTACGACCTGGAGTTCCCGGAAAACGCCCGGCGCCTGGCCATTGAAGGCGCCGAGCTGATTCTGGTGCCGACGGCGAACATGATCCCCTTCGATTTCGTCGCCGACGTCACCGTGCGTTCCCGTGCATTCGAAAACCAGTGTTATGTGGCCTATGCCAACTACTGCGGGCAGGAAGGCGATATCCAGTACTGCGGCCAGAGCAGCATCGCCGCGCCGGATGGCAGTCGCATCGCCCAGGCCGGCCTCGATGAAGCCCTGATTGTCGGTGAGCTGGATCGTCAGTTGATGGACAAATCCCGCAGCGCCAATCGCTATCTGGCCGATCGCCGCCCCGAGCTTTACGCCGCGCTGAACAAGCGCTAATCCGCTAGCATGGGCACTTCACTGTTCTGGAAGTGCCCATGCCTGCGCCAAATCCTTCTCGTCCCCACACTGAAACACTGGCCAACGGTCTGCGGGTGACGCTGCGTCACGCGCCAGATTTGAAGCGTGCCGCTGCGGCCTTGCGCGTCGCCGCCGGTAGCCATGATGTGCCGCTGGCGTGGCCGGGTCTGGCGCACTTTCTCGAGCATCTGCTGTTTCTGGGGACCGAGCGTTTTCCTGCAAGCCAGGGGCTGATGGCCTACGTCCAAAGTCATGGCGGCCAGTTGAATGCGCGCACCAGTGAGCGCACCACCGACTATTTTTTCGAATTGCCGACCCAGGCGTTCAACGGTGCTCTGGAGCGTCTGTCAGACATGCTTGCCCGTCCGCGTATGAATCCGGACGATCAGTTGCGGGAAAGGGAAGTGCTGCACGCGGAGTTTCTCGCCTGGTCTCAGGATGCGGCCGCGCAACAGCAGCAGGCGCTGTTCGATGGTCTTGCGCACGCCCATCCGTTGAGAGGCTTTCATGCGGGAAACCGCGACAGCCTGCCCGTGCAACAGGATGAGTTTCAGCAGGCACTGAAAGATTTCCATCAGCGTTTTTATCAAGCGGGGCAAATGACCCTGAGCCTGGTTGGCCCACAGTCGCTGGAAGAATTGAAGGCATTGGCCCAGGCATTCGCTGATGCGCTTCCCACAGGTAACTCCATCGCGCAGCAAGCGCCCGTCCCGTTGTTGGACACTGCGCAGAAAAATTATCAACAGCTGAACGAAAGCCGCCTTGACCTGATGTTTGCGCTCGAGGCATTGCCCGAGGCTAACCCCGAAGCATTGGCGTTCCTCTGCCATTGGCTGAACAACGCAAAGCCCGGTGGACTGTTGGTCGAATTGCGCAGCAAAGATCTGGCCGAAAACCTGAAAGCTACAGTGTTGTATCAGTTCGGCGGGCAGGCCTTGCTGCATATCGAACTCAAGCTGAACGCCAATGGTCAGCCAGCCGCGGTTCGTGAACACCTGCTGGATTGGCTGAGCTTCTTCGCCCAACAAGACCTGAGCGGATTGCGCGACGAATACACCGCCCTGCTCCAGCGCCAGCAGCAAGTCAGCGGTGCGTTGCAACTCGCACGCCTGGACAGCGAACAACGCGACACCGGACTATCGGAACAGGGTGTGACCGCCCTCAAGATCATCCTGCAACAACTCGGCGCTGTGGATAACTTCAGCGGCCAGTGGCAGTTGCCGACACCCAATCCGTTTTTACGCTCCGAAGCGCCAGCGGCCAACGCCGGCTTGATTCGCGGCCAGACCAGCGCCCACCGCGGCCTGCGTACGTTTGCCCAGGATCGCTCACGCACCCGCCGCGAACGCTCGCCGATGCAATTCAGCCAGGCTTTGCCGGATAACAGCCCCGAAGGCGCGCTGTATGTGCGCTTGCGTCTGGACTCGACACCTGCGAGCAGCCTCCAGTCACGACTGGAAAACAGTCTGCAGCCTTTGTGCGAAGAAGCCCGGCAGGCGGGTGTGGAAGTGTTGTTCAGTGCATCGGCCAACGAATGGCTGCTGAAGATGACCGGACTCCAGGAATCCATGCCCGTTGTGCTGGAACATGCGCTGAAAAACCTGACAAACCCCGAAGCCCAATTTCCACAGGATTCGCCGGCGTTGATACCGATTCGGCAATTGCTCAAGGCGCTTCCGAGTGAGCTTTTGCCGCGGACCGCCGAGTCGGAGGACCTTGCGCAACTCTGGGCCAACGCGCGCTGGGACGGCCTGGGCATCGGTCTGTCGCCCCAGACCCAGGCAGCACTGGGCCTGGCATTGAGCCGCATCCCCGGCACAGCGGACAGCCAAACGACGCCAGCGCCTTCCATTCAAGGACAACGACTCTGGAGCACTCTGGAAACCGGCTCCAGCGAACACGCGTTGCTGTTGTTCTGTCCTACAGTCACTAGCGACATTGCCGACGAAGCCGCGTGGCGCTTGCTGGCACACCTGTGTCAGACGCCGTTCTACCAACGCCTGCGCGTGGAGTTGCAGCTGGGTTATGCCGTGTTCAGCGGACTGCGTCAGATGCACGGGCAAACCGGGCTACTGTTCGGCGTGCAATCGCCAACCGTTGCGCCGCAGGATCTGCTGCAACACATCGAACAATTTTTGAGCAGTCTCCCAAATCTGGTCGCTGAGATGGATGACACGCAATTCATCGCTCAACGCCAGGCCTTGACCGATCAGTTCGACACCTGCACCTTGCCCTTTGCCCAAGCTGCCGAGCTGCTGTGGCAGGGCAAGCTGGCGGGCCGTTCGTCGGATTATCTGCTGCAGCTGCTCCGAGCTTTATCCACCGTGGATCGCCCGACGCTCATCGCAGCAGCCCTGCGCCTGGCACAAGCCGAGGGTGGTTGGCGCTGCCTGTCCAATGGGGTATGCCCGGTTTCATCCTGGCAAGCGGCACCCTGACTGCATCGTTAACCATTTAGAACATTTTCATCCCGCTGCCTGAAATTTTGAGTAACATAGCTGCCTAACTATCTGAACGTCTCCTTCGGGAGGTGGACTATATGTATAGGTCTCAACTGTCTCATCACCTCAAGGAGTGCTCCCATGGCCTGGACCAAACCTGCTTACACCGACCTGCGTATCGGCTTTGAAGTCACCATGTACTTCGCCAGCCGCTAATCTCTGCTTTGGCAGACGTGCAGTTCAGCGCCTCGGTAATCCCGAGGCGTTTTGTTTTGAGCATTGAAATGATGGAGCCTCCATGTTCGTCCAGATTCTAGGTTCCGCCGCCGGCGGCGGGTTCCCCCAGTGGAACTGTAACTGCGTGAACTGCGCCGGCTTTCGCAACGGCAGCCTGAAGGCCAAGGCACGGACCCAGTCGTCCATCGCGATTTCCGATGACGGCGTGAATTGGGTGCTGTGCAACACCTCCCCGGACATCCGCGCGCAATTGCAGAACTTCGCCCCGATGCAGCCGGGCCGCGCGCTGCGTGACACCGGAATCGGTGCGATCATCCTGATGGACAGCCAGATCGACCACACCACCGGCCTGCTGATGCTGCGCGAAGGCTGCCCGCATCAGGTCTGGTGCACCGACATGGTCCACGAGGATCTGAGCACGGGCTTTCCGCTGTTCAACATGCTCAACCATTGGAACGGCGGCCTGACCTGGAAGCGCATCGAGCTGGACCAGAGCTTCAGCATTGCAGCCTGCCCCAACCTGCGCTTCACCCCGCTGCCCTTGCGCAGCGCCGCGCCGCCTTACTCGCCGCATCGCTTCGACCCGCATCCGGGGGACAACATCGGTCTGATCGTCGAAGACCTCAATACCGGCGGCAAGCTGTTCTACGCGCCGGGTCTGGGCAAGGTCGATGCGCCGTTGCTGGAGATGATGGCCGGCAGCGATTGCCTGCTGGTGGACGGCACCCTGTGGGACGACGATGAAATGCAGCGCCGCGGCGTCGGCACCCGCACCGGGCGGGAGATGGGCCACCTGGCCCAGAACGGCCCCGGCGGCATGCTCGAAGTGCTGGAAAAACTGCCGCGCCAGCGCAAGGTGCTTATCCACATCAACAACACCAATCCGATTCTCGATGAGGACTCGCCGCAGCGGGCGGAGCTGGAGCGGCGGCAGGTTGAAGTGGCTTATGACGGCATGAGTATTGTTTTGTAAGAAACCGAGACCGCTGCGCG
>NZ_JAIQWX010000103.1 GCF_020164475.1 Pseudomonas sp. REP124 | reverse complement strand
TGCCCGCGAAGGCGATCTCAATATCTCCAAATGATGTTGGGTTTAACCCTTGCCTTTGGTCCGAGTCATGTTCGGCCCGCCATTCTTCTCCAAATGCTCAATGATGATCCCCGCCACGTTCTTGCCTGTGGTGGTCTCGATCCCCTCCAGACCCGGCGACGAATTCACCTCCATCACCAGCGGCCCATGATTGGAGCGCAGGATATCCACGCCCGCCACCGTCAAACCCATGACCTTCGCCGCGCGCAAGGCGGTCATGCGTTCTTCCGGGGTGATCTTGATCAGGCTGGCGCTGCCGCCGCGATGCAGGTTGGAACGAAACTCGCCCGGCTTGGCCTGGCGTTTCATCGCGGCAATCACCTTGTCGCCCACCACGAAGCAGCGAATGTCGGCGCCGCCGGCTTCCTTGATGTACTCCTGCACCATGATGTTCTGCTTGAGGCCCATGAACGCCTCGATCACCGATTCCGCTGCGGTGGCGGTTTCGCACAGCACTACGCCGATGCCCTGGGTGCCTTCCAGCACCTTGATCACCAGCGGCGCGCCGTTGACCATCGCGATCAGGTCGGGAATGTCGTCGGGGGAGTGGGCGAATCCGGTGACCGGAAGGCCAATGCCGCGCCGTGACAGCAGTTGCAGCGAACGCAGCTTGTCCCGCGAACGGGCGATGGCCACCGATTCATTGAGAGGGAATACGCCCATCATTTCGAACTGACGCAGCACGGCGCAGCCATAAAAGGTCACGGACGCACCGATCCGTGGAATCACCGCATCGAAGCCCTCCAGCGGTTTGCCGCGATAGTGGATCTGCGGCTTGTGGCTGGCGATGTTCATGTAGGCACGAAGGGTATCGACCACCACCATTTCATGGCCGCGTTCGGTTCCGGCTTCGACCAGGCGGCGGGTGGAATACAGACGCGGATTACGCGACAGCACAGCGATCTTCATGCAACACCTGTGGAAGAGGTAGATACCGGGAACACCGGCTTGTCTTGTACATATTTAATGCCCGGATTGACCACCAACTGGCCGTCGATCAGGGCTTTGGAGCCCAGTAGCAGGCGATAACGCATGGATTTGCGGCAGGCGAGCGTGAACTGAACCCGCCAGACCCGATCACCAAGGGCCAGGGTGGTGCTGATCACGTATCGCACCTGCGCATGACCGTTGGAGCTTTTAATGGTTTTTTTCGTCACCAACGGCGCTTCGCAGCGACGGTGACGCAATTGCACCACCGTGCCCAAGTGCGCGGTGAAGCGCACCCACTGCTCGCCATCGCGGTCGAACACCTCGATGTCGGTGGCATGCAGGCTGGAGGTGCTGGCGCCGGTGTCGATTTTTGCCCGAAGGCCCGCGACTCCCAGATCTGGGAGCGCCACCCACTCGCGCAGACCGACAACGGTCAAATGATCAAATGTCTTCAAAATTGCTCAACCGGTAAAAAAACCTCGATGGTCACAGGCGACCGATTTCGCGGTATTCACGCAGAATAATGGTTAAAAGGCGACAGATATCTACGGTCCCGATTTCCTGTTTCCCAATGAGGTTAGGAAATGTCGGCATTCTAATCCTGGGCCACGCAATTCTTGGTACGCCAGAACGGTAGTACAGTTCACCAATATTTCAGAACGAGGAAATCCGATGGCACAAAAAAGCGAAGAGGACGATAAAGTTCGCCTCGATAAATGGTTATGGGCGGCGCGCTTCTACAAGACCCGCGCCCTGGCCAAGGCCGCGATAGAAAGCGGCAAGGTGCATCACCGTGGCGAGCGCTGCAAGCCGGGCAAAGAGCCGCGCATCGGCGATGAGTTCGAGATTCGCACCGGTTTCGATGAGCGCACCGTAGTGGTTCAGGCGCTGTCGATCGTGCGACGTGGCGCGCCGGAAGCGCAGACACTTTATACAGAGACCGAAGCCAGCATCGCCAAACGCGAAGCCGCCGCGGCCCAGCGCAAGGCCGGCGCCTTGGGTGTCACCACAGATGGCAAGCCGAGCAAGAAGCAGCGGCGCGACTTGTTCAAGTTTCGCGGCAGCAGCAACGAGTAGTGACAATTTGGCCACTTCGTCCGGGGCCGACTTGCAATTGCCCGGGCGAGTAACCATATCGGGGGATTCCCCGACGTCACAGCGAGCCTGTTAAATAGCCGCTCGTCGAAAATCGCTACAGCATCCGACCCCATGGGCCATAAAGAGGGCCTACGGCGTCAGAGGCGTTGAACCCTTTTTACCATTCAGATACCCAGACTTATGACCGACCTACCGGATACCGACTTCACTCAACGCTTCATCTTCGATGACAGCGACACCCGTGGCGAAATGGTTTCGCTGGAACTCAGCTACGCCGAAGTCCTGGCCAAACACGCCTATCCGGAACCGGTCGCGCAACTGCTGGGCGAACTGATGGCGGCCGCGGCGCTGCTGGTCGGCACCCTGAAGTTCGATGGCTTGCTGATTCTCCAGGCCCGTTCCGAAGGCCCGATCCCGCTGCTGATGATCGAGTGCTCCAGCGAGCGCGACATCCGTGGTCTGGCCCGTTATGAAGCAGACCGTATCGCGCCTGACGCGACCCTGTCCGACCTGATGCCGGATGGCTCGCTGACGTTGACCATCGACCCACGACAGGGCCAGCGCTACCAGGGCGTCGTTGATCTGGACGGCGACAACCTGTCCGAGTGCTTCACCAACTACTTCGTCATGTCCCAGCAGATCGGCACGCGCATCACACTGTGCGCCGATGGCCGTCGTGCCCGCGGCATTTTGCTGCAGCAACTGCCATCCGACCGCATCAAGGACGAAGAAGAGCGCGCCGCCAACTGGCAGCATCTCAGCGCCCTGACCGGGACACTGACCGTCGATGAACTGCTGAGCCTGGACAACGAAACCGTGCTCCACCGCCTCTACCATGAAGAGCAGGTACGTTTGTTCGACGTGCAGAAACTGCGCTTTCGCTGCAGCTGCTCGCGCGAACGTTCGGCCAATGCCCTGGTCAGTCTGGGTCATGAAGACGCGCAGAATCTGGTGGTCGAACACGGTGGTCACATCGAGATCGACTGCCAGTTCTGTAACCAGCAATACCTGTTCGATGCCGCCGATGTCGCTCAATTGTTCGCCGGAGCGGGCGTCGACACGCCGTCAGATACCCGTCACTAAAACGGTTCAGCGCAGGTAAATTCACTGGTTCGTGCCGGAATAACGCCGTTACGACGGGAGGGCCCTACTCTTTTTGGGCTTTTCTGGCATAATCCGGGCCACTTTTTTCGCGGTAGTAGTGCACGACTTTCTACTACAAAACGTTTGGAGCACACTCGGCCACTGGCCGACGGGGAAACTCATGACGCAAGCCAATAACGCCGTGTACACCGATCTGAGTGTTGATGATCTGGTTAAAGAAGCCCTGAATCGCGGTGAGGGCGAGCTTGCCGATACCGGCGCACTGGTTGTTCGTACCGGTCACCGTACCGGCCGTTCGCCAGTCGATCGTTTCATTGTTGAAGAGCCGACTACTCAGGAAGCCATTGCCTGGGGCCCGATCAACCGCAAGTTCCCGGCCGACAAGTTCGATGCCCTGTGGGCTCGCGTCGAAGCGTTCAACAACGCGCAAGAGCACTTCGTTTCCCACGTTCACGTAGGTGCTGCTCACGAGCACTACCTGGCTGTGAAGATGACCACCCAGACCGCCTGGCAGAACCTGTTCGGCCGTTGCCTGTTCATCAATCCAGAGCAGTACAACCCGGCTGGCCGTGAAGAGTGGCAGATCCTCAACGTTGCCAACTTCGAGTGCGTGCCTGAGCGTGACGGCACCAACTCCGATGGCTGCGTGATCCTCAACTTCGCACAGAAGAAAGTGCTGATCGCCGGTATGCGTTACGCCGGTGAAATGAAGAAAGCCATGTTCTCCGTGCAGAACTTCCTGCTGCCGGCTGCCGACGTGCTGCCAATGCACTGCGCCGCCAACATCGGCGAAGAGGGCGACGTGACCCTGTTCTTCGGTCTGTCCGGCACCGGCAAGACCACCCTGTCGGCCGACGAAAGCCGTTACCTGATCGGTGACGACGAGCACGGTTGGGGCGAAGGCGTTGTCTTCAACATGGAAGGCGGTTGCTACGCCAAGTGCATCGACCTGTCCGAGAAGAACGAGCCGGTCATCTGGAAAGCCATCAAGCACGGTGCGGTGCTGGAAAACGTCGTGATCGACGACGCCAAGCACGCCGACTACGCCGATGTCAGCCTGACCCAGAACAGCCGCGCGGCCTACCCGCTGGAGCACGTTGCCAAGCGTTCGGAAGCGAACCTGGGCGGCGAGCCGAACGCTGTGATCTTCCTGACTTGCGACCTGACCGGCGTACTGCCGCCAGTGTCGATCCTGAACAACGAGCAGGCGGCCTACCACTTCCTGTCCGGCTACACCGCGCTGGTCGGTTCGACCGAAATGGGTTCGGGCGGCGGCATCAAGTCGACCTTCTCCACCTGCTTCGGCGCACCGTTCTTCCCGCGTCCGGCTGGCGAATACGCTGAACTGCTGATCAAACGCATCAACGGCTTCGGCTCCAAGGTTTACCTGGTCAACACCGGCTGGACCGGCGGTGGCTACGGCGTCGGCAAGCGTTTCAACATCCCGACCACCCGTGGCGTGATCGCAGCGATCCAGAGCGGCGCTCTGATCGGTGCCGAGACCGAGCACCTGGACACCATCAACCTCGACGTGCCAAAAGCCGTTCCGGGCGTTGAGACTGGCCTGCTGAACCCACGCAACACCTGGGCCGACAAAGCCGCCTACGACGAAGCCGCCAAAGCACTGGCCGGCCTGTTCATCGAGAACTTCAAGAAGTTCGACGTGAGCGACGCGATCAAGGCTGCTGGTCCAAAGCTGTAAGTGTTGGTTTGAAGCCATGAAAAAGCCGCCCTTCGGGGCGGCTTTTTTGTGCGCGGCGTTTCAGGCTTTCAGGCTTTGAGGTGCAAAACGAACGCCCCGAGCAACACCAGCACGACGCCCAGCACCTGCACTCTTTCCAGCCGTTCCTTGAAAAACAGAAAGCCCAGGATCGCCGCGATCCCACCCGACAGGGTGCTGATCACTGTGACCACCGAAACGGAGCCGGCCACCGCGCCCCAGGCAAATGCCGAAAAACCGCCGAGGTTCATCAGGCTGGCGCCGGTCAGCGTCAGGCAGTTTTTCAGCGGCGGGATTTTCAGGCCTTCATCCATCTTGAGGACGATCGCCACCAGCACGATCAGGCCGATGAAGTAGGCGAGCCAGAGCATTGTCACAGGTCCCAGGGCGGGCAAAACAAAATGTCCCTGCAGCCAGAAGCTGGTGCCGTAGAACCCGGCTGCCAGCAGCGCATAGGCAATCGAGCTGGTCGCCTGCGTGGTGTGCGGCACCTTCGGATTGGCGTGAGCGCTGGAGAGGATCACACCGATCACACACAGCGCGATACAGGCCCATTGCAGCAGGCTGATCTGCTCGCCGCCGAACCAGGACAGCAAGGTCGTCACCACGCCGTAGGTGGTCACCAGCGGCGCCACGATCGAGGCTTTGCCCAAGGCAAAGGCTTTGGACAGCGACAACGCGCCGGACACGGTCAGCATCGCCGCGACCATCCCGAGCAACCAGGTTTCCAGCGGCGCCGCCATGGCGCGAAGAATGAAGACGGGGAAGACCATCAGGATCAGACTCATGATGGTGAAACCCAGCGCCTGACCGAAATAAACAGCCCTTTTGACCCCGACCGCCCGAGCGTTCACTCCCACCAGGAAATCCGTGCCGCCCCACAGCAAGGCGGCCAGCAACCCCATCAGTACGTCCACACAATGTCCTTATCGTTGCGCGCAGGGGCGTTACAGGCCTTCCAGCACCTCGGTGTCCCAGCGTTTAGCCTTGATCGCCCGGTAGAGCATGCCGATGGTCAAAGCCACCTTCTCGCCACGGCCCTTGGCCTTGCGCTTCAAATACACATCGTAGCCGTCGGGCTGGAAATAGCGATAGCTGTCGTAATCCACGAAATCGATGGCGAAGTGGTCTTCCAGTGTCTCGATCAGGTGCTGGGCATCGGCGCCGTTGCAGCCCAGGTCGAGGTTGATCGAGGTGGAGAGCGTGATGGTTTTGCGCTCGGGCAGGCCGATTTCTTCGTGAAGGAGTTGGATGAGTTGGTGCAGGGTCGGGTCGTCGGGGAGGGTGGGGGAGAGGTTCATAGATGGATAATTCCCGTTGTGTATTAGCCAGCATCGCCTGTGAGGCTAATCGCTCGCCAGTCGAAATGCGGGCGCCATGTTCTCCTGCTCACGTCTCGACAGGCCAAGTGCCTCCGCCAATTTTGGCCATTGGCTGATAACTCCCCTGAAGCTATCGATGATGTGTTCTGCATCTGCACGACTGACTCGAAAATACTCCGCGACCTCGCGAGCCAGTTCCAGATCCAAGGCGTTGTCGGTATCGGTGATGTTCAGCTTCAGGCCATCGGCATGTGCCACCGGGTTCATGTCATAAGCGGCAGACAATCGCCATCCCCGGCCTGGGTCAAGGATAAATCCGTGGTTGCGCAAATGATCGTCAGTGTTGGAAACCAGAATATTGAAGACGATTCGAGACCATAACTCTTGAAGGTCGCTGTTGGTTTGCGAGCCGTGTTCCATCAGCACTTGCGCCAATTCAAGGTAGCTCGCACCGACTGAAGCATCGTCACCGTCGACTCGATCGGTCATGGTCATGGCTGAGGCAAAATGCAGTCGACCGCCCTGCGCGGTACGATCGAAACGCTTGACCATGAAGCAGTGATGATCGCTGGCATAACGTCGGGCCCGACCCTGCGCAACTCGCAGTCCACAGTGTTCGGCCAATGCATTCACCACCAATTCCCAGGCACCAACGTCGTAGTCATCACGGGTACTGGGAAATTTGGCAATCCACAAATGACCGTGCTCGTCCGCAACGCTGGCCTTTGGTCGGGCACCGCCGAGCGAGCCGCCCGGTGCGATCAGCATCCTCAGCCACTCGCGACCGTCGCGTGAGGTGTTGTCCGGATCGTTTTCCAAAGCGCGACTTGCCTGTTCCAGAGCTCGCAATTCGATGAAGGGGGGAGCGGCCACTCCATCGCGGTCATCGAGAAAGTTACCTTCGTCATTGAGCTTGTAGCGGATCGCTCCGACGCGGTAGCGGTCATGTACACCCAGCAGGAAATTTGATTCGTGAAGCTTGCTGCCTTTGGCAACCAAACCGTCACGGATATCTCGCTCCAGCCGTCGCTTCATCAGAAGTTGGCCCCACCGATCCGGGCTTGAGTCAGCGAGCACCCCAAATCGGCTTTGGTGATGGCCGGGAAACTGACGACCTTCATAGAAACCGATTCGCGGGTCCAGCTTTATGGAATTCAGCTCTGGATCTGCCAACGCGACCTTGTCGTATTCAAACTCGAAGACTTCGCCGCTGCGAGATTTATGGGTATGCAGAAAACCCAGGCGTCTGGGGCCATTCAATGATGCCCAGTCGGCATACACCGCAATCATTGTCATTTTTCACCTGCCGAGGGTTTGGCTTTTTTTGGGGCCAACAGATTGGATAGTGAGCGGGTGTTAAGGGGAAAGTCATCGGATGGGTCGGATGACGGAGCAGCACTTTCAATGACTCCAGATTCTTTTTCAGGGCGTGGAGAGGTCTTTTTTACCGCGCTTGTTCTGCTGACTCGCTGGCGTGTGGTTGAGGCTGTTTTTGTTATCAGCTGCGCGTCCTGCAGTTGCCGGCCCAACTCATCAGACGCTGCAAGCTTGTTCAGATCTTTCTCCAGCCCCAGAACCTGCATGACTGACAAATAGGCACCGATGGTCACCCCCGACCCGCCTGACTCGAGAGAGCGCAACGTTGTCAGCGACATGCCAGATCTCTCGGCGACTTGTTTGGCCGTGAGCTTTCGGCGCAATCGGGCGAGCTTCAGGCGCTCGCCCAGCTCGGAAAGCAGCCTGGATGTGGCGGGCAAGAGCGGAGCTGTTTTCTTGGCCATGTGCCAATATTCCTTCATTAATTCGCCTTAACTACCAGAATAATAGCACTTAGGGAAAGAGATACTCTCAGGTCAGGAATAATGGATCAGATAATTTTGGTTGAGTGGATAACTGCCATTATTCCAGCTGTTTTTTACCTAAACAGCCAAAATAATGGCATTTTAATCATTCGTTACGCGATGTCAGGCCGGCGCTTTCCAGCCGAGCATTTGCTGCTGGGCGACTTTGAGGAGGTCGCAGCCGTCCTGGGTCAGCAGGTAGAGGGCGTGGGTGATGTGGGGGATGTCTTCGAGGTCGCCTTCTTTGAAGCTTTGGCAGTGCAGGGTTTTCAGGAGCTGGCTGGAGGCTCGGATGCGCTGCAAGGCGGCTTCCATGATGTCTTGCGGGTTGGCTTGGGTGTCGATGACGAGCGGGAAGCTGTCTGTGAGGTTGGTGTAGAGGGGGCGGTAGCGTTCGTTGGTGAATGATGTCCACTTTTTCATGATGCTTACTCGTGTGTGTCAAAAGGATTTGCCTCCATCGTGACCAAACGATGGGAGACGACTGTGTTCAGGTTGGTCAACCGGTGACACACACAGAACCGGTATGCCCGAAGGCATCCCGAACACAGCCGCCATAAAGCGTACCGACACAAAAAAGCGTCGGCAGCATACAACGGGTGCATGTGTGTAGCTAACTCAGGTGACCAAACCTGATGCGCTGATTTTGCAGCGACGGCCGGACTATAGGATTTGGTGTCCGGTTGGCGATAGGCGATAAGGCGTCGTGTTTTGTAGGACCTTGCCGAAGAATTGGGAGGGCGATGCCTACAGGCTTTTCTGCTCTGTGGTGAGGTGTTTGGGGACCGCGTTATCGTTCTTCGCGGGCAAGCCTCGCTCCTACAAATTAACGTGTTTAGTCTGGGTTTTGGGCAGGCGCTGGCGGGCGGTGTCGAGGAGGTCGTTGCCGTCCTGGGTCAGCAGGTACAGGGCGTTGACGATGTTGGGGATGTCGCGGGTGTCGGCTTTTTTGAAGCACAGGCAGTACAGGGTTTCGAGCAGGTCGCTGGCGGCGCGGATGCGTTGGCGGGCGGCGTCGAGGATTTCGATGGGATCGGTTTCGGTGTCGATGACCAGCACGGGCGTTTTGCTGTAGCGGCTGGAAAGGGGGCGATAGCGGGTGGTGAGCGGATCGGGCATGTTCATCGAGTCAGTCCTTTGGAAGGTCGGGCAGTCTTGCCGGCAGGCCGATGCACTGTCAGCCGCGAGCAAAACTATGCAGGGGCCGGTTCGCTGCGGCAATACAGGCGCAATCGACAGGATTCGTAGGGCCTTTTTCCGGTTTTGCGGAATGGCCCTACAGGTGAGCACGGTTATCCGCAGGGGAGGCCCGATGGCTGAAAATTCCTGCGCACTTGTCAGGCGCGTCCCCAAAAACGTCTGAAGGGACGCGTCATGTGATGTAGGAGATTTCGAATGCGCCTCGCGACGTGACCTCGGTGAGGATGCCGTATCATCCGGTATCGTTTTTTGCCCCGACCTTTTCTCGACTCGCTGCCATCGCCGACTAGGCTTTGGGCTCCCCAGCGGTCAACGGAGTGACAGCTTATGCACAACACCCTGGAACAGGTTTTCGGTTATCCACAGTTTCGACCCGGCCAGGAAGCGGCCATCAGCGCGGTCTTGGCCGGGCGCTCGGCGGCGGCGATCTTCCCCACGGGCTCCGGCAAATCCCTGTGCTACCAGTTACCGGCGGTGATGCTGCCGCATTTGACGTTGGTGGTCTCACCGCTGTTGGCGCTGATGCAGGATCAGTTGGCGTTTCTGCAGCGCCACGGAATTAGCGCGGGCAGCATCGATTCTGCCCAAAGCCGCGACGACGCCAGTGATGTCATGGCGCGCGCCAAGTCCGGCGAATTGAAGATCCTGATGATTTCCGTGGAGCGCCTGAAGAACGAGCGCTTCCGCAACTTTCTGCAGCAGGTGCCGATCTCGTTGCTGGTGGTGGACGAAGCGCACTGCATCTCCGAATGGGGCCACAACTTCCGCCCGGACTACCTCAAGCTTCCGGACTACCAACGCCAGTTCAACATCCCGCAAGTCTTGCTGTTGACGGCCACTGCAACGCCTCAGGTGATCGCCGACATGCAGGCCAAATTCGCCATCGCGGCCCAGGACGTGGTGACCACCGGCTTCTATCGGTCGAACCTCAATCTGTGGGTGGAACCGGTGCGCGGCCAGGACAAGCGCAGACGCCTTGTCGAGTGGATGAGCCAGCGACCGGGCCAGCCGAGCATCGTCTACGTCACCCTGCAAAAAACCGCCGAACACATCGCCGAACATCTGCAGCGCAATAACATTCCGGCCGAGGCCTATCACGCGGGACTTCCCCACGAGCAACGGGAAACTCTGCAGAAGCGCTTCATGGACGGACAGTGCAATTGCATCGTCGCCACCATTGCCTTCGGCATGGGCATCGACAAGAGCGACATCCGCAACGTGGTGCATTTCGACCTGCCCAAATCCATCGAAAACTACAGTCAGGAAATCGGTCGCGCCGGGCGTGACGGTCAGCCCTCCGACTGCCTGGTGCTGGCCAACCGCGACAGCCTCAACGTGCTGGAAAATTTCGTCTATGGCGACACGCCGGAACTGGACGGCATCCGCCATGTGCTCGACGAATTGAAGGCCAGCGAGCCGCAAGGCCAGTGGGAGTTTTTGCTGGGGCCATTGGCGGACGACAGCAACATCCGCCAGCTGCCGCTCAAAACTTTGCTGGTGCAACTGGAACTGCGCGCAATCATCGCGCCGCGTTACGCCTATTACGCCGAGTACCGATTCAAATACCTCGAAGAGCCCGAGGCATTGCTGGCCCGTTTCGAAGGCGAGCGCAGGGATTTTGTCGAGGCGATCATTCAAACATCCAAGCGCGCAAGAACCTGGGCGACGGTGAGTTTTGAGGCGCTGTACGACCAGTATCACGCCGAGCGCGATCGGGTGGTCAAGGCGCTGGATTACTTCCAGGAGAAGGGCTGGGTCGAGCTTGAAAGCAAGCTGATGACCGAGGTCTACAGCCTGTTGAACAGTGGTTTCGACAGCGCGGCGTTGAGCGAGGAACTGCACGGGTATTTCACCCGGCATGAGCAGACCGAAGTCGCGCGGATTCATGCCATGCTCGATCTGTTCGCAACCGAGCGATGCCTTGGCTATCGACTGGCCGAGTATTTTGGCGACCACAATGCACCGCAGCATTGTGGGCATTCTTCGGTGTGTATCGGTCAGGTGGCCCGACTGCCCGAACCACCGGCGTTGCCGGCGCTTGTGGATAAAAACTTCGAGGCGTTGTGCGGGGATTTTATCCACAGGCATGAACAGCACACAGGGCTTCCACCGTCGGCTGAGCGGCTGACGCGATTCCTGTGCGGGATCAGCGTGCCTATGTTCACCAGGCTCAAGGCGCGGACGGTGACGGGGTACGCGGTGCTGGAAGATTACCCCTATGGCGAAGTAAGGTCGTGGGCTCAGTCGCACCTCTGAAGCCCCTCAGAAACCCTCGCAGGAACTCTCACAGGAACAAGCACCGATGCCCCAACGCTCCGAATACCCGCACTTGCAGCCCATCACCACCCGTTGGCACGACAATGATGCCTATGGGCACGTCAACAACGTCACGTACTACAGCTTCTTCGACACTGCTGTGAACACCTATCTGATCGAGGTCGGTGGCCTGGATATTCACGATGGTGAAGTGGTGGGGTTCGTGGTGAGTTCAGCCTGTGACTACTTTGCTTCCATCGCTTTCCCGGACCGGATCGAGATCGGCCTGCGGGTCGGCAAGCTGGGCAACAGCTCGGTGCAGTACGAGTTGGCGGTGTTCAAGCAAGGCGAAGACGAGGCCTGCGCGGCGGGGCGCTTCGTTCATGTGTTCGTCGATCGTGCGTCGAATCAGCCGGTGTCGATCCCGAGCGGCTTGCGTGGGGCGATGGAGCGTCTGGTGGTTTAGCAGAGGCAAAAAAAATCGCAGCCCTGAGGCTGCGATTTTTTAACTGTCGGCCAAGCCTGCGAGGTTAGTCGCGGTGGCGCCAGTGTTTGTGATGCTTGCGGTGACCATAGTGGTGGCCACGGTCATGACGATGGTCGTCACGGTAGCGACGGCCGCCACGACGATCATCATCGTCGTCATCGCTCTTGTTGCCCATGTAGTTACCCAGCGCGCCACCGGCGCCGCCGCCTGCCGCGGAGCCGATCAGGCTGCCGGTGGTGCCGCCCATGCTGCGGCCGACCACGTTACCGCCTGCTGCGCCCAACGCACCACCAATGGCGGCTTCGCCACGGCTGCGTTTGTCTGCGCCTACTGCACTACCACCCGCGCCGCCCAGGGCCGCGCCAATGGTGGAACCTGTATTGCCGCCAATCGATTGGCCGACGACCGAGCCTAAAACCCCGCCCAACGCGCCGCCCACACCTGCTTCGGTGGTGCCGCCAGCAGAGGCAATGCCACTGACCAGGCCAAGGGACAACAAGAGAATCGAGGAGAACTTCATGGAGGAACCTCAAGGGGATGACGGCGCGATCCTGAGGCTGTGTCATGGGTGTGACAATCGAAATCCGACGAGTAACACGACTTGAGCACATTTCTATAAGTTGCTGTTTTTTAGGTGGAACTTAATGATTTTTCGCCGGTCTTTTACTACTTCGGATTGGCCGTTTTTGTGAAAAAACGGCCTTTTTTGTGGGCGTTTGGACAGTGCGAAGATTTGTATTTAACGGTCTGACGCTTTCGCGGGCAAGCCTCGCTCCTACAGATAACAACATCGCAAATCTGTAGGAGCGAGGCTTGCCCGCGAAGAGGCCGGACCTGCTACCGCATCAAGCCGACTGCGCCAAAATCAACCCGGTCTCACTCGCCGCTTCCAACCGGATCGCCACGAACTTCGAGGTCGGCGTATGGCTGCCATCCCCGACGCTTTCCAATGGCACCAGTGGATTCACCTCCGGGTAATAGGCCGCCGCCTGCCCGGCTGGAATGTCGAACGCCAGCAGCGTGAAACCCTTCACCCGACGCTCCACGCCATCGTCCCACAGCGACACGATGTCGGCCTTCTGCCCCGGCTTGAAGCCCAGGCGCATGATGTCGGCTTCGTTGACGAACAACACGTCGCGCTGGCCTTTCACCCCGCGATAGCGGTCATTGAGGCCGTAGATCGTGGTGTTGTACTGATCGTGCGAACGCATTGATTGCAGGATCAGGTCCGGCTGCTTGCCCGTGGCGCGGGTGCGCTCGTGGATCAAGTCCTTGGGCAGCGCGTTCGGACGGAAATTGGCCCGGCCCGACGCGGTGTTCCACTTGCGCGCACCGGCGGTGTTGCCCAGGTAGAAACCGCCCTTGTTCTTGATCTTCTCGTTGAAGTCCTTGAAGTTGGGAATGGTGTCGGCGATCAGGTCGCGGATGCGACGGTAGTCCGCCACCAGCCAGTTCCAGTCCACCGGATGGCTGCCCAGGGTCGCGGCGGCGATACCGGCCAAGATCGCAGGCTCCGAGCGCATCTGGTTCGACAGCGGCTGCAACTGGCCGTTGGAGGCGTGGACCATGCTGAACGAGTCTTCAACGGTCACCGCCTGTGGGCCTTCGGTCTGGATATCGATGTCGGTCCGGCCCAGGCACGGCAGGATCAGCGCGTCTTTACCGTGAGCCAGGTGGCTGCGGTTGAGCTTGGTACTGATCTGCACGGTCAGGTCGCAATTGCTCAGGGCCTGGAAGGTGCGCGGGCTGTCCGGGGTGGCCTGGGCGAAGTTGCCGCCCAGAGCGATGAACACTTTCGAGCGGCCTTCGGCCATGGCGTGGATCGCCTCGACCACGTTATGGCCGTTTTCACGAGGTACCTTGAACTGGAAGCGACGCTCCAGCGCATCGAGGAACGCCACCGGCGGACGCTCGTTGATGCCCATGGTGCGGTCGCCCTGCACGTTGCTGTGACCGCGCACCGGACACAGGCCCGCGCCCGGCTTGCCGATGTTGCCGCGCAGCAGCATCAGGTTGGCGATTTCCTGAATGGTCGCCACCGAATGGCGATGCTGAGTGATGCCCATCGCCCAGCACATGATGACGTTCTTGCCCTTGAGGTACATGCGCGCCGCTTGCTCGATCTCGACCAGCGGCAAGCCCGACTGCTCGACGATCTGCTCCCACGGGGTGTCGTCGATGACCGCCAGGTAGTCCAGCACATTGACGCTGTGCTCGTTGAGGAACACGTGATCGAACACGGCCGGCTCGCCCGCTTTCTGCGCATCGCGCTCCCATTGCAGCAGGAACTTGGCCATGCCGCGCATGATCGCCATGTCGCCGCCCAGCGCCGGGCGGAAGTACGCGGTGTTGGTCGGCTTGTCGCCGTTGGTGAGCATTTCGATCGGGTGCTGCGGATGCTGGAAGCGTTCCAGGCCGCGCTCCTTGAGCGGGTTGATGCACACCACCTGCGCGCCGCGTTTCACCGCTTCACGCAGCGGCTCGAGCATCCGCGGGTGGTTGGTGCCCGGGTTCTGGCCCCAGACGAAAATCGCATCGGCGTGTTCGAAGTCATCGAAAGTCACGGTGCCTTTGCCGACGCCCACGCTTTGCGACAGCGCAACACCGCTGGCCTCGTGGCACATGTTCGAGCAGTCGGGGAAGTTGTTGGTGCCGTAGGCGCGCACGAACAACTGATAGAGAAACGCCGCTTCGTTGCTGGCGCGTCCCGAGGTGTAGAACTCGGCCTGATCGGGGCTCGGCAGAGCGCGCAGATGCTTGGCGATCAGGGCAAAGGCGTCATCCCAGCTGATCGGCTGGTAGCGATCGGTTTCGGCGTTGTAGACCAACGGCTCGGTCAGACGGCCCTGGTATTCGAGCCAGTAATCGCTCTGCTCCAGCAACGAGGTGACGCTGTGTTTGGCGAAGAATTTGCCATCGACACGGCGCTTGGTCGCTTCCCAGTTCACCGCCTTGGCGCCGTTCTCGCAGAACGCCACCATGCCGCCTTCCAGCGAATCGCCCCAGGCGCAACCTGGGCAGTCGAAGCCGCCGTTCTTGTTGGTCTTGAGCATCATGCGCAGGTTTTTCAGCGCGTTATCGCTGGTCAACCAGGCCTGGGCCACGCTGATCAACGCGCCCCAGCCGCCGGCTGCGCCCTTGTAGGGTTTGTAACGAGGAACAGGGATCTGGTCGGCTTGACGGTGTTGACTCACGCTTGGTTCTCCCGCGCAGGGCTGTAGACCCGCGGCGCGTTTTTCTGGGGCAAATGGATAAGGTTGAGGTTATGGCGACGGGCCCATTGCACGGCAAGGCCCGTGGGCGACGACAGGCTGACCAGGGTCTGGATGCCGGCGCGCAAGACTTTCTGGATAAGTTCGAGGCTGCAGCGGCTGGTGACGATCGCCAGGCCACCGGTGATCGGGATGTTGCGGCGGATCAGCCCGCCGATCAGCTTGTCGAGAGCGTTATGCCGGCCGATGTCTTCGCGACCGAGCAGCAGCTCGCCTTGATCGTTCATGAACACCGCCGCATGCACCGCGCCGCTGTATTGACCCAGCGGCTGGAAGGCGCTGATGCGCTGGCGCAGGCCGTCGAGCCATTGCGCCGGTGGCAGTGGTGCGCCGGGCAGCACTTTGAGGTCCGGCAATGCCTGCTCGACCGCTTCCACGCCGCACAGCCCGCAGCCGCTGGTGCCGGCCATTTGTCGACGCTGCTGCTTGAGGTTCCAGAACGCGCGGTTGGCGATGGTCACCTGGGCGTATTGCGCGGAACCTGCGGGTGTCAGCTGCAGGTCATAAATGTCATTGGCGTCCTCGATGATGCCGCTGCCCAGGCTGAAGCCGACGATGAAGTCTTCAAGGTCGGTCGGCGTCACCAGCATCACCGCCTGGTTGATGCCGTTGTAGGCAATCGACAACGCCACTTCCTCGGCCAGCGCGGTGCTGGTCGACTCAGAGTTTTCGAGATCGCTGTAGCTGTAGGTCTGGCTGGCGGCAGGCGCGGGCGTTTCCAGAGCGGGCGCCGGGCAGGAGGGGCGCTGGGTGTCCATGGCATCACCAAGGGTTTTGATCAGGTTTAAGACTAGGCGCGACAACATGTCACGTCTAATCGCTATTACTGATCTACCGATAGATGCCGTCGATCAAGCGCCCGCCAGCGATTGCTGATAGATCGCAAAACAGGCCTCCGCCAGCGCCGAACGTGGTGCGCTGCGGCGCATGATCAGCCCCAGCCGGCCGAGGGTCTGGGCATTTTCGATAGGTTGCAGGCGCAAGTCATCGGTCAGGCTTTCCAGGCCGCTGTCCAGCGGCATGATCGCGCAGCACAAGCCGCCGTGCACAGCTTGCAGCAACTGATGCACGGCATCGGTCTGCAACATTGGCTGGGGCGTCAGACCGCGGCTGTGAAAGTTGTGGTCGATGGACTGACGAAAGTGCATGCCGCTGGTGAGCATGCCCAGCGGCAGCTCAATCAACGACTCCCAGCTCAGCGGCGCTTCGCCGAAGTTGAAGAAGCGGTGATCGTAGAGCAGGCCCATGCGCGCTTCGCTGAAGGTCAGCGAGTCGAAGTGCTCGGCGTCCAGGCGCTCCAGATACGACACGCCGAGATCCAGACGGTTGTTCGCCAGTTGTTCGAGGATCTGCTCGGAACTGAGCGACGACAGTTCGAAACGCAGGTTCGGGTGTTCGGCGTGCAGGCGTTGCAACAGTGGCAGCGGATCGAAGCTCGACAGCGGCACCACGCCCAGACGCAGAGTGCCGACCAGATTGCCGCGACAGGCGGCCGCTTCGGCGTACAAGCCATCATAGGCCGCCAAAACCGTGCGCGCCCAGGCCAGCACCCGCTCGCCCGGGGCGGTGAAGCCTTCGAAGCGCTGGCCGCGATTGACCAGTGGCAGTTCGAGTTCTTCTTCGAGACTGCGCAGGCGCATGGACAGCGTCGGCTGGGTGATGTGGCAGCGCGCAGCGGCCTGGCCGAAGTGCCGGGTTTCGTCGAGAGCGATGAGGAATTTGAGTTGCTTGATGTCCATCTTCGCTCCTGGGGCCGGGAAAGTGCCGATTCTATCGCTTGGGGCCAAGTGGCGTCATTGGTCGGGTTGGATCCGTGTTCGGCGAGGGTGGTCTAGGCTTTTGCGTCTGGACAACTAACTTTCCAGGGAGAGCAAACGATGAGTCTTTTGAGCTTTGTGAAAGAGGCAGGCGAAAAACTGCTGGATTTGTTGACGCCCGGTAACGCCAATGCCAGTGAGCAGTTGAAAGATCACATCAGTAAGGTTGGCCTGGGTAATCCGAATGTACAGGCGACGGTGGATGGCGACAAAGTCATTGTGACCGGCGAGGTATCGAGTCAGGAGGAGAAAGAAAAGATTCTGCTGGCCGTGGGCAATATCGCCGGGGTCGGCAGTGTGGACGATCAGATCACCGTGACCGGGCCTGTCGTAGCGGCTGCCGTGTTTGTCACTGTTGTGAAGGGCGACACCCTGAGCGCGATTTCCAAGCGTGTGTATGGCGATGCCAATCTGTACAACAAGATCTTTGAAGCCAACAAACCGATGTTGTCGCATCCGGACAAGATCTATCCGGGGCAGTCGTTGCGGATTCCTCCGAAGTAAGGCTTCAGACCGCGTGATGGCCTTCGCGGGCAAGCCTCGCTCCTACAGGTTTTGTGTCGATCACAAATTTGACCTGTAGGAGCGAGGCTTGCCCGCGAACCAGGCGCCTCGGTTTTAAAGGCCTGCAATCAACTCCCGATAATCCTCAACCGCCGCAAACTCCGCCGTGTCCTTGGGCCCCTTGCGGCTGTCCGGCTCTTTGACGGCCAACAAATGCGCCACGCCGAAATCCCGCGCACTGCGCAGAATCGGCAAGGTGTCGTCGATGAACAGGCTGCGCGCCGGGTCGAAATCGATGTCGGCCTGCAACGCATCCCAGAACTGCGGGTTCTCCTTGGGGAAGCCGTAATCGTGAGAGCTGATCAACCGCTCGAAATACGGCGCCAGTTCGATCCTTTCAAGTTTGAGCGACAGTGAATCGCGGTGCGCATTGGTGATCATCACCACGCGCTTGCCGGCCTTTTTGATCGCTGCCAGAAAAGTGTCCGCATCCGGGCGCAGGGCGATCAAATGGGCGGTTTCCAGTTTCAGTTCGCGCACCGGCAGCTTCAGTTCCGCGCTCCAGAAATCCAGGCAATACCACTGCAACTGGCCGGCGTTGCGCTCGAACAGCGGCTGCAACTCAAGCTCGGCCATGGCTCGGCTGACCCCGTGCAATTCGGCGTAGCGCTGGGGCAGGTGCTCCAGCCAGAAATGGTTGTCGAAGTGCAGGTCCAACAGCGTGCCGTCCATGTCCAGCAGGACGGTGTCGATGTCGGGCCATGGTAATAAAGGCATGGCAGTGTCTCGGGCGGTAGAAAGATATCTGGCGTAAACAATCGGGAAAGCCGCGTTATAGTAGCGCGTTCACGCCAAGGAGCTTTGCATGCGCCAGAAACCCACCGTCCTCGCCCGCGAAATCGTCGCCACCAGTCGTTTGTTCTGCGTTGAAGAGCTCAAGCTGCGCTTTTCCAATGGCGTGGAACGCACCTATGAGCGCCTGGTTGGCAAAGGTGCCGGTTATGGCGCGGTGATGGTGGTGGCGATGCTCGATGCTGATCATGCGGTGCTGGTCGAGGAGTATTGCGGCGGCACGGACGAATACGAACTGTCGTTGCCCAAGGGCTTGATCGAGCCGGGTGAAGACGTGCTGGCGGCGGCGGACCGTGAGCTTAAAGAAGAGGCCGGTTTTGGCGCGCGGCAGCTGGAGCATCTGACCGAGTTGTCGTTGTCGCCCGGTTACATGAGCCAGAAGATCCAGGTGGTGCTGGCCACCGATCTGTACGAAGAGCGTCTGCCAGGTGACGAGCCGGAGCCCATGGGGCTGGGCAAGGTCAATCTGCGGGAGCTGTCGGCGTTGGCGCAAAATCCGCAATTCACTGAAGGCCGCGCCTTGGCGGCGTTGTACCTGGCCCGAGATCTGTTGACCCAGCGCGGAGTGTTCCTGCCATGAATTTCCCTCATCCATTGATGGCGCCGGTGATCGAACTGGCGTTGAAGGCGGGCGATGCGATCCTGCCGTTCTGGCGCACAGGCACTGCGGTAACGGCCAAGTCCGATGATTCGCCGGTTACGGCTGCGGATCTGGCCGCTCACCATCTGATCGTCGCCGGGCTGACGGCGCTGGACCCGAGCATCCCCGTGTTGTCCGAAGAAGACGCCAACATCCCGCAAAACGTGCGCGCCGGCTGGCAGCGCTGGTGGCTGGTGGACCCGCTGGACGGCACCAAGGAATTCATTTCGGGTAGTGAAGAGTTCACCGTCAATATCGCGCTGATCGAGCAGGGGCGGGTGGTGTTCGGCGTGGTTTCGATGCCGACCAACGGCCGGTTTTATGTCGGTGGTGCGGGGTTGGGTGCGTGGCGTGGCGACAAAGGTGCCGAACCGCAGCCGATTCAAGTGCGCGAAGTGCCGCCGGCGGGGAAAGCCTTTACCGTGGTTGCCAGCCGTCGGCACTCCAGCCCGGAGCAGGAGCGTTTGCTGGCGGGCTTGAGCAGCGGATTGGGTGAGCTGGAGTTGGCGAACATCGGCAGTTCGCTGAAGTTTTGTCTGGTGGCCGAAGGTGCGGCGGATTGCTATCCGCGTCTGGCGCCGACGTCCCAGTGGGATACTGCGGCGGCTCAGGGTGTGCTGGAAGGGGCGGGCGGCGAGGTGCTGGATTTGAGTGGTGAGCCGTTCAGTTATCCAGCGCGGGAATCGTTGTTGAACGGGTTTTTCCTGGCGTTGCCGGCGAAGGCGGCTTGGCGGGAGACTTTGTTGGAACTGGCCCGTTCCTGAGTCCGTATTACCTCATTACCTCATTACCTCATTACCTCTGTGGCGAGGGGGCTTGCCCCCGTTGGACTGCGCAGCAGTCCCATCTTTTTGGGGCCGCTTTGCGACCCAACGGGGCGGTGCGACGTTTCGACAAGCCCCCTCGCCACAGGTACTCTACCGGTGCAGAACATACTGCCCCACGAACCTCACCGCATCCTCATCGCTTCCCGCATTCACCACCCGCGTATTCAGGGCCAACCGCGCCCGGCCATAACGCTGATACATCGTCAGAAACTTCTTCCACACCTGCGCGCTCGGTGCCGGGCAGATGGCGTGGGCGTCGCCCGTCACCGGCAGCGGATAGTTGATCTGGCCTTCCTGAATCACGATGTGCCCGTCGGTGATGCCTTCTTCCTTCAGGCGCAGATGCATCCAGCCCCAACCTGCCAGCACCGCGCCGCAATACAGGCTGCCGCCGAACATGGTGCTCTTGTGATTGACGTTGGCTTCCAGCGGCAAGTGCAGGCGCAGTTGCTGATCGTGCCAGTCGAGCACTTTGAGGCCCATGTCCCGGGTGAGGGGGATGTCGTGGTGCAGGATCGATTCCAGTTGACGACTGTCGCGGCTCATTCAGCTGTCTCTTGTATGCAGGGGGTGATAGGGCGTTGGCTCACTCGAGTTCATCGCTGTGGTTGGCGGCACCACTGTCGGCGAAGCTCAGACCGTGTTTGCGCAGCTTGTCGTGCAAGGTCTTGCGCGGAATGCCCAGGGCTTCGGCGACGCTGCGCAAGGAGCTATGCGAGCGCGCCAGCTCGGCGGCGATCAGGGTTTTTTCGAAGTTTTCCACTTGCTCGCTCAAGCCGCCGCTGACCACCTCGACCGGGGTGCCGGCAGCGCCTTGGGTCTCGTTGTTGTCCAGCGCCAGTTCAAGGCCCAGGGCAAAGCGTTCGGCGGCGTTCTGCAATTCGCGCACGTTGCCGGGCCAGGTGTGACGCAGCAGCAACGCGCGTTGACCCGGTTGCAGTTCATGGGGCGGCAAACCGTGGCGAGCGCTCGCTTCGTCGGCATAGTGCTGGAACAGCACCAGTGCATCTTCACCACGTTCGCGCAACGGCGGAATTCGCAGCGGCGCGACGTTCAGGCGGTAATACAGGTCGGCGCGGAAACGGCCCTGATCGGCGGACTGGCGCAGGTCTTCCTTGGTGGCGGCGATGATGCGGATGTCCAGCGGGATCAGCTGGTTGCCGCCCAGCCGTTCAACGACCCGCTCTTGCAGCAAACGCAGCAATTTCACCTGCACATCCAGGCTCATGCTTTCGATTTCATCGAGGAACAGGGTGCCGCCATTGGCGAATTCGAACTTGCCGATGCGCCGTTTCTGCGCCCCGGTGAAGGCGCCGGGCTCATGGCCGAACAACTCGCTCTCGACCACTGACTCGGCCAGGGCTCCTGCGTTGATCGCCACGAACGGGCCGTTGCGGCGGCTCGACAGATCGTGCAGCGCGCGGGCCACCACTTCCTTGCCGGCGCCGGTTTCGCCGAGGATCAGCACGTCGGCCTTGGTCGCCGCCAGGGCGCCAATCTGTTCGCGCAGGCGCAACATCGAAGGCGATTGCCCTACCAGCCGCGTGCTCAATTCGTTGCGATCGCTCAACGCCAGCCGCAGGCTGCGGTTATCCAGCACCAGACGGCGCAGTGCCAGGGCGCGGCGCACGCTGTCGAGCAGGGCATCGCTGGCGAAGGGTTTTTCCAGAAAGTCGTAAGCCCCGGCGCGCATCGCTTGCACCGCCAGCGGCACGTCGCCGTGGCCGGTGATCAGCAGCACCGGCAGCTCCGGGTCCTGGGCATGCAGTTCGTTGAGCAACTCGATGCCGTCCATGCCGGGCATGCGAATGTCGCTGACCACCACACCCGGCCAGTCGCGTTCGATTTGCGCGGCCAGGCCACGGGCTTCGCCCAGCGACACCACCTTCAGGCCTGCCAGATCGAGGGTCTGGCTCAGGGCCTGACGCAAGTGGGGATCGTCGTCGATCAACACCACCTGAATGCGATTGTCGATGGTCATGCACTTCGGTCCTCGGACGGTTGCAGGCTCACGCCCGGTGCGCCTGCGCGCAGTTTCAGGGTAATCAGCGCGCCGCCTTCCTTGTGGTTGGCGAACGACAGTTCACCGCCAAAGGCGCGCATCAGGGTCTCGCAGATCGCCAGGCCCAGGCCAAGTCCCTGGGTGCGGGTCTTGGTGGTGTAGAAGGGCTCGCTGGCGCGGCCCAATGCTTCCATGCAGAAACCGGGGCCGTTGTCGCGAATGTACAGGTTGACGCCATCGGCGGTGGATTGGGCACTCAACCAGAGTTTGCGCGGCGGGCCTTTTTCGGTGAGGGCATCCAGGGCGTTGGCCAGCAGATTGCCGAGTACCTGGCGCAGACGGGTTTCCCCGGCCTCGACCCACAGCGTCGCGGCGGGCAGGTCGCGGATCAGCTCCACCTCCATGCTGCGTCGACGCTTGGCCAACAGCGCCAGGGCGTCGTCCAGCGCCGGTTGCAGGGCGACGCTTTCCGGGGCGTGGCGGTCGCGCCGGGCAAAGGCGCGCAGGTGGGCGATGATCGAGGCCATGCGCCCGGTCAATTCGCTGATCAGCTTGAGGTTGCCGCGGGCGTCGTCGGTGCGCTGGTGGTCGAGCAGCACTTCGGCGTTCTCCGCGTAACTGCGGATCGCGGCGATGGGCTGGTTGAGTTCGTGGCTGATGCTTGCCGACATCGTTCCCAGAGCCGAGAGCTTGCCGGCCTGAACCACATCGTCCTGGGCGCGCACCAGTTCCTGCTGGGCCTGTTCGCGTTCCAGCACTTCCTGTTTGAGGCGCCGGTTGAGTCCTTCCAGGTCACTGGTGCGCTCGGCGACGCGGCCTTCGAGTTCACGCCGGGCCTTGGCTTCGAAATCGATACGCTCCAGATAATGGCGGCGGCGCTGCATCATCAGGCCTAGCAACAACATCACCACCAATAAAGTCGCACCGCCGATGGCGACCACGGTGCGCACGGGCCGGTCGATCAGGGTGCGTGGGGCAAGGATGCTGACGTTCCAGCCGGTTTCCGCCATGGTCTGGGTCTGGGTCAACCAGGCGTCGGGGTTGAGTTTGAGCGGCTTCGGCTCGCGGGTCGGATACGGCTGGATCGCGCTGATGGCCAGGCGCTCGTCTTCGCTCAACGGGCGGGTCGCGCGGAAACGCCATTCCGGCCGTGAGGTGAGAATGACCACGCCATTGTGATCGGTCAGCAGCAGTTGTTCGGGGGTTTTGCCCCACAGGCTTTCGGTGTGGTCCAGATCGACCTTGACCACCAGCACTCCGGTGATTTTCTCGCCGTTGCGCACGGCGGCGGCGAAGAAGTAACCGCGCTTGGCAGACGTGGTGCCCAACCCGAAAAAGCGCCCGAGGCGCCCGGCCATGGCTTCGCTGAAATACGGCCTGAAGGAAAAATTGCGTCCGACGAAACTGTCGTGTTTGTCCCAGTTGGAGGCCGCCAAAGTCTTGCCCGTGGTGTCCATCAGGTACATGACTTCGGCACCGGTCTGGGTGCTGATGTTTTTTAACAGTCGGTTGGCGTTGCCCTGGTTGACGCTG
>NZ_JAIQWX010000102.1 GCF_020164475.1 Pseudomonas sp. REP124 | reverse complement strand
AGACGCCAAAAGCTTCGCGGGCAAGCCTCGCTCCTACAGGTTGGTTCGTCAGGGAACGAGGTAGCCTTTGACCCCGGTGAAAATAATCTGCGCCGCCAGCGCACACACGAACAACCCCATCAACCGGCTGACAATCTGCAACCCCTGATCGCCCAGAATCCGCTCGATCCGGTTGGACAGATACAACACCACGCCGACCGTAAAACTGGCCAAGGCGATACTCACGATCGCGATGAGCTTGTCGTCCCAATGCGGCTGGCTCACGCCCATCACCAGCAAGGCACCGATGGTGCCGGGGCCGACCGTCAGGGGAATGGTCAGCGGGACAATGGTTACGTCCTGCTGCACGTTGTCGGTCTGCACCGCAGACTTGCCTTGAGCCATGCCCAGCGCCGAGATGAACAGCACGCTGCCGGCACCGATGCGGAAGGCATCCACCGTGATGCCGAAGACGGTGAAAATCATCCTCCCGAACAAATACAGCAGGACACTGGAAACCAGCGTCGCGATGGCCACTTTCCAGGCCAGGCGATGTTGTTCCTTGCGTGAGTAACCGCGGGTCAGGGTGATGAAGCAGGACAGCACGAAGAACGGGCTATAGAGCACCAGCATCTTCAGGTAAACACTGAACAACTCGTGAAGCATGGTGCAGGCTCACTGGCGAGGGACGTCGAGACGGAGTCTATCAGGCGTTTAGAGGTCTGTCGGCTCAGGACGTTGGCGTCGCGGTGCGGCTCTGCTGATCACGCTGGGCAACCCAGTGTTCGATCAATTCGCGCAGTTGCGAGAGCTCGACCGGCTTGGCCATATGCCCGTCCATGCCGGCCTGGCGCGCGCGCTCCTTATGCTCGGCCAGGATATGTGCGGTCAGCGCGACCACCGGGGTGCGAGTTCGCTGGTTGCCCACTTCCCAGGCGCGTAATTGCTGGGTTGCCGAGAAGCCGTCGAGAATCGGCATCTCGCAGTCCATCAGCACCAGGTCATAACGCTGGGCCTTCATGGCCTGCAGCGCTTCCTCACCATTGCTGGCCGTGTCGGGTTGCAGATTGAGCTTGCCCAGCATGCCGCGAATCACCTTGGTGGAGATGCTGTTGTCTTCGGCCACCAGAATACGGAAATCACTCGGAACCTTGATCGGCATCACCTGCCCGGACGGCGCCTGGGCAATGGTCACGTGACCTTTGTTGCGTTGATTCAGCTCGTCGGCCAGGGTGGTCTTGAGGGTGTAGCCGGCCACCGGTTTGGCCAGGATGCGCTTGATCCCCGAGTTGCGCGCGATGATCTTGCTCGGCGCGTTGCTGATGCCGGTGAGCATGATCAGCAGGATGTCGTGGTTCAGGCTTGGGTCTTCCTTGATCTTGGCGGCCAGTTGCATGCCGGTCATGCCGGGCATGTTCTGGTCCAGCAGGACCACGTCGAAGTAATCGCGCAAATGCGCCTTGGTGCGTAGCAGGGCCAGCGCTTCCTTGCCGGATGGCACGGCGCTGACGTTCAGCCCCCAGGCGCTGCATTGCTGGACCAGCACCTTGCGGCAGGTGTCGTTGTCGTCCACCACCAATACCCGTGCGCCTTGCAGCGGGCCATCGAGGTCGGAGGTCGGGTGTTCGAGGCGATCGGGATCCAGTGGCAGGGTCAGCCACAGGGTGCTGCCCTGGTTGCTGCCGCTCTTGATCCCGAACTCACCGTGCATCAGGCGAATCAGCTGGCGGGCGATGACCAGTCCCAGGTTGCCGCTCAGGCGATTGGCCGAAAGGAAGTTCTTGCTGTGCAGTTCGGCGTGCATCAACGCCTCGCGCTCATCGGCCTCCATCGGTTCGCCGCTGTCCTGCACGGCGATGCGCAGGCGCGGTTTGGCGCCCAGCTCGTCCAGCGCCACGACAATCAGCACTTCGCCTTCATCGGTTTTCTTCAGGGCGTTTTCCAGCAGGCTCAACAGGGTCTGGCGCAGGCGTGTCGGATCACCGCTGATGACCCGTGGCACTTGTGGCTGGATGAAGCTGATCAGTTCGACGTTCTGCTGTTCGGCCTTGGCGCGGAAGATGCTCAGGCAGTCTTCGATCAGCGCGTTGAGATCGAACTGCACATCATCGAGTTCGATCTGCCCGGATTCGAGTTTGGAGATGTCGAGGATTTCGTTGATCAGTGTGAGCAGTTCGTTGCCCGCACTGTGGATGGTCTGGACGTAGTCGCGTTGCTTGACCGACAGCGGCGTGCCCAGCAACAGCTCGGTCATGCCCAGCACGCCATTCATCGGGGTGCGGATTTCGTGACTGATCTTGGCCAGGAATTCGGCCTTGGCGTTCATTTCGGCGTTGCTGGCCGCCAGGTCGCGGCTGACGCTGAAACGGTCTTCGACGATGCGGCGCTGACGTTCGCTCAAGGCAATGCTCATCAGCAGTCCGCTGATGCAGATGAACCCCAGCAGTGTGCTGATCAGGCCATGGGGTTCGGTCAGGGTCAGCCCGAGCAGGGCGGGCAGAATGATCAGCGTGCCGAGGTTGAATACCACCATGGCGGCCACGAACAGCCGGGCCGGGCGATAGCCTTTCTGCCAGTGATGGGCGCTGACGAACAGCATGGTCAGGCCGGCGAGGGCGACCAGGCCGTAGGTGATGAGGTTCAGCGGCAGCGTATTGACGAAAAGCAGCAACAGACCACAGACCGTGATCAGCAGGATTTCACCCAGCAGCAGTTTGTTCAGCGGATGCGGGCCGAGCGGGGCATAAAAGCAATAGGCGAACATCAGGCCGCAGGGCGCGGTCAGCAGCAAGGCCAGATAGGCGCCGGGTGTTTGCAGGGCTTGCCAGTCGGGCAGCACGCCGCCCGCCAGGTTCAGCAGCAGGACCGTGCTGAGCATCAGCAACGCTTCACAGGCCGCCAACCACGCACTGCTGCGCGAGCGGGTGTAGGCGTAGCGGATGAGGTTGTACAGCATCAGCATGCCGATGCAGCCCAGCAACAGGCCATAGATCAGAGACTGGCCCTGGCTGGCAGCTGCCAGGACCGCCGGTTCCAGGGACACATAAGGACGCAGTTGGTGTTCGGAGACCAGGCGCAGGTAAACGTCGAGAGGCTTGTTGACTTGCGGCAACGGCAGCATGAAATCGCTGCTGGGCAGTGGCCGGTCGGCCTGAGGTTGCTTGTTGCCGGTGTTGGACTGCTCGATCAGCTTATCGCCGTCCAGCACGTACAGATTGAGTTGCAGCAGGTCGGGGGCGAAGACTTTCAGCACTTGTTCATGCGGGCCCGGTGCAAGACGAAAGCGTAGCCAGAGCGCACCACCGGGCTCGGCCGCGGTGACGCGTTCGAGGTCGATGGGACTGAATTGATTGGTGTAGCGAGCGGAGCGCACATCGCTCAACTGCAGGTCGCCCTGTTCGTCGAACAATATCGCCAGCGCACTGCCTTGACCGGCCTGGGCCGGGAGCATGCAGAGCAGGGTCAGCAGAGTGACGGTTAAACCTATGGCAATCCTGAGCCAGCGCACGGCGAAATCCCTTCGTAGGTTGATGCCAGAATATAACTATGCGCGGCGCCGGAATAGTCAGGCAAGGGCGCGATGCCCTTGCCCGACCGAATGAACAGCTTATTCCTGATTTTCGCCACGCTCACGGGCAATGGCACGGTAGCCAATGTCCTTGCGATAGAAACAGCCTTCCCAATCAATGCTGGCCGCCAGCTTGTATGCCTGCTGTTGAGCGGCATCGACGCTGGCACCCATGGCGGTGGCGCACAGCACCCGGCCGCCAGCCGTTACTACCTGACCATCCTTGAGCGCGGTGCCGGCGTGGAAGACTTTGCCTTCCAGTGCTGCCGCCGCGTAGAGGCCCTTGATTGCCGCGCCCTTGGCGTAGTCACCAGGATAGCCGCCGGCCGCCAGAACGATACCGACGCTCGGACGTGGATCCCATTGTGCCTCGACCTTGTCCAGTGCCTGTGCCAGCGCCGCCTCGACCAGCAATACCAGGCTCGACTGCAGACGCAGCATGACCGGCTGGGTCTCAGGGTCGCCGAAACGGCAGTTGAACTCGATGACTTTCGGATTGCCAGCCTTGTCGATCATCAGGCCCGCGTACAGAAAGCCAGTGTAGACGTTCCCTTCGTCGGCCATGCCGCGAACGGTCGGCCAGATCACCAGGTCCATGACACGCTTGTGCACTTCGCTGGTTACGACCGGAGCAGGGGAGTAGGCACCCATGCCGCCGGTGTTCGGGCCGGTGTCGCCGTCGCCGACGCGCTTGTGGTCCTGGCTGGTGGCCATCGGCAGGACATTCTTGCCGTCGACCATGACGATGAAGCTGGCTTCTTCGCCGTCCAGGAACTCCTCGATCACCACGCGCGAACCGGCGTCGCCGAAGGCATTGCCGGCGAGCATGTCGCGCACGGCGTCTTCGGCTTCGGCCAGGGTCATGGCAACGATCACGCCTTTGCCGGCAGCCAGGCCATCGGCCTTGATCACGATCGGTGCGCCTTTTTCACGCAGGTAAGCCAGGGCTGGCTCGATCTCGGTGAAGTTCTGGTAGTCGGCTGTCGGGATCTTGTGACGGGCGAGGAAGTCCTTGGTGAAGGCTTTCGAGCCTTCCAGCTGGGCAGCGCCGGCGGTTGGGCCGAAGCAATCCAGGCCGCGGGAGCGGAACAGGTCGACGACACCGGCGACCAGTGGCACTTCCGGGCCGACGATGGTCAGGGAAACGTTCTTCTCGGCGAAATCGGCCAGTTGTTCCAGGGCCAGCACGTCGATCGCGACGTTTTCGCACTTGGCTTCAATGGCGGTACCGGCGTTGCCCGGAGCCACGAACACCTTCTGCACGCGCGGATCCTGAGCCACTTTCCAGGCCAGGGCGTGTTCACGGCCACCGCTGCCA
Source organism: Pseudomonas sp. REP124 (assembly GCF_020164475.1). Lineage (GTDB taxonomy): Bacteria > Pseudomonadota > Gammaproteobacteria > Pseudomonadales > Pseudomonadaceae > Aquipseudomonas. Next base: position 18,642 of record NZ_JAIQWX010000102.1, on the reverse strand, counting down.
ATGATCAAAACATTCATTTCAAAAACCTCGGATGACGCAAATTCTGTGGAGCACCGCGAAGGTGCTTTTCTGTGGGAGCGGGCTTGCTCGCGAAAGCGGTGCATCAGTCAACATCATCGTTGCTGACAGATTGCATTCGCGAGCAAGCCCGCTCCCACAGAGGGAATCGGATGGATCAGTGACGGAAGTGACGCATGCCCGTAAAGACCATGGCGATGTTCGCTTCATCAGCGGCAGCAATCACTTCCGCATCACGCATCGAGCCACCTGGCTGGATCACCGCAGTAATACCGGCCTTGGCCGCATTGTCCAGACCATCACGGAACGGGAAGAAGGCATCGGAAGCCATGACCGAACCCGCTACCTGCAGACCGGCGTGCTCGGCCTTGATCGCAGCGATACGCGCGGAGTTCACGCGGCTCATCTGGCCGGCGCCGACACCGATGGTCTGGCGGTTCTTGGCGTAGACGATGGCGTTGGACTTGACGTACTTGGCGACTTTCCAGGCGAAGATCAGGTCGTGGATTTCCTGCTCGGTCGGTGCACGCTTGGTCACGACTTTCAGGTCATCGGCGCCGATCATGCCGATATCGCGGCTCTGCACCAGCAGGCCACCGTTGACGCGCTTGTAGTCCCAGGCAGCGGCGCGGTCGGCCGACCACTCGCCGCACGCCAGCAGGCGCACGTTGGCTTTGGCCGCGACGATGGCGCGGGCTTCTTCGCTGACGCTCGGGGCGATGATCACTTCGACGAACTGACGCTCGACGATAGCCTTGGCGGTTTCAGCGTCCAGTTCGCGGTTGAAGGCGATGATGCCGCCGAAAGCCGATTCGGTGTCGGTGGCGTAGGCCAGGTCGTAGGCCTTGCGGATACCGCCTTCGGCATCCGGGCTTACGGCCACGCCGCACGGGTTGGCGTGCTTGACGATCACGCAGGCCGGCTTGACGAAGCTCTTCACGCATTCCAGCGCGGCGTCGGTGTCGGCCACGTTGTTGTACGACAGTTCCTTGCCTTGCAGTTGGGTCGCGGTGGCGATGCCCACCTCGGCTGGTTTGGCTTCCACGTAGAACGCCGCGCTCTGGTGCGGGTTCTCGCCGTAGCGCATTTCCTGGGCCTTGACGAACTGGGTGTTGAAGGTGCGCGGGAATTCGCTGCGACCTTCCGTGCTCAGGGTTTCAGCGGCCTGGTTCACGGTGCCCATGTAGTTGGCGATCATGCCGTCGTAGGCGGCGGTGTGTTCGAACGCCTTGAGCATCAGGTCGAAGCGCTGAGCGTAGGTCAGGCCGCCGGCCTTGAGGTTTTCAAGGACGTTGGCGTAGTCGCTGGCGTTAACCACGATAGCCACGTCTTTGTGGTTCTTGGCTGCGGAACGGACCATGGTCGGGCCGCCGATGTCGATGTTCTCGATGGCGGTCGGCAGGTCGCAGCCTGGCTTGCTGATGGTGGCTTCGAACGGGTAGAGGTTGACCGCTACCAGATCGATCGGCTTGATGCCGTGCTCGTTCATGATGGCGTCGTCGGTACCGCGACGACCGAGGATCCCGCCGTGGATTTTCGGGTGCAGGGTTTTCACCCGACCGTCCATCATTTCGGCAAAACCGGTGTAATCAGCGACTTCCACTGCGGCGACACCGTTGTCCCGCAGCAGCTTGAACGTTCCGCCGGTGGAGAGGATCTCGACGCCCAAGGCTTCAAGCTCTTTGGCAAATTCGAGGATCCCGGTCTTGTCGGAAACGCTGATCAAAGCGCGGCGGATCGGCAGGCGGGTAGTCTGGTCGGTCATCTCAATTTCCATCAAAAGCAAAGGAGTCAGCAAAAAAGGCGACCGGTTTTACGCGGGCGCCTTTCTGGTTTGATTGAATGCTTACAGCAAATCGTACTGCTTGAGTTTCTTGCGCAGCGTACCCCGGTTGAGTCCGAGCATCTCGCTGGCCTTGGTCTGGTTGCCCTTTACGTAGTTCATCACGCATTCGAGCAGGGGAGCCTCGACTTCGGAGAGCACCAGGTTGTACACATCCGTGACGGCAGCGCCCTCAAGGTGGGCGAAATAATTGTGCAGCGCTTTCTCGACACTCCCGCGAAGGGTCTGGCCTTCTTCGCTCGGGGTATTGAGGTGCTGTTTCAAATTCACGTTGTCGCTCACGGGTGCAGTTCCACTCACTAAAGTCTCGGTCATCATCGTCATGCGGCCACCCCTTCTCCGTCCCCTGTCAGGCTCTTGTAACGTTCGGCGAAGAAGGCCTGAACGTTGGCGCATTGTGCTTCCGTATCTTCCAAACGATTGAAGTGGGCGCGAAACTCCCTGGCGCCCGGCAGGGTTGCGAGATACCAGCCCACATGCTTTCGAGCAATGCGCACGCCCATCACGTCTCCGTAAAAGGCGTGCAGCGCAGCCAGATGCTCTAGCAGAATGCGTTCCACCTCGATCAGTTCCAGCGCCGGGAGCTTCTCGCCGGTGCGCAGGAAATGCTCGATCTCGCGAAAAATCCATGGCCGCCCCTGGGCGGCCCGGCCGATCAACAGGCCATCGACACCGGTCGCGTCGAGCACGTACCGGGCTTTTTCCGGCGAATCGATATCGCCATTGGCGAAGACCGGCATCGACACCGCCTGCTTGATCGCGGCGATGGTGTCGTACTCGGCTTCACCGGTGTACAGGTCGGCACGGGTGCGGCCATGAACCGCCAGCGCCGTGATGCCTGCCTGCTCGGCGATCTTCGCCACCGTCAGGCCATTCTTGTTGTCCCGGTCCCAGCCGGTACGGATCTTCAGGGTAACCGGCACATCGACCGCAGCCATGACGGCCTGCAGGATCTCGGTTACCAGTGCTTCATCCTTCAGCAGGGCGGAGCCGGCGGCCTTGTTGCAGACTTTCTTTGCCGGGCAGCCCATGTTGATATCAATAATCTGTGCGCCCAGCTCGACGTTGGCTCGAGCGGCATCCGCCAGCATCTGCGCGTCGCCACCGGCGATCTGTACCGAGCGTGGCTCGGGATCACCTTCGTGGATCATGCGCATCCGCGACTTGCGGGTGTTCCATAAACTCATGTCGCTGGTGACCATTTCCGAGACTACTAGCCCGGCGCCCAATCGTTTGCACAGCTGACGAAAGGGCTGGTCAGTGACGCCCGCCATCGGGGCGAGAATCAGGCTGTTGGTTAATGTGTATGGACCGATGCGTACCGCCGACATAGGACTTCCCTGTTGTGGGGCCGGATCATGAGAGTTCGAAAAAGGGTTGGCATGATACCCGCTCTCGATGACCGGATAAAGGCTGAATTGAACAAAATCTGAACAGTTATTTTGTTATTACCAGCGGTTTGGTTGGGGCAGGGGGCGTCAGGATGCCGTCGTCAGGATGGCAGCGGTTAATCGTTTCACTCGGGGGAGTGGAAGCTCAGGCTGTAGTTGACCGCCTTGGAGCCGGGGTCGAGGATGTCCAGCGCGATGTGGATCGGGGTTTGTGGTGGCATTTCCACCATGCCCTCGAGGTCGCCGTTGAGGTACTCGCCGGGCTTGAAGCGGCGGCTGGCGATCAGATGGCCATTGAGGTCGGCAAAGCGCAGTTCCAGCAGCGGGAACGGCTGGGAGAAGGGGGCGCGGTTGTAAATGATCGCGTCGACCACCAGGGCGCCGCTGAAATCCGGGTGGCTGCGCACCACCAGGTTGCTGCTCTTGATTTTCGCGATGTCGACCTTCGATGGCACCGTGCAACCTATTTGCGGGCACAGTTGCTGGAACCAGGGACGGTACTGATCCTGGCGTGCCAGTTCGTCGAAGTGGTAAGCGACGTACTGGCCGACCAGTGCGCCGGCACCGAGCAGGATCAGCACCAGCCAGAAGAAACGGCGGCCCCAGGGGGAGCGGCGTTTCTGCCAGTCCAGTTGCAGCGGATCGTCGGTCAGGTCCTGCAGGACTTCGGCGCGAACCCCAGGCTCGGCGCGTTCGCGTCGCTTGCGCTGGGGTTCGATGGAGGGCAGGTCGTCGTCGGCTTCAACGACCGCCGTTGCTGACAGGCGTTCGTGATGCTGCGGGGTATCCAGTGGATCATGCAGGCGAAGCTGCGGCGGCTGCGGTTCGTCGTCCAGCTCCACGGGCTCCAGCGACAGCGAAGGTTCGGTGCGAGTGTTTTTGTCCGCCTCGATTTCCGGTTCCGCTGTCACTGGGGTATCGAGCGCGTCGAGCGTATCGAGGTCATCACGATCGCTGATCGCTTGCGCGCGGTCCGCTGCGGGCTCGCTGAACAGGCTGTCGGAGGCCCAGGGTTCTTCATCGTTTTCGACGCTGTCGCGACGGGCGCTGAGGCTGTCTTCGCGGTGCCGGCCGAACTCGGTGGTCGGCTGGATTTCCCGCTGTTCGAGTCGGGCGAGCTCCTGGTCGAGATCGAGGCTGTCCAGGTCCAGCTCGGTCGCCGTCCACTGCTTTTGACTGATCGCGCGAGGTTCGGCGGGGGTAGCTGCTTCCGCGGCGGGCGCTGTGGTGGCGGGCGATACAACCGGGGCGACCGGCTCCTTGCCAGCCTGCTCAAGCAGTTGCTTGGCAGCGTTGAAGACCTGCAAACAGGATCCGCAGCGAACGACCCCGCGAGCCACGCTCAACTGAGCATGGCTGACGCGAAAGCTGGTTTGGCAATGCGGGCACTGGGTGACGAAGCTGTCGGTCATGCGGCGATCCGGTTTGTGCAGGCGCTCATTCTAGCGCCGACGGCCTGTAATGCGCACCCAGCCATCGCGATTGGCGATCGGGTCCAGGTCGAAGTCCTTGGCGTAGGCCGCGGCGACCTCGTCACCCTGCTCGGCGAGGATGCCCGACAGGGCCAGACGGCCACCGGATTTGACCAGGCCGGACAGTTGTGGCGCGAGAGACACCAGCGGACCGGCAAGAATGTTCGCCACCAGCACGTCGGCCTGAACCTGCGGCATGTCCTCCGGCAGATACAACGGGAACAGCTCTTCGGCGATATTGTTGCGCCCGGCGTTGTCGCGGGAGGCTTCCAGCGCCTGCACGTCAATGTCGGTGCCGACGGCTTGCTTGGCGCCGAGCAACAGCGCGGCGATCGCGAGAATGCCCGACCCGCAGCCGAAATCGAGGACGTCGCAGCCCTTGAGGTCCTGGCCGTCGAGCCACTCCAGGCACAGGGCGGTGGTCGGGTGAGTGCCGGTGCCGAATGCCAGACCTGGATCCAGAAGCAGATTCACCGCATCCGGCTCGGGCGCGGCGTGCCAGCTCGGCACGATCCACAGGCGCTGGCCGAAACGCATCGGTTGGAAGTTGTCCATCCAGCTGCGTTCCCAATCCTGGTCTTCGATCACTTCGCTGTGATGCTCGGGCAGTGGGCTGCCGGTCAGCAATTCCAGATGGGCAAGTACCGGAGCGGCCTCGGTGCCACCCTCGAACAGGGCCAGCAGATGCGTGTGCGACCAGAGCGGGGTGGTATTGAGTTCCGGCTCGAAGATCGGCTGATCTTCGGCGTCCATGAAGGTCACCGACACGGCGCCCACTTCAAGGAAAGCGTCTTCGTAGGTTTCGGCTTGTTCTGGGCTGATGGCGAGACGGACTTGCAGCCAAGGCATGGCGGGCACCTTTGAAAAATATTGATGGCAGCCGGCGGGCCGCGAGAAACGCGCAAGTTTACGCGAGCGCGCGGGTTTTGTGGGAGCCGCATTCACCACACGACTTCTGAGTGAAGCAGATCTTGTGGGAGTGTAGAAACAACAAAGCCGCCCGAAGGCGGCTTTGTCGTATACCGGTTGAAGCTTAGTGCTTCTCGCCAGCCAGCTTGTGCTCGAGGTAGTGAATGTTCACGCCCCCTTTGCAGAAGCCTTCGTCGCGGGTGAGGTCGCGGTGCAGCGGGATGTTGGTCTTGATCCCGTCGACCACGATTTCGTCCAGCGCATTGCGCATGCGCGCCATGGCTTCGTCACGGGTTGCGCCGTAGGTGATCAGCTTGCCGATCAACGAATCGTAGTTCGGCGGAACGGCATAACCACTGTACAGGTGCGAATCGACGCGAACGCCGTTGCCGCCTGGAGCGTGGAAGTGCTTGACCGTGCCCGGGCTCGGCATGAAGGTTTTCGGGTCTTCGGCGTTGATCCGGCATTCCAGCGCGTGACCGCGGATGACCACGTCATCCTGGGTGAACGACAGCTTGTTGCCGGCGGCGATGCTCAGCATCTCCTTGACGATGTCGATGCCGGTGACCATTTCCGAAACCGGGTGCTCTACCTGGACACGAGTGTTCATCTCGATGAAGTAGAAGCGACCGTTTTCGTACAGGAACTCGAAAGTACCTGCGCCACGGTAACCGATGTCGATGCACGCCTGGACGCAGCGGGCGAAGACTTCCTGGCGAGCCTTCTCGTCGATGCCCGGTGCCGGCGCTTCTTCGAGAACTTTCTGGTGACGACGCTGCAGCGAGCAGTCACGGTCGCCCAGGTGAATGGCGTTGCCCTGGCCGTCGGACAGAACCTGAACTTCCACGTGGCGCGGGTTGGTCAGGAATTTTTCCAGATAGACCATCGGGTTGCCGAACGCTGCACCCGCTTCGGAACGGGTCAGTTTCGCCGAGGCGATCAGGTCTTCTTCCTTGTGCACCACGCGCATGCCGCGACCACCACCGCCACCGGCGGCCTTGATGATCACCGGGTAGCCGACTTCACGGCCGATGCGCAGAGCGGTTTCTTCGTCTTCCGGCAGCGGGCCGTCGGAACCTGGAACGGTCGGTACGCCCGCTTCGATCATCGCGTGCTTGGCCGAAACCTTGTCGCCCATCAGGCGGATGGTTTCGGCTTTCGGACCGATGAAGGCGAAGCCGGAGTTCTCGACCTGTTCGGCGAAGTCGGCGTTTTCCGCGAGGAAACCGTAGCCTGGGTGAATGGCGGTAGCGCCGGTCACTTCGGCTGCGGCGATGATGGCCGGGATGTGCAGGTAGGATTGCGCGGCAGAAGCCGGACCGATGCAGACGGATTCGTCTGCCAGGCCCAGGTGCATCAGCTCTTTGTCGGCCTTGGAGTAAACGGCGACGGTCTTGATGCCCATCTCTTTGCAGGCACGCAGAATCCGCAGGGCGATCTCACCGCGGTTAGCGATCAGAACTTTTTCCAACTTCGCAGTCATCAAAGGCTCTCCGCGGTTCAAACGATGGTGAACAGCGGTTGGTCGAACTCAACCGGCTGGCCGTCTTCAACGAGGATCGATTCGATCACGCCGCTGGTTTCAGCTTCGATGTGGTTCATCATCTTCATGGCTTCGACGATGCACAGGGTGTCGCCTTTCTTCACGGTCTGGCCGACTTCAACGAAGGCTGGCGAGGTTGGCGAGGATTTACGATAGAAGGTACCTACCATCGGCGAACGGGCAACGGTGCCGTTCAGTGCCGGTGCTGCGGCGGCAGCAGGGGCGGCAGCCGGAGCGGCGGCAGGTGCAGCAACTGGAGCAGGCATTGGAGCCGGTGCGTAGTACTGCTGGGCTGGAGCCTTGCTGTTACGGCTGATGCGTACGGACTCTTCGCCTTCCTTGATCTCGAGCTCGTCGATGCCGGACTCTTCCAGCAATTCGATCAGTTTCTTAACTTTACGGATATCCATGAATCATCAACTCCCAAGGGTCGGTCAGGGGCGTTTACCGCTTGTTGGTCAAGCTGTTGCCTGTATTTGAAGCTGTTCTAGCGCGGCCTCCAGGGCCAGCCGATAACCGCTGGCGCCAAGGCCGCAGATCACTCCCACCGCTACGTCGGAGAAGTAAGAGTGATGGCGGAAAGGTTCGCGTTTGTGCACGTTGGACAAATGCACTTCGATGAATGGGATGCTCACCGCCAGCAGCGCGTCACGTAATGCGACACTTGTATGTGTAAAAGCTGCCGGGTTGATCAGAATGAAGTCGACACCTTCGCCGCGAGCGGCATGGATACGGTCGATCAATTCATATTCGGCGTTGCTCTGCAGGTGCATCAGATGGTGGCCGGCTTCACGGGCGCGGCGTTCCAGGTCCTGGTTGATCTGCGCCAGTGTCGTGGCGCCATAGGTGCCCGGTTCACGGGTGCCAAGCATGTTCAGGTTGGGTCCGTGCAGAACCAGTAGCGTCGCCATCGGTTGTTCCCATGTTGTCGGTGAGCAATTGTCAGAACCCGGCGACTATGCCGCAAAGCCTTTGTGACTGTCCAGTTCTCTGCAATAGCCAGCACGATGTCCGATGTTTGCGCGAAATATATGACCGCTTGATTAAATCCGGTCATTCGCTTTGGCGACACGTTCGGCGAAGTCCCTGGCGTTGATTTCGCCGATGACCCGCACATCGGCGTGTTCAAGCCCGTCTTTGCCGAAAAACATCAGCGCCGGTGGTCCGAACAGTTTGTAGCGGTCGAGCAACGCCCGTTGTTCGGCGTTGCTGGCGGTGATATCGAAGCGAACCAGCCGATAGCCTTTGAGCCGTTCGACGACGATCGCGTCATTCAGCACTTCGCGTTCGATGACTTTGCAGCTGATGCACCAGTCGGCGTACCAGTCGAGCAGCAGCGGGTTGCCGGATGAGCGGGCTTCGGCGAGCAGGCGGTCGAGATCCTGCGCCGTGCTGACGGTTTGCCACGCGCTGGTCTCGGACGCGGACGCCTCGACTACCGCTGTCCGCGGCTGGCCGATCGGGTTGAACGGGTCGCTCTGGCCGCTGAAGCCGCCGTACCAGCAGGCCAACGCGTAAAACAGCAGGAACATGCCCATCAACTGGCCCAAGCGTTTTCTCGGCGGTTTGTAGACGAATTCCAGCGCCCCCAGGAACAACCCGACGCCAGCGGCCAGCAAGCCGATCAGCAGCAAGGTGATCTGGCCGGGCAGCACCCGGCTGAGCAATCCGATCGCCAGCCCCAGCAGCAAAATGCCAATCGCGTTTTTCACATAGACCAGCCACGGCCCGCTTTTCGGCAGCCACGCCGCGCCGCCCGTCGCCACCAGCAACAGCGGCGCGCCCATGCCGAGGCCGAGCATGAACAGCTTCAAACCGCCACCCAGCGCATCACCGCTGGCGCTGATGTACAGCAAGGCTCCTGCCAATGGCGCTGAGACGCAGGGCGAAACCAGCAGGCTGGACACCACGCCCAACACCGCCGCACCCCACAGCGAACCACCTTCGGTGCGGCCGGCGATACGATCCAGCCGGCTGCTGATCACCTGCGGCAGCTTGAGTTCGAAGACGCCGAACATCGCCAGGGCAAACAGCGCAAAGAACATCGCGAACGGCACCAGCACCCAGGCCGATTGCAGTCTCGCCTGCAAATTGAGTTGCGCGCCGAACAGACCCATAAGGGCACCGAGCAGTGCAAAGCAGGCCGCCATCGGCAGGACATAAGCGAGGGACAGATTGAAGCCGCGCAGGCCGCCGACCTGACCGCGCAGCACCACGCCGGAAAGAATCGGCAGCATCGGCAGTACGCATGGGGTAAAAGTCAGGCCCAGGCCTGCGAGAAAAAACAGCGCCAATTCGCGCCAGCCCCAGTCATGAACCACCGTGCTTGTGCCATTGCCATCGATCGTCAGGTGTTCGGTTTCCGGGGGATAACACAGGCCTTTGTCCGCGCAACCCTGATAGGTCACGGCGAGGGTGAATGCCCGCTGATCGGTGCGCGGCAGTTCCACATCGAGAATGCCGTGGTAGACCTCGACATCGCCGAAGTACTCGTCGTGCTTCTGTTCGCCCTTTGGCAGTTGCGCCGGGCCGAGGCCGACATCCGCTGGATCGGCGCGGAATTGAAGGCGATGACGGTAGAGGTAATAACCCTCGGTGGCGATGAAGCGCAGCTTTATCGATTGCGGCGTGCTGTCCACCAGGCTCAACTTGAAGGCTTCGCGGACAGGCAGAAAGTCGGCGCTGTTGTTGATCGACCCCAGGGTAGCGCTGGGCCGGCTCTCCAGCAGGCCGGTGGCTGCGACCGGCAGGGCGAACACTAGAAGCAGCAGGCAGAGCAAGCGGCGCATGACGGTCTCGCGTATGGGGCTTGGAGCCATCATAGCTGAGCCCACGAAACATGGATCTACGCGGGAGGCGTTAGACGCGGAAGGCCTGAACGGCCGTATGCAAGCGCCCACCCAACACCAGCAGATTCTCCCCCTGTTCCCGCCCTTCACCAATACGCAGCAAGTTATCCCCACCCAACTGATGAATCCGCTCGCTGTGATCGCGAATCTCACTGACCGCGCCGCTCTGCTGCGCGGTGACATCGGCGATACGCACCGCAGTGTCGGAAATGGTCTGGATCGCCCCGACGATTTCATCCAGCGCGCCATCGGCCGCCTGGGCCTGATTGGCGGTGGCTTCGGCGTGTTCGACCTGGGCGCGCATGCCTTCGACCGACTGTCGCGCCGCCGACTGCAGCCCGGCGATCAGGGTCTGGATTTCCGCCGTGGCGCCAGCGGTGCGCATGGCCAGCGAGCGGACTTCCTCGGCGACCACGGCAAACCCGCGACCCATTTCTCCTGCGCGCGCGGCTTCGATGGCGGCATTGAGCGCCAGCAGGTTGGTCTGGTCGGCAATCGAGCGGATCACCGTCAGTACACCGCCGATGGTCGCCGACTCTTGTGCCAGATGCTCGATCATCTGTGCGTTGCCCTGGACTTCATCCACCAGCGCATGCAGCCCGGTCAGGCTCTGGCCGATGACTTTCTGCCCGTGTTCCACCGCCAGCCCCGCATGGCGACTGGCGTCAGCGGCCTGGCTGGCATCGCCGGCGACTTGCTGGATGGTCGCTTCCAGTTCGCCCAGCGAATCGCGGATCAGCGCCGTGTCACCGGCCTGATGTTCAGCGCCGCTGTGCAGGTCGTTGCTCAGCTCGGCCAGCGTGCGGCTGCTGTCCGCGACCTGCTCGGCGTTCAGGCGAATGGTGCCCACCAGATCCACCAGATAGGCGCGCAGACGATTGAGCGAGGCTTCTATGTCATGCAGTTCGCGGTTGGTCTTGCCCAGCTGGATGTCGCGGCTGAAGTCGCCTTCGGCCCAGGTCGAAAGGGCCGGGGCGAGATTGGTCAGGGTCCGGGCGAGCTTGCGTTGCAGGGTGTCGATAAGCAGGGCGATCAGCAGGATCAGGCCGATCATTACTCCCTGCATCAGGCGCACCTCGCCCTGGATCTGCCCGTGCTGGGCCCGTACCACCGGCTCCAGGCCGGCGATGGCCTGTTGCACGTCGGCGATTTTCAGGTGGGTCGCGGCGCTCAGGTCAGCGCGTTTCTGGATCTGGTCACGGGTGCGCGCCAGTTCAGCGGGGTAGCGGGTTAGCAAGCTGTTGAGCTCGCGTTTGAAGCCCACACCAGCGTCTTCGGTCGCGGCTTTCTCGGTGTTTTCCAGCCCCATCATCGCGGCGAAGTCATCGGTGTTCGATTCGTTGCTGACCGTCACGCCGAGCAATGGCAGGGCATCCAGCTGGCTGGCCTGGGCGCGGATGTTGCCGACTTCACGCTCGACATCGGCCGCCAGTTCACTGCGTCCGCTGCTCACCAGCTTGTCCCGGGCCAGGGACAGTTTGCCCAGATGCTGGGCCGCGGCGAGCAGGGGTGTCAGGTACGCCGCGTTGCCGCTGGCGTACTGGCTGAGTTGGTCGAGGCTGGCGCCCAATTCGCGTTCTGCTTGCAGCAGCAGGGCCTGCGGATCGCCCGCGAGTTTGCCGGCGGCGAGCAAGTCGGTTTTGCTGAAATCGTTGAGGTTCGACAGGCTCGGGCGCAGGGTTTCGGCCAGCGCCGGCGGCAGTTCGCCGAGTTCCTTCTGCAGGTTGTCGATCGCCTGGCTGGCGCTGCTCAGACGCAGGGCATCGCCGCTGGCCAGGTAATCCTCGACGTTGCGCGCCACATCATTCTGAAACTGCTGGGACAGGCCCAGGTAGCGCTCCATTAATAGATAGGGTCGCTCAAGGGCTTTTTGCGACCACCAGAGTGTGGCGCCAAGGGCCACGCACACGGCGACTAAAAGGAGGGTATTGAAATTGGTCAGCAGCTTCAGGCGCATCGCGGGACTACCAGTGGCGAAACGGTAAGCGCCTGAATTTATTGCGATTCTGTTACACGGTTATGACGGAATGGGTCGATTGGGATGAAAAAGTGGCACTTTGCTTTGACGCGTGCACGGCCTGAACGCGATTGCGTCCGGCCGCTTTCGCGCGATACAGCGCCTCGTCCGCCTGGCTCGCCATCAGCAGGCTGTCGGTGTCGTCAGACATTTCCACCACGCCGGCGCTGAAGGTGCACCACAGATCCTCGGGTTGCGCGGGGTAGTGGATCTCGGCGAAACGCTGACGGATTTCATCCAGCACCTTGTGCGCCGCTTCCAGGTCGGTGTCGGGCATGACGATGGCGAACTCTTCGCCACCGTAGCGACCGATGAAGTCGGTCTTGCGCAGGCGCTGCTTGAGAAACAGCGCCAGGCTCTTGATCACCCGGTCGCCCATGGGGTGGCCGTGGCTGTCATTGACCCGTTTGAAGTGGTCGATGTCGAGCATTGCAAAGCTCAAAGGCTTGTTTTCGCGGCGGGCGCGGAACGAACAATCCTCGAGCAATTGCAGGATGTGGGTGTGGTTGTACAGGCCGGTGAGGCTGTCGCGCACCATTCGCGAATTCAGATTGCGCGCCCGCGCCGCCCGGTTGCGCACGGTGGTGATCAGGTGCCGGGGTTTGATCGGCTTGGTCAGGAAGTCGTCGCCGCCTTCGCTCATGGCATCGAGCTGCTTGTCCAGATCGTCTTCGGCCGACAGGTAGATGATCGGCACGCTGACATAGCGGTCGTTGTGGCGGATCACTTTGGCCAGTTCGGTGCCGGTGCAGGCCGGCATGTACATGTCGAGGATGATCAGGTCCGGCTGGAAGTCCGCCAGCTCGGCCATGGCCTGGATCGGCTCGATCAGGGTGCGGGTGACGATGCCGGCACTATTAAGGAGGCGCTCGGTGTGCAGGGCCTGGGCGCGGGAGTCGTCGATGATCAGCACTTTATAGGGTTCGTACTGGGCGACGTTGGTCAGGACCTCGATTTTCTCCAGCAGGCTCGACGCTTCGAGGGTGCCGGTGAGGAACTCCTGGCCACCGGCGCGCACCGCAGCCAGGCGGGTCGGGGTGTCGGTCTCGTGCAGACTGAAGAACAGCAGCGGCATACGCTGGTCGAGGCCTTCCTGGGCTTCGGCGGCCAGTTTCAGGCCGATGCCGGGGCCGCTGAAGTCCACGTCCATGACGATCGCCGCCGGCAGGCGTTCGACCATCGAGGAGCGAAACGCCGCCACGCTGTCCAGGGATTGGGCGCTGAGACCGAAGAATTCCAGTTGCTTGGCCAGGCGCTCGGCGCGGTCGTGATCCTGCAGCATCACGTAGATCGGCTTGCGCAGTGGCGGCAGGAAGGTCTGATCGAGCTGATCACCGTGGCGCAGGCCGGTACGCGACAGACGCTGCATCAAACGGTTGAGGTCGGTGATCAGGCCGCTGCTCAGGCGCCCGCGGTTGGCGTCGACCGCCTCCAGCGACAGGGTGATCTGGCGCGCCAGTTTAATGTGTTCCGGCTGTTCGAAGCGCTCGGCGAAACGCAGCAGGCGCAGGTTGGCCTCGCTCAGTTCCGACAGATCGTTGGTCGACCACTCGCTGCGTTGCAGGCGCTGCCATATCTCAAGTATCTGACGTGCCTGATGAATTACCCGCTGGGCAAAGTGGTGCTTGAGGCGCTCGCGGCTGGGATCTTCTGGCTCGGTCATATCCTGACTACTAGTTAGGGGGCACGCTGAGGTCGACTGGTGGCTCTATGCTAGCATCTCTTTTCGATTGGATGAGTAGCAGACGCCAATATTCTGCTGAGTGACTGCATTCAGTTTGTGACCGGTCGGTCTGGAATTGGCTGATTGTTCGCGCTTGAGGCCCGTGGGGCGGGGCTTTCAGGGTTTTCCTTAGTGGGTATGCATCGGATTCGGCGTAGATGATGGGCCTTGGTCTCTGATGGTGTGCCAGCGTTAAACGAGCCGCGACCTTTCGTGTAAGGGTCTAGGGGATTCCCCTAGATGCGTGAGGCGGCGTGGTCTGTTTATAGCCATCCACAAGCTTATTTCCGACATGAACTCAACGGCGGGTGCCGGGCAAAGGCACGTTGTTGTATGGTTGTGGTCGAACCGTTGAACCCAAGAGCTTGAAAGGAAATCGCCATGCTGGACTGGAAGAACCGCGCCGGTAGCGCGCCCGAACGTGCCGCCGAACCGAAATCGGCTACCCGCAGTTACCTGGGCGGCCTGGTGTTCAGCCGGGCGCTGGCCACGTTGGTCGGTATCTACCTGCTGGTGACGATTGCGCTGGGCTGGTACTGGAGCGAAGAACCTGCGCTGTTCCCGGTGCAGCAGAACGCGCAGATGGCGGCCGAGAAAGAAGGCAAGCAGATGGTGGTCGGCTATACCACTGTCGAAACTCTCAAGACCGTTGCCGGGACCCTGCTGAACAAGCCGGGCGGTTACATTTCCAATGACCGTTTCCCGCCGGGCCTGTGGATGGACAACATGCCGAGCTGGGAATACGGCGTGCTGGTACAGGTGCGTGACCTGAGCCGCGCGATGCGCAAGGACTTCGCCCGTTCGCAATCGCAATCGACCGAAGACGCCGATCTGGCCAAGGCCGAACCGCGTTTCAACTTCGACAACAAGAGCTGGATGCTGCCGTCCAGCGAGTCCGAGTTCCAGGAAGGCATCAACTCTCTGACCCGCTATCAGAATCGCCTGTCCGATCCGAACCAGAAAACCGCACTGTTCTATGCCCGCGCCGACAACCTGAACAACTGGCTGGGTGATGTCGGCACGCGCCTGGGCTCGCTGTCACAACGGCTGTCGGCCAGTGTTGGCCGGGTCAAACTCAACACCGCATTGAAAACCGAAGCCGTGACGCCGGGCGTCGCACCCCAGGTTGACGAAGAAATCGTCGAAACCCCATGGATGCAGATCGACAATGTGTTCTATGAAGCTCGCGGCCAAGCCTGGGCCCTGTCGCACCTGCTGCGCGCCATCGAAGTCGACTTCGCCGATGTGCTGGCCAAGAAGAACGCCACGGTCAGCGTGCGCCAGATCATTCGTGAGCTGGAGGCGTCGCAGGAGCCGGTGTGGAGCCCGATGATCCTCAACGGCAGCGGCTTCGGCGTGCTGGCCAACCACTCGCTGGTCATGGCCAACTACATTTCCCGGGCCAACGCGGCGGTGATCGATTTGCGTCAACTGTTGAATCAGGGCTGAGTCATGGTCGACAGTTCCATCGACAACCTGCGCGAAGCGGCCCATCGGGCGGCGTCCGACGCCGAGCAGATCGCCTGGGTCGACGAGCAGGACAACCTGCTCGGCGCCCTTGTGCGCTCCGACCTGCGCGAGCGCGGACTGATCGGGCGGGGCACTTACATCATGTTGTTCAATTCCGCCGGTGAGCTTTGCGTGCACCGGCGGACCCTTAGCAAGGCGATCTATCCCGGTTACTGGGACGTGGCGGCGGGCGGCATGGTGCTCGCCACCGAAACCTACGCCGAGTCGGCGGCCCGGGAGCTGGAAGAGGAACTGGGGGTGAGCGGCGTCGAGCTGACCGCCCATGACCATTTTTTCTTCGAAGACACCGGCAATCGCCTCTGGTGTTCGGCGTTTTCGGCGGTGTGGGATGGCCCGTTGATTTTGCAGCCGGAAGAAGTGCTGGAAGCGCGCTTTTTACCGGTTGAACAAGTGCTGCGGGAAATCGAGGAAAAGCCTTATTGCCCGGACTCTCTGGCCGCGTTGAAACGCTATCTGCGCTCTCGCGGCGAAGACGTCGCATAAGCGCTATAAATTGGCGCCGATTGGCTCTTAGCAATCGGCGTTTTTGCCGTTACACTGCGCGACCTTTTCAAGCTGTAACGGCATTGCCTTACCTGTAGGAGCGAGCATGCTCGCGATGGTCGTCAACGATGACGCGGGGCACCTGACACCCTTCGTTGTTCCGGCCACCATCGCGAGCGTGCTCGCTCCTACAAAAAGCAAACCGTTGCAGTAGCGCTGCCCCTGCCTGAGTGGGGCTTCGCGGTCGATAGCCTTGCCCAAGTGCTGCGACCAGTCTTTGTCCTCCCATAGAGGATTGCCGGTGGCCAAAAAAGCCGCATCCTTCGCCGCCCTGGGCGGCCTGGTATTTTCCACCGACGCAGGTCGTCATTGCCCGGAATGCAGTAAACCGGTGGACGCCTGCATCTGCAAACAGACCGTTATCCCGGCCGGCGACGGCATTGCCCGCGTGCGTCGCGAAAGCAAGGGCCGTGGCGGCAAGACGGTGACCACCATCACCGGCGTGCCGCTGGCCGCAGACGACCTCAAGGACCTGGCTGCCACGTTGAAGAAACGTTGTGGCACCGGTGGGGCGCTGAAAGACGGTGTCATCGAAATCCAGGGCGATCATGTCGAGCTACTCTTGGCTGAACTGATCAAGCTCGGTTTCAAAGCGAAGAAATCCGGCGGCTAGCAGCCTCTGTGAAAACCACCTGTGGCTTGATCCGGTCCTGAAACCTCAAGGCCCGGCGTCGTCACCATGGTTTTCACAGAGCCTGTTCATGACCGGTTTCTAAACTCGTAGCGGTCGACGGGGTCTACCCCCTCGTTGACGAACCGTCATTTTCATTCTTTAGACTGCGCCGGCCTGAAATCCAGGCCACGCACTATGACTTCTTTATAGGGGACTTCGATGTCCGTACGACGCACACGCAAAGACGATGGCAGCCAATGGACAGTTGCGGACAGCCGCAGTGTTTACGGGATTCGCCATTGGGGGGCCGGATATTTCGCGATCAATGACGCCGGTCGCGTCGAAGTTCGTCCGAACGGTCCGAACAGCTCGCCCATCGACCTGTTCGAGCAAGTCGACCAGCTGCGCAAGAGCGGCCTGTCCTTGCCGCTGCTGGTACGTTTTCCCGACATCCTGCAAGACCGCGTGCGTCAGCTGACCGGTGCATTCGACGCCAACATCGAGCGCCTGGAATACCAGAGCAAGTACACCGCGCTGTACCCGATCAAGGTCAACCAGCAGGAAGCGGTGATCGAGAACATCATCGCCACCCAGAACGTCTCCATCGGTCTGGAAGCCGGCTCCAAGCCTGAATTGCTGGCGGTGCTGGCACTGGCGCCGAAGGGCGGCACCATCGTCTGCAACGGTTACAAGGACCGCGAGTTCATCCGCCTGGCGCTGATGGGCCAGAAACTCGGCCACAACGTGTTCATCGTGATCGAGAAAGAATCCGAAGTCGGCCTGGTGATCGAAGAAGCGGCTTCGCTGAAGGTCAAGCCACAGGTCGGCCTGCGGGTGCGCCTGTCGTCGCTGGCGTCGTCGAAGTGGGCGGACACCGGTGGCGAGAAATCCAAGTTCGGTCTGTCGGCGGCGCAGTTGCTGTCGGTGGTCGAGCGTTTCCGCGCTGCCGGCCTGGATCAGGGCATTCGCCTGTTGCACTTCCACATGGGCTCGCAGATCGCCAACCTGGCGGACTACCAGCACGGCTTCAAGGAAGCGATCCGTTACTACGGCGAACTGCGCAACCTCGGTCTGCCGGTGGACCACATCGACGTCGGCGGCGGCCTTGGCGTGGACTACGACGGTACGCATTCGCGTAACGCCAGTTCGATCAACTACGACATGGACGATTACGCCGGTGTCGTGGTCGGCATGCTCAAGGAGTTCTGCGATGCTCAGAGCCTGCCGCATCCGAACATCTTCTCCGAGAGCGGCCGTTCCCTGACCGCGCACCACGCGATGCTGGTGATCCAGGTGACCGACGTCGAGCGTCACAACGACGACGTGCCGCAGATCGAGAACAAGGAAGCGCTGCCGGAAACCGTGCAGTGGCTGGTGGACCTGCTGGGTCCGACCGACATCGAGATGGTCACCGAAACCTACTGGCGCGCCACGCACTACATGAGCGATGTCGCCGCCCAGTACGCCGATGGCAAGCTGACCCTGGCCGAAAAGGCCCTGGCCGAGCAGTGCTACTTCGCCGTGTGCCGTCGCCTGCACAACTCGCTGAAGGCGCGTCAGCGTTCCCACCGTCAGGTGCTGGACGAACTCAACGACAAGCTGGCCGACAAGTACATCTGCAACTTCTCGGTATTCCAGAGCCTGCCGGACACCTGGGCCATCGATCAGGTATTGCCGATCATCCCGCTGCACCGTCTCGACGAAGAGCCGCTGCGCCGCGCGGTGCTGCAGGATTTGACCTGCGACTCCGACGGCAAGATCAACCAGTACGTCGACGAGCAGAGCATCGAAACCAGCCTGCCGGTGCACGCGCTGAACGAAGGTGAGGATTACCTGCTGGGCGTGTTCCTGGTCGGTGCCTACCAGGAAATTCTTGGCGACATGCACAACCTGTTCGGTGACACCGACTCGGTGAACATCTACCAGAACGCCGATGGCAGCGTGTACCACGCCGGCATCGAGACACACGACACCATCGAAGACATGCTGCGCTACGTGCACCTGTCGCCCGAAGAGCTGATGACCCACTACCGCGACAAGTGCGCCAGTGCCCGCATCAGCGCCACCGAGCGCACGCAGTTCCTCGATGCCTTGCGTCTGGGCCTGACCCGTTCTTCTTACCTGTCTTCTTGAGGTAAGTCCTAACGCCAGTCAGTTAAGCCAGGCACACACCTGTGGCGAGGGGGCTTGC